>NZ_JOBX01000021.1:0-99687 GCF_000720645.1 Streptomyces sp. NRRL S-378
GACCTCGACGAAAGCAGCACCGAACAGCTCCGCCAGCAACTCGTCCCACTCGTCCGGCACAACGCCACGCACGTCATACGCCTTGACGATGTTCGAAAGATCTGCGGCCACTGCCTGCCCTCCTGAGGTTCTGTGCGGTTCGGCAAAACCTACCCTGAACCCGCAGCGACACCGCAGATGACCCGAGGTCAGGATTCCGGCGATCGGAGGACGCGGAGGTGTCCGCGGCGCGTCTCGCCGGTGGACTGGCCGCCCTTGCCGGATCCGCCGGACCCGGGCGCGCGGCCCGGCGGGCGGGCCGCTTCGCGAACGGCGTTGGCCAGGGCTTCGAGGTCGTCGCCGCTGGGACGCGACGGACCGGACCCGTCCGACAGCCGGACGACCTCCCAGCCCCGCGGGGCTGTCAGGCGTTCCGAGTGCTCGGCGCACAGGTCGTAGCAGTGGGGTTCGGCGTATGTGGCGAGCGGGCCGAGAACTGCGGTCGAATCGGCGTAGACGTACGTCAGTGTCGCGACGGCAGGGCGGCCGCACGCGGTGCGCGAACAGCGACGTACAAGGCTCACGACGTTGGACGGTACCGCACTCTTGACCGGGCCGCGACGACTCCACCGCTGCTCGCTCCCCCGTGTCGTGCTCGGAGCTACCCTGCGGGGGTGACGGACAGCCCTCTGCCCCCTTGCCCCGCCGAGCCCCCCGCGGGGGTCCCCGTCGAACCCAGAACGCGTCGGCGGGACCGGCACGGGCGCGGGATGCGCGGTCCGCTGGCCCCTCCGCAGGTGCCCCTGGCGGCGAGCCGGGCGGAGCTGTTCGGGGATCTCGTACGGGACTCCGTCGAACGGCTGGAGCGGCGCTGGCCGCAGCTGTCGGAGGTGGAGTTCCTGGTCGGTGACGTGCCGGGGCCGCCGGGCGGTGCGGACGGCGGCTGGAACGACGAGGCGGTGCCGCTCGGTGCGGTGTCGGAGTCGCGCCAGGGACGGCCTGCCCGGATCGTGGTCTTCCGGCGGCCTGTGGAGATCCGTACGAAGTCGCGCGACGAGAAGGCGATGCTGGTCCACGAGATCGTGGTGGAGCAGGTGGCGGAGCTGCTCGGCCTCACTCCCGAGACGGTGGACCCCCGCTACGGCCAGGACTGATCCGGACGCGGCGGGGGTTCCGTCCCGTCACCTGGTCAGGACGGAGAGGTCCTGCGCGGCCTTGGGCACCGACACCGTGGAGCGGTCGTCGGAGAGGCCCTGGACGGTGAACATCGCGATCCCGTCTTCCGGGAGGGACAGGGTGCGGGCCGCGTGGACCGGGCCGCCCGAGACGGTCTCGACGGTGAGGGCGTAGGAGCCCTTGCCGCCGGCGGGGGCCAGGGCGAGCGTCTGCGTGGTGCCGGCCTTGACCGTGACCTCCTGGGAGGCCGGCTCGCCGCCGCCGGTGCCCGGCGACGCCGTCACCTTGACCTTGGCGTCGGCGCTCGGGGCGGTCAGCGACAGCAGGGTGGTGTTCTGCTCCGGCCGGTTGTCCGCGACGGTCGCCCGGCTCCCGACCGGCCGGGTGGCCGGGATGAAGCCGAGCTCCTGCTTGACGCCGCTGCCGCGGACCACGCGGACCGCCGCGACCAGCGGGGCGGCCTTCTTGGGGTCCTTCGGGGTCAGCACCAGCGAGCCGGGCTCGCCGCGGGTCAGGTCCTTGAGGTCCATGACCGCCGTCATCCCCGCCTTGACGTGCAGTTGCTCGCTGCCGGCCGGGCTGATGGCGCCGCCCGGTCCGGCGAGGCGCAGCTTGAGGTCCGCGTCCTCCTCGCCGGGCACGAAGGCGACCAGCCGTACGGAGGCGGCGTCCGCCGGGATGCCGGGCAGCACCAGTGAGCCTGCCGGGTCGGTGGAGGCGGGCAGCCAGTCGGCGCCCACGTTCTCCTCACCGACCTGGACGGAGGCGCCCACGCGGCCCGCGCGGGTCGTCACGTGGGCGGTGGCGTCGGCGAGCTGGGTGGCCGGGAGGAGGGAGGAGAGCAGGACCGTCTTGGTGGACTTGGCGTCGACCCGGATGTTCTCGCCGGTGCCCGCGTCGGGCTTGGCCACGCCGTCGGGGCCGAAGAGCGTGATGTCGACGACGGCCGCCGCGTCGTCGGGGTTGGTGAGGTGGACGTAGTCCTCGCGGCCCTTGGCGGTACTGACGCCGGGGAACCAGAAGTCGGTGCCGGGCGCGGTGCAGCCGACGCCGAGTACGCCCCGGGCCCGGCCGACCGTGACCTTGGTGGTCAGCTGTGCCGTCCAGCCGGGGGCCAGGACCCCGTCGGCGCTTCCGGTGAGGGCGGGGGCGTCGGCCCCGTTGGCGGTGGCGCCGACGGGCTTGCCGGGCTCCTTGGGCTCCAGGACGGGTTTGGCGTCCTTGGTGGCGCCGAGCAGCCGGGCCGATCCCTTGGCCTCGCCGGAGGGGGCGCCGGGCGTGAACGACGTGTACGTGGTCTCGGCGATGTCCGAGGAGCTGGGGCCGGGGCACACCAGCAGGGACCGCTCCACCGGCATCCGGGCGGACGTCGCCGCCTTGCCGTCGTGTGCCCCGCCCGCGGGCGCGGTGAGGGCGGCCGCGCCGGTGATGGCGGCCAGTGCCGCGGCCACGGCCGCCAGCGTCAGGGGTGCGCGCTGCTTCACTGCTGGGGGCTCCCGTCGGGACGCGGGTCGTGGGGGTGGGCGTCGTGCGGTGGGTACTGCTCGTGGGGCTCGTACGCGTAGGGGTACTGCTGCGGGTCCTGGCCGTGGACCTGCTGGTGCTGCTGCGGGTACGGGGTCCCGTAGGGGGCGCCGCCCTGCTGCTGGTCGTAGCCGGGGTACTGCTCGTAGGCGTACTGCTCCTGATGCGGCTGCTGGGGCTGCTGGGGCTCGTACGCGTAGCCGTCCTGGTCGCCGTACGCCTGGTACGCGTACGACTCCTCGCCGTAGACCGGCTGCGCGGGGATCTGCGCGTACGGGTCGGCGGCGGTGGCGGTCTCCACGGGGCCGGGGGCGGTGTCCGCTTCCGCCCCGGCGCGGAGCCTGCGGGCGCGGCGGCCCTCGCCGGCCTCGCCGGGACCGGGCCCGGAGGCGGGCGCGGCCTCCTCCTCGGGCAGGTCGTCGTCGAGTTCGGCACGCCGGCCGGGCAGGGCCATGACCAGCAGGACCAGGACGAGCAGGCCCTGGGTCCAGTTCCAGACGGTCCGCAGCAGGGAGCCCTCGTGGACGAGGTCGAGGCGGCCTCCGCCGGCGGGGAGTTCGAATCCCTGTGCCCAGCCGTCGAGGGTCTTGGGCTCGAGCGGTTTGCCGTCGACGGTGGCCTGCCAGCCCGCGTCGGCCCGGTCGGCGATGCGCAGGACGCGGCCCGGCTCGCCGGCGGGGATCTTGGCGTGGACCTCCACGGGACCGGCGGCGACCGGGATCGGGGCCTCGCCCTGCTTGGCGGAGACGATGACGGCGCGCGGCAGCCAGGGTTCGACGCCCCACAGCGCGGTGCCGTCCTGCTGGTGGCGGCGGCTCAGGCCGGGGGTGGCGTCGAGGACGCGGCGGATGTCCTCGGGGCCGCCGGGTCGGAACATCACGAAGCGGATGGCGTAGGCGCTGAGCTGGCTGGACTGGTCGGCGCCGGAGCCGGCGACGAGGTTGGAGACGACCTTGTCGAGGCGGGGGTCGTCGCCGGTCCGGGCGGCGATCTCGGCGTCGCCGATGCGGCCGCCGGGGCCGCGGACGAGGCTGTAGGAGACCGTGGCGGGCCCGTCGACGTCGAGGAGCAGGGTGCGGGTCTGGTTGTCGTCGCCGCCGGCGTCGGCGACGAAGGCCGGTACCTGTACCGGGTCGCGGCGCTGGAGCGGGCCGTCGGCGCCGGCGAGCATCCAGGTGGCCGCGGCGATCAGCGGGCCCGCGGCCGCGGCGAGGGCGATGAGCGCGGCCACCGGCTGGCGCCAGCCGAAGTTGCGGGCGGCGACCCGGTGCTTGGCCCCGTCCGCGCCGACCGTGGCGGCCGCGAGGAGGGCGAGTCCGTACACGAGGGTGGCGGGTCCGGCCCAGGCGGTCCGGTTGGCGAGGACCGCGAGGAGGAGGGCGGCCAGGGCGGTGGCCCAGGCGGCACGGACGGCGAACTGCCGGTCGGCGCGGAGCAGGGCGGCCAGGGCGGCGAGGACGATGCCGACGAGGATCAGGCGGGCGCTGGTGCCGGGACCGCCGGGGCTGATGCCGAGCAGGTCGGGCGCGCCCGCGGAGCCGGCTCCGAAGGGCAGTCCGGCCTCCTGGAGGAAGCGGCCGGGGTGGGTGAGCAGGCCCAGCGACCAGGGGGCGAGGACGAGGAGGGGCACGGCGAGGACGGCGAGCAGCCGCAGCCCGTACGTCTTCCACTGCGCGCGGCGCAGGACGAGCGCGGCGGCGCCGAGGAGGACGGCGAGCGGCCAGAGGACCGGGGTGAAGGCGGTGGCCAGGGTCAGCAGCAGCGTGCACGTCCACACCGCGCGCCAGCCGCCGCGCTGTTCGGTGGTGCTCCCGAGCTCGCCGAGGCCGAAGGCGGCGACGGCGGAGCGGGCGATGAGGGGGAGCACGACGGCGAGGACGGCGGTGCCGAGGCGGCCGCCGGCGAGGGCACCGGTGACCGCGGGGAGGAAGGCGTAGGCGGTGGCGGCCCAGGCGCGCAGCAGCCGGGATTCGACGAGTGGGCGGGAGGCGAAGTAGGCGGTGAGGCCGGCCAGCGGGACGGATCCGACGAGCAGGAGGGTCAGGGCGGCCTGGGTGGAGCCGAACAGCAGGGTGGAGAGGGCGCCGAGGGCGGCCAGGTAGGGCGGTGCGGCGGCGGTGGAGCCGGTGCCGACGGGGTGCCAGCTGTCGGTGTGGACGCTCCAGAGGTCGAGGCCGCCGGCGGGGGCGGGCAGCAGGGCGCCGCCCATGAGGGAGCCGCCGCCGATCAGGGCGCGGCAGGCGGCGAGGGAGACCAGAAGGAGGAGTCCGAAGAGGAAGGGTGCGGGGTTGCGCGCGATCCGCTTGAGGCGTGCGAAGCGCTCGGTCTCCTGGTAGTCGCCGTCCTCGGCGGGTGCGGTCAGGATGCTGCCTCCGCCGTGCCGGCCGGCGGGGGCGGAGTCGGTGTGGCGGTCGCCGCCGAAGTAGCCGGCGAGCTGGTCGGCGTTGGCCCGCAGGGAGGCTCCCGGCGGGGGGAAGAGCCGGCGCAGTTCGGAGGCGGGGACGGCGGGGCGGCGGCGGGCCCTGCGGGCGCCGAGGAGGCGGCCGGGTCGCAGCAGGGTGGCGAGGAGGCCGGTGATCTCGTCGACGGCCTGGCCGGGGGCCTTGCCGATGAGGTAGGCGAGGGTGCGCAGCACGGTGCCGAGGAGGACGCGCAGCAGTACGTAGGGCAGGGCGCGGCCGGAGCTGTTGGCGAGGATCGTGTAGACGGCGCCGGCCTTGTCGACGCGGTGCGGGCTCGCGGTGGTGCGGCCGGCGCAGTCGACGGTGCGGCGTTCGCGGGCGGAGGCCTCGGCGTGGCGCATGACGGCGTCGGGGGCGACGAGGACGGTGTGGCCGGCGCTCTGGGCACGCCAGCACAGGTCGACGTCGTCGCGCATGAGGGGCAGGCGCCGGTCGAAGCCGCCGAGGTCGTCGTAGACGTCGCGGCGCACGAGCATGCCGGCGGTGGAGACGGACAGGACGGGGCGGACCTGGTCGTGCTGGCCCTGGTCCTGTTCGCGGCGGTCGAGGCCGGTCCAGCGGCGGCCGCTGCGGGCGATGGTGACGCCGGCTTCGAGGAGCTGCTTCTTGTCGTACCAGCCGCGGAGCTTGGGACCGATGATCGCGGCGTCGGGGTTCTCGTCGGCGACGCGGAGCAGTTCGGCGAGGGCGTCCGGTTCGGGGGCGCTGTCGTCGTGGAGCAGCCAGAGCCACTGGACGGGTTCGCCGTGGGGGAGGTCGGGGAGGTCGTAGGCGTCGTCGCGCCAGGTGCGGCTGACGGGGTCCCAGCCGCTGGGGCGCTTGAGGTACGGGAGGTCCTCGGGGGTGAGGGTGCCGGCGGTGCGGGCGGCTTCGTCGACGGCGGTGCCGAATCCGGTGCGGCGGGCGAGGTGCAGGACGTGGTCGTCGCCGAGGGCGTCGGTGAGCAGCCGTGCGGACTCGTCGGCGCTGCCGGTGTCGGCGGCGACGTGGTTCTGCGCGGGGCGTTCCTGGCCGAGGAGGCCGGCGAGCGTCCGGGGCAGCCAGCGGGCGCCGTCGTGGGCGACGAGGACCGCGGTGACGACGTGCCGGGGGAACTCGGGTGTGACGGGGGCCTGGTGGGAGGCCGTCGTCTGGCTGTGCAGGGACATCGCGGTACGGGCCCTCCGGCCGGGGGTCCGGGGGTGGTGTGCCCTCGGAGGCTGCTGGACAGCGCCTTACCCTAACGGCTGCCAAAGCAGCGGTCCGCCTCCTGCGGGGAAGGTGCAGGAGGCGGACCGTGTGTGGTGCTCTGTGTTCGGCTGTGCGTCGTGGTCGACGCCTTGCGCGGATATTCGGATATGTCGTGCGGGGTGCTGCGGGTGCCGCGGGTGGTGCTCCGGCGGTGTCAGACGGCTGCCTTTTTCAGGCGGCGGCGTTCGCGCTCGGACAGGCCGCCCCAGATGCCGAATCGCTCGTCGTTGGCGAGGGCGTACTCGAGGCATTCGGAGCGGACCTCACAGGCGAGGCAGACCTTCTTGGCCTCGCGGGTGGAGCCGCCCTTCTCGGGAAAGAAGGATTCGGGGTCGGTCTGGGCGCACAGAGCGCGCTCCTGCCATCCGAGCTCCTCGTCCGCTTCCTCGACCAGCAGTTCCTGAAACAGCTCGGTCATGTGCGCCCCTCGCTCTGTTGGTGCGTCCCCGTGGTCACGTCGTCACTCATAGCTACGTAACGACACGAGTGAAATTACAAGTGCGTGGCTCCGGGGCAGTCAAGCCGAGATCTGCTATTGGGCCCCTTATTCACTCTGCGGAACCAAGCCTATGCAGAAAGTGTTCATATCGCCAAAAATCGTGACACATGCCATCGACGTCACGAGATGTCACCTTCACCCGCTATCCACGCGTGCCCCGGAAACGGGGTTGCGATCACCCCGGAAGAGCGGCGTAGATCACATTCAGGTCACGACATGGCTGAATCGGTTTGAGTCCCGACGCAGCGCCACCTCCCCTGCCACGGACTGCACAAACCTTTCTCCGCACACGGTAACCGGATGAGGTGAAACTTTTACCCCAAACCGGACATTGGGTTGACAGCCGGACCCCGGACCCGTTCTCCTTGTTCGCATGTCAGCGCCTGCAGCCACCACCCGGACCCCCATTCGTGGGTTCCTGTGCGCTGCCCAGGTTCGCTGTTGCTGTTGCTGCTGTTGATGCCCGTGGAGCCTCGGCTCCCCAGAGCTCCGGCCCCACCCCACAGCGACCGCCAGCACGACTGACATCCGTCGAGGTACACCCCGATGAACAGCACCACCAACGCCGCCGCCGCACCCGCCGCCGTCCCCGCGACCGCAGCCGCGACCGTCGAGAGCGACCTCCAGATCGCCGGCGACATCCTCGCCGTCCAGCACCTCCTCCAGCCCGCCCGCGAACACCCGGCCACCGTCGCCGAGTTCGTCGGCCTGGCCCGCTCCATCGCCGAGGACCGCGCCTCCTGGGAGCACCTCGTCCAGTACGACGCCACCACCCGCTGGTACCACCGGCTGCGCACCGGCCCCGGCTACGAGGTCTGGCTGCTCAGCTGGGTACCCGGCCAGGGCAGCGGCCTGCACGACCACGGAGCCTCCTCCGGCGTCCTGACCGTTCTGGAGGGCGAGCTCACCGAGCACACCTCCCGCGGACGCCTCACCCACCGCGCCGGCGGCCAGCGGGTCTTCGCCCCCGGCTACGCCCACGAGGTCGTCAACGACACCCTCGAAGGCGCGGTCAGCCTGCACGTCTACTTCCCCGGACTGACCGAGATGCCGATGCACAGCTGCTCCCCGGCCGAATCCGAGTCCGTCCCCGCCTGACCTCCGCCCGCCTGCGACACTTCGGTGCATGCGCATTGTTGTTCTGGCCGGCGGTATAGGCGGCGCCCGCTTCCTTCGCGGACTCAAGTCGGCGGTGCCCGACGCGGACATCACCGTCATCGGCAACACCGGTGACGACATCCACCTCTTCGGGCTCAAGGTCTGCCCCGACCTGGACACGGTGATGTACACCCTCGGCGGTGGCATCAACGAGGACCAGGGCTGGGGCCGCACCGACGAGTCCTTCACCGTCAAGGAGGAACTCGCCGCCTACGGGGTCGGACCCACCTGGTTCGGCCTCGGCGACCGCGACTTCGCCACCCACATCGTCCGCACGCAGATGCTCGGCGCCGGCTACCCGCTCAGCGCCGTCACCGAGGCCCTCTGCGACCGCTGGCAGCCCGGCGTCCGGCTGCTGCCCATGTCCGACGACCGGGTCGAGACCCACGTCGCGATCACCGAGGCCGGAACCGGCGAGCGCCGGGTCATCCACTTCCAGGAGTACTGGGTCCGGCTGCGCGCCTCGGTGGACGCGGAGGCCGTCGTACCCGTGGGGGCCGAACAGGCCAAGCCCGCGCCCGGCGTGCTGGAGGCCATCGCCGCTGCCGACGTGATCGTCCTCCCGCCGTCCAACCCGGTGGTGTCGGTCGGCACGATCCTCGCCGTGCCCGGCATCCGGGACGCCGTGGCCGCCGCCGACGCCCCCGTCGTGGGCCTGTCCCCCATCGTCGGCGGTGCGCCGGTGCGCGGGATGGCCGACAAGGTGCTCGCCGCGGTGGGCGTCGAGTCCACGGCCGCCGCGGTCGCCCTGCACTACGGGACCGGACTGCTCGACGGCTGGCTGGTCGACACCTCCGACGCGGACGCCGTCGCCGAGGTGGAGGCCGCCGGGATCACCTGCCGTGCGGTGCCGCTGATGATGACCGACCTGGAGGCCACCGCCGAGATGGCCCGGGCCGCGCTGGAGCTGGCGGAGGCCTCTCGGTGACGGCGGCGCCCTCGTACGAGGTGCGGGCCGTCGACGGGATACCGGAGGTCAGGCCGGGCGACGACCTGGCGAAGGTGATCACGGCGGCCGCCCCCGATCTGCGCGACGGTGACGTCCTGCTCGTCACCTCGAAGATCGTCTCCAAGGCCGAGGGCCGGATCGTGCGGGCGGACTCGCGCGAGGCCGCCATCGACGCGGAGACCGTACGGGTGGTCGCGCGCCGGGGACCCCTGCGGATCGTCGAGAACCGGCAGGGCCTGGTGATGGCCGCGGCCGGCGTGGACGCCTCCAACACCGCCCCCGGCACGGTCCTGTTGCTCCCGGAGGACCCGGACGCCTCGGCTGCGGCGATCCGAACCGGGGTGCGCGACGCGCTCTCCGTGGACGTGGGCGTGGTCGTCACGGACACCTTCGGGCGGCCGTGGCGCAACGGGTTGACGGACGTGGCCATCGGCTCCGCCGGGGTGCGGGTCCTGGACGACCTGCGCGGCGGCACCGACGCCCACGGCAATCCGCTGAGCGCGACGGTGGTGGCGACGGCGGACGAGCTCGCCGCCGCCGGCGACCTGGTCAAGGGCAAGGCGGCCGGCCTGCCGGTGGCCGTCGTACGGGGACTGGCGCACGTCCTGGGGGAGGGCGCCTCGGCGCGGGACCTGGTGCGGGCGCCGGCCGACGACATGTTCCGGCTGGGGACCTCGGAGGCGGTCCGGGAGGCCGTCACCCAGCGCCGGACCGTACGGGCCTTCACGGCGGAGCCGGTGGACCCGGGCGCGGTGCGGCGGGCGGTGGCCGCGGCCGTGACGGCCCCGGCCCCGCACCACACGACGCCGTGGCGGTTCGTGCTGCTGGAGTCCGAGGCCTCGCGGGTGCGGCTGCTGGACGCGATGCGGGACGCGTGGATCGCGGACCTGCGGTCGGACGGCAAGTCCGAGGAGTCCATCGCCAAGCGGGTACGGCGCGGGGACGTGCTGCGGGCCGCCCCGTACCTGGTGGTGCCGTGTCTGGTGACGGACGGGGCGCACCACTACGGACACGCCCGGCGGGACGCCGCGGAGCGGGAGATGTTCGTGGTGGCCATGGGTGCGGGGGTGCAGAACCTGCTCGTCGCACTGGCCGGTGAGCGGCTGGGGTCGGCGTGGGTGTCCTCGACCATGTTCTGCCGGGACGTGGTGCGGGAGGTGCTGGACCTGCCGTCGGACTGGGACCCGATGGGGACGGTGGCCGTCGGCCACCCGGCGGCGGCCCCGCCGCAGCGGCCGGGACGTTCGCCGGAGGACTTCATAGAGGTCCGCTGACGGGCTGCCTGCGGCGAGCCCTGCGGGCCGGGGCGCCCGGCCGGGGCGGGCCTAGAAGCGGCCGATGTCGCTGCGGTACATGCGCGGGGCGCGGCGGGGCGGGGTGCGGCCGGCGAGGAGGATCAGGCGGGCCGCGCGGTGGCGCTGGCCCTCGTACGGGGCGAGGAGCTCCAGCATCGCGGCGTCGTCGGCGTCGCGGTCGTCCGCGAGGGCGTAGCCGATGATCCCGGGCAGGTGCAGGTCACCCGTGGTGACGGCGTCGGGATGGCCGTTGCTGCGCTGGAGGGTCTCGGCGGAGGTCCACGGGCCGACGCCGGGGACGGCCTCCAGGCGACGCACGGCCTCGGGCAGGTCCATGGTTGCGGCCTCCTCCAGGCGGTTCGCGACGCGGACGGCCCGGACGATGGTGTCGGAGCGCTTGGCGTCGACCCCGGCCCGGTGCCAGTCCCAGGACGGGATCAGCGCCCAGGTGCGGGGGTCGGGCATGACGTACAGGTCCTGCCCGTGCGGGCCGGGTGCGGGCTCGCCGTACTGCCGCACCAGGCGCCGCCATGCGCGGTAGGCCTCGTCGGCGGTGACCTTCTGCTCCAGGACCGTGGGGATCAGGGACTCCAGCACCAGGCCGGTGCGGGTCAGGCGCAGGCCGGGGCGGCGGCGGTGGCTGGCGTGCACGAGGCGGTGGCGGGGGACGAAGACCGCCGGGTCGTCGCCCGCGCCGAGGAGGACGGGCAGGCGGTCGAGGAGCCATGCGGCGCCGGCGCCCCAGGCCTCGGCGTCGATGTCCGTCCCGGCCCGGGAGACGCGGAGGGTGGCGGGCCCGTCGGGGGTCCGGGTGGCGCGCCAGACGGAGCCGTCGGGCGTGGTGCGGAAGGTGGGGTCGCCGGGGCCGCGGCGGAGCGGGCCGAGGGTGAGGCCGAGGTCGACCGGGCCGTCGGGGGTCCAACGGCGTGCCGCTCCCCCGCCGCCGACGCCGCTCCCCCGCCCCGGCGGCACGGCGGTGCGCCCGCCGCGCACGGCGGTGCGGTTGAGGGGTTCGAAACGGCCGGCCATGGATCGAGCGTAGCCCGCCCCGGAACCCGAGCCCGCGCCTGCGCCTGCGCCTGCACGAAGACCCGGCTCTGGCCGGCGGCCGAACCACGGGGCGAGCATCGGCCCCCGTCGAAGGCCGCAGGCCCGTAGCCGCGCGGTGCGGGGCTGCTGCAGCCCCGCGGAGGCCGGCCCAATGAGGCCGCCGCCCCAGGGCCGCAGGCCGGGGGGAGGCACCGCGAGGCGGAGGGGTGCCCGGGTACGCCGCCCCAGGGCCGCAGGGCCGGGGGGAGGCACCGCGAGGCGGAGGGGCGGCCGGGTACCGGACGTACTCGGGCGCCCCGACAACGAACGCCGCAGGCCCGCCTACGGGCGGCCCTGGAGTCTCGCCGAGGAGGTGCGGGTCGTGGGGAGCTTGCCGTACAGCTTCTTGCCGGGGCATTCCGTCGCGAAGCCGTCCCGGTGACCCGAGATGACGTTCATCGAGACGTTCCTGCCCTTCGGGTAGCGGTTGCCGCCGCCCGACTTCAGGGTGGTCTTGGCGCGCGGGTCCCGGCCGAAGAGGCCGAGCTTCCAGGCCGTGAGGCGGGCGACCGCGTCGACGGCGGCGGCCGGGGGTGCGGACGAGGTGAAGGTGCCGAGCACCGCCACGCCCATGCTGTCCGTGTTGAAGCCCATGGTGTGCGCGCCGAGGACCGGCTTGGAGACGCCGCCCGCGCGGCCCTCGTAGACCGTGCCGCACTTGTCGACGGCGAAGTTGTAGCCGAAGTCGCGCCAGCCGCTGCTGACCACGTGGTAGCGGTACAGGCTGCGCAGGACCGCCGGGGCGTCCTTGCAGGCGTAGTTGTTGCCGGAGGCGCTGTGGTGGACGAACGCCGCCTTCACGGTGTTCGTGTAGGCGAAGGCCTTCTCCCGCAGGGACTCGTCCGCGCCCCACCCCTTGCGGGTGACGATCCGCGGGCGCGGGCCGATGTACGGGGCGGCCGCCGCGGTCAGTTCGCCGTCGCTGGCGAAGACGGCGTCGGCGGTGGAGTCGGCCTTGTTCAGTTCGGTGATCTCGTTCGCGCCGAGCGGGGCGTGCGGCACGTTGACCGCGGAGGCCTCGGCCATCGCCATCGTCAGGCCGGGCGCGACCAGGTCGCCCTTGTCGTCGGCCGGGCCGCTGTTCTTGCCGTCGCCGGCCCCGGGGAGCGTGGCCGCGCCCGGGTCGACGAGTTCGATGCGCATGCCCGACGGCAGCCGGGAGCCCGCGCGGGTGGCCGGGGCGTCCCGTTCCGCCTCGACGCGGACCTCCACGCCGTCGGACTCGCCGACCCACAGCGGGGCGGTGGCGCCGCGGACCCGGCCGGAGTCGCGCTCCGCCGCGTCGGGGTCGGCCGCGTGCTCGCTGTTGTGGACCTCGACGTCCTGCCAGTCGGACCAGGTGGCGGTCCGGACGGAGCGGGTACGGACCTGGACGCGGCCGTTGAGCTGGGTGGTGACGTCGTCCCAGACGACGCCGACCATCGAGAACGTCTTGACCTCACGGGCGGCCAGGCCCTGCGTCTCGGGGCCGCGGGCCGAGGCGCTCATTCCGGGGACGCCGGGCGTGCGGTCCACCGCGGGTCCCATGGGGACGAGCGGCAGCGACTGGGTGGACCCGGCCGGGGTCACGGGGACGGTTTCGGCGAGTGCTGGAGTCGGGAGCGCGAGGGGCAGGGCCAGTACGGCGGCCGTCGCGACGCCGATCGAGGAAGCAAGGAATCCACGCATGAAAAGGATGGTGGGCACGCTCCCCACGGGGCGCCATCCGAGATCTGATGCTCCGTCCGCTCCGCCGCGGATACCCCTCCCCCGTACGGAGGAGCCGCGAACCCCCGTACGGGGGAGGGCCCCGCGTACCCTGTGCCGGGTGAACGCCATTGACCGCACCCCTGCCGACCTGCTGCGATCCGCGCTCGCCGCCGATCCGGGCCGCCCGCTCGTCACCTTCTACGACGACGCCACCGGCGAACGCGTCGAATTGTCCGTCGCGACCTTCGCCAATTGGGTGGCCAAGACCGCGAACCTGCTCCAGGGCGACCTGGGGGCCGAGCCCGGGGACCGGCTCGCGCTGCTGCTCCCCGCGCACTGGCAGAGCGCCGTGTGGCTGCTCGCCTGCGACTCGGTCGGGGTCGTGGCCTGGGTAGGCGGGGACCCGGGTGACGCCGATCTCGTGGTCAGCGGTCCGGACACGCTGGAGGAGGCGCTGGAGTGCGGCGGCGAGCGGGTGGCGCTCGCCCTGCGGCCGCTGGGCGGGCGCTTCCCCCAGCCCCCGGCCGGGTTCGCGGACTACGCGGTGGAGGTGCCGGGGCAGGGCGACCGCTTCGCCCCCTTCGTCCCGGTCGATCCCGCCGGTCCCGCGCTGGTCGTCGGCGGTGCGGAGTTCTCGCACGCGGCTCTGGTCGACCGGGCCCGCGAGGACGCGGCGAAGCTCGGGCTGGGCGAGGGCTCGCGGGTGCTGACCGGGCTGGGCTACGACACCTGGGAGGGCCTGTCCGCGGGGCTGTACGCCGCACTGGCCGCGGGGGCCTCCGTGGTGCTCTGCCGGAACCTGGACCGGCTCTCCGCCGAGGCGCTGGCCCAGCGGACCGAGAGCGAGCGCGTCACCCACACGGTTTGAAACCGGGGCGCGGCCCGTCACCCGGACTGATCAACCTCGGGAACGGCCTATCTGTCACCCGCATGGCCCTAGACACGACCCCGCCCCCGGGCTGCCGCGACGCCCCGGGGGCAGGATCGGCAGTGGCCGTGCTCACCCGTGCGGCTGCTCGCAGCGGCGAGGGGACGCACGCCAGTGACGGACAGCGCAGGCATACCGGGCGGCACCGATGCGGCCGGAGGCGGACCACGGCCTCCGCGGAACCGCAGGCGCCGGCTGCTGCGCTGGATCGGCCTCGGGCTGACCCTGCTGGTGCTGGCGGGGGCGGCCACCGGCTGGTGGCTCTACAACAAGCTCGACGGGAACATCACCGAGGACACCTCGGCCGCGGCCGAGCTGGAGCGCTACGAGCGCGAGCGCCCGGCGTCCCTGGCCACGGGCGCCCAGAACATCCTGCTGATCGGCTCCGACTCGCGCTCGGGCCGGGGCAACTCCCGGTACGGGCGGGACAAGGGCACCCAGCGCTCCGACACGACGATCCTGCTGCACCTGCCGCAGGACCGCGGGAGCGCGACGGCGGTGTCGATACCCCGGGACCTGATGACGGAGATCCCCTCCTGCCTGCAGCCGGACGGGAGCCGCACGCGCGTCTCCTTCGCGCAGTTCAACTGGGCGTTCGAGTGGGGCGGGGCCGCCTGCACGATCCGGACCGTGGAGAAGCTCACGGGCATCCGGATCGACCACCACATGGTCATCGACTTCCGCGGGTTCAAGCGGATGGTCGACGCCGTGGGCGGGGTGGAGGTGTGCCTCAAGGAGCCGGTCGACGACGTACAGGCGAAGCTGAGGCTGCCGGCCGGCCGGCAGACCCTCCGGGGCGAGCAGGCACTGGGGTTCGTCCGCGCCCGGCACAGCCTGGGCAACGGCAGCGACACCGAACGGATGGACCGCCAGCAGCACTTCCTCGGCTCGCTCGTCAAGAAGGTGCAGAGCAACGGCGTTCTGCTGAACCCGGCGCGGCTGTACCCGCTGCTGGACGCGGCGACCTCCTCGGTGACCACCGACCCCGGACTGGCCTCGCTGCGGAACATGTACGAACTCGTACGGGGCGTACGGGGCATACCGACCGATCGCATCACGTTCCTGACCGTGCCGCGCCGGCCGTACGCCCCCAACCCCAACCGGGACGAGCTGGTGGAACCGGACGCGACACGGCTGTTCCGGCAGTTGCGGGAGGACGAACCGGTGACGGTGACTCCGCCGCAGCCGAAGGCGTCGGCACGAGCGTCGGCGCAGGCCACGGCCCCGGCGACCGCCACGCCGACTCCAGCCGCGACCGCCTCCGGCGGGCGTTCGGAAGAGAATTCGACCGGCGAGGGAACCTCGCCCCCCTCCGCACCCATCCCTACCTTCACAGGAACGACCGCAGAGAACACCGGGTGCCGGTAAAGCAATCCCAAAAGCCGGTGACCGAACCGAGTGGGATGGGCAGTTCGCCCCGTTATAAGGGGAGTGGAATTTGTCACCACCATGGTTTGCGGCCGAACAGGACGGATAAGGTGAGCGATCCGGTGCCCGGCCGGACCGGAGACCGGGTACCAGCAGCCGGATCGTTGACCGTGCGCCTTGGGGAGGCGCGTCGCGATGCACCCGACGGAGGATTCGAGCAACCGTGGATGCGCAAAGCCGTGGGCGGGCGGACGAGATCGACCCCGCAGACCAGTGGGTGCTCAATCCCCGCACCGGCCACTACGAGCTGCAATTGAACGACTCCGCAGCGCGAGAGCAGCCCAAGGTGGCGGCCCCGCGCAGATCCTCCTCGACACCTGCCGCCCCCACCACCACCTCCCCCGGCGTGCCGGGACCGCGCCGTGGCGACACCCCGCCGGGGGGCCGCAGGGGCGGCCGCGCGCGCAAGGGCGGCGGTGGCGGTGGCGGACGCCGCAAGAAAGCCCTGCTGATCACCAGCGGGACGCTGGCGCTGCTGCTGGTCGGCGGCGCCACGGCGGCGTACCTCTACTACGACCACCTCAACGGCAACCTCAGCGTCACCGACATCGCGGGCGCGGGCACCGGCGGCTTCAAGAAGGACCAGGCCATCAACATCCTGGTCATCGGCACCGACAAGCGCAGTGGTGCGGGCAACGAGGGGTACGGCGACAAGGACAGCGTCGGCCACGCCGACACCACGATCCTGTTCCACATCGCCAAGGACCGTTCCAACGCCACCGCGCTGTCCATCCCCCGCGACCTGATCACCAACATCCCGGACTGCCCGACGAAGCAGCCGGACGGCACCACGAAGCAGATCCGCGGCACCAAGGGCGTGCGCTTCAACAACAGCCTGGGCCAGGAGGGCCGTGACGCGGGCTGCACGATGCGCACGGTCAAGGAGCTCACCGGCATCGAGGTCGACAACTTCATGATGGTCGACTTCAACGCGGTGAAGACCCTCAGCACCGCGGTCGGCGGCGTGCCCGTCTGCCTGGAGAAGGCCGTCGACGACGAGGACTCCAAGCTCAAACTGCCGCAGGGCGAGCACCGGCTGCAGGGCGAGCAGGCGCTGGCCTTCGTACGGACCCGGCACGCCTTCGGCAACGAGAGCGACCTGGACCGCATCAAGACCCAGCAGCAGTTCCTCGGTTCGATGATGCGCGAGATGAAGTCCAAGGAGACGCTGACCAGTCCGAAGAAGTTCTTCTCGCTCGCGGAGGCGGCCACCAAGTCGCTGACCGTGGACCAGGGACTGGGCTCCATCGACAAACTCACCGACCTGGCGGGCGAGTTGAAGGACATCGACCTCAAGAACATCACCTTCACCACCATGCCGGTGCTCGACAACCCCGCCGAGCCGGCGAACCGCAAGGCGACCGTCATCGTCAACCAGGGTCTCGCCGAACCGCTGTTGCAGATGATCCGGGGGGACGTCTCGCTCACGGAGGTCGAGAAGAAGGAACAGGCGGCGAAGGAAGCCGCCGACGCGGACGCGAAGGCCAAGCAGGACGCGCTGCTCCAGGGCAACCGGGCACCCGCGGGTGACGTCCGGGTGAGCGTCTACAACGGCGGCGGCCCCAAGAACGCCGCCTCCACCACGCTGCAGTGGCTGCAGAACTCCAAGGGGATGTCCAAGGCCAGCAACCAGGGCAACGCGCCCGCGAAGGTCGACGCCACACAGCTGGAGTTCGCGCCCAACCAGGCCGACCAGGCCCGGGCGCTCGCGGACGCCCTCGGGCTGCCGGCCACCGCACTGAAGGTGGGGACGACGGACGCGGCGGCGAAGACCCCGATGAAGCTGACGTTGGGTCCGGACTTCCAGAAGGCGGGCAGCCCGCTGGCGCCGCCGGTTCCGCAGGAGCTGCCCAAGGACGTCCAGCAGGCGCAGGCCGACAAGGCGATCTGCGCCAAGTAGCGGGACGTGGCCGGTCGGACCGGCGCAATGTCGACCAAGAAGGACCTTGAGGGGGATAAGCGTGAGGCACAGCGACGTGCGGGAGGAGGGGGCGAACGCCCAGGCCGACGGGGACATACCCGTCGGCGGGGCGGGCGCGCCCGGCACGGTGCCCCCACCGAGGGGCGGCTCCAGGCCGGCCGGCAGGGCCGGCGCCCGCCCCGCCAGGCGGGGCCGCCGGCGCGTACTGCGCTGGATCTCCTGCGTCCTGTCCCTGCTCATACTCGGGACCGCGGCGGCCGGCTACCTGTACTACCGGCACCTGAACGGCAGCATCCAGACGGACGCGCTGAACCTGGGTGAGAACAAGCTGGGCGGTTCCAAGCCGAACGCCTTCGGGCAGACCCCGCTGAACATCCTGCTGATCGGCTCCGACGCACGCAACGACGCGGAGAACCAAGCCCTCGGCGGGGCCACGGACACCTTCGACGGCCCGCCGCTCGCGGACGTCCAGATGCTGCTGCACCTGTCCGCGGACCGCAGCAACATGTCCGTGGTCTCGATGCCGCGCGACACGATGCTGATGATGCCCAAGTGCACCGAGCCGGGCGGCAAGGTGCACCCGGCCAGCAAGGGCCTCGTCCAGACCAACGAGTCGATCCAGCGCGGCGGACCGGGCTGCACCGTCGCCGCCTGGACCGAGCTGACCAAGATCCCCATCGATCACTTCATGATGATCGACTTCAAGGGCGTGGTCCGGATGGCGGACGCCATCGGCGGCGTCCCGGTCTGCGTCGAGCAGAACGTGCACTCACGCACCCGTGACGGCAAGGGCTCCGGTCTGAAGCTGCCGAAGGGCACGAGCGTCATCCAGGGCGAGACCGCCCTGCAGTGGCTGCGCACCCGCTACGGCTTCGAGGACGGCACCGACATAGGCCGCACCCACGCCCAGCACCAGTACATGAACTCGATGGCCCGGGAGTTCCGCAAGAACGCGAAGCTCAGCAACCCGGTCAAGCTCAACAGCCTGGCCCAGGCGGCGATCGAGGCCATGGTCGTGGACACGGGCCTGAACAAGATCGACAAGCTGTTCGACCTCAGCATGGAGCTGAAGAAGGTCCCGCCGGGCCGGATCACCATGACCACCATGCCGTGGATCTACAGCACCAAGCCCGGCCTGGACGGCCGCGTCGAGCCCAAGCCGGGCGAGGCCGAGGACCTGTTCAGGATGGTCCGCGAGGACATCGCCCTCGACGGCCAGGGCTCGGGCTCCCCGTCGGCCTCCGCGACACCCGCCGCCACGGGCGCACCGGCCTCGCCGTCCGCCCCGGCCCAGCAGCCGAGCACGGCCCCGACGGCCGCCGCCACGGCCGCGCCGCCCGCCAAGATCGCGGTCACCGTCCGCAACTCGACCGGGGGCAAGGACGGCGCCCAGCCCAAGGTGAAGGGCCGCGCCAGCGAGGTCGCCGCCCTGCTGACCGGCAAGGGCTTCACCAAGGTCGTCGCCGACACCCAGACGGGCGCCGAGGACACATCGGTGATCCGCTACGCCAACGACGCCCAGGCGGCCGACGCGGCCGCCGTGGCCACCGCCCTCGGCCTGCCCGCCGGCTCGGTGCAGAAGTCCGACCAGGTCGCCGGGATCGTCGTGTTCGTCGGCAAGGACTGGCGGACCGGCGGTTCGCCGGCCGCCCCGCCGCCGGCCCCGACCAAGGCCCCTGACTCCGCCCACGCCCTCAACGGCGACAACGACCAGGCCTGCATGCCGATCCAGCCCGGCTTCACCTGGTAGCGGACGAGCCAGTCGGACACGCGGAAGGGGCCCGGCGCGGGAACTGCGATCGTACGCAGCTTCCGCGCCGGGCCCTCGTTGCGTCTCAGGCCTGCGGGACGCCGGGCACCACGGCCGGGCGGCGGCTCGCGATGAGCTTGTCCGCCAGGGCCCGCGGGCTGGTCAGGAAGCCGAAGCCCCAGCTCAGGTGCATGGTCGCCAGGGCGACGGGGATCTGCGCCCGGGCCTTGAGCGACAGCCCCCGGCCCGCCGGGACGGAGCCCGCGGCGATCGCCGCGAGGTAGCCCGCCGGAACGGCGAAGCCCAGCGGGGTGACGGTCACGCCCACGACCACGCCCGCGGCGATCGCGCAGACGAGGGTCGGAGGGGCCAGGTAGCGCATGTTGATGGAGCCCGAGTGGTAGCGGGCCACCACGTGCCGCCAGCGGCCGTAGTCCCTGTACTGCTTGGCAAGGGCCTTGACCGAGCGCCGCGGGCGGTACTGGACCTTCAGCTCGGGCGAGAACCAGATCAGTCCGCCGGCCTCGCGGATGCGGAAGTTCAGCTCCCAGTCCTGGGCGCGGATGAACTCCTCGTTGTAGCCGCCCTGCTGCTCCAACGCCTCGCGGCGGAAGACGCCGAGGTAGACGGTCTCGGCCGGGCCGGCCTGGCCGCCGGTGTGGAAGGGGGCGTTGCCGACGCCGATCTTCGAGGTCATCGCGGCGGCGACGGCCTCTTCCCAGGCGTTCTCGCCTTCGGCGTGCATGATCCCGCCGACGTTCTGCGCACCGGTCTCCTCCAGGAGGCGGACGGCGGTGGCGATGTAGTTCGGGGAGAGCATGCCGTGGCCGTCGACGCGTACCACGATCGGGTGACGCGAGGCCTTGACGGCGGCGTTGAGCGCCGCCGGGGTCCGGCCGGTGGGATTCGGGACGGTGTGGACTCGGGGATCCTCGGCGACGAGTTCGGCGGCGATCTCGTCGGTGCGGTCCGTGGAGGGCCCGAGTGCGATCACCACCTCCATTTCGCCCGCGTACTCCTGCTCCAGGATGTGGCGGACGGACTCACGGAGGTAGTGCTCCTCATTGAGCACCGGCATGATCACCGAGACTGCGGGCTGCTGGGCGGGCATGTGGTCCTTCAAGGTCGGGTATCGGTGTCACGTTACCGCGTACGGGGGAACCAGGTGCGCGCCGAGTGATCGGTAGGGACAGCGGCTGATCGTATGGGCCTACTGTTCTGTCGAATCAGCCGGCTGAGCTGCAGGAGGGCCGGCCCGTCCTTCGACCGGTATCCCTGTGCTCCCGCGGAGGTGTCCACCGTGCCCCAGCCGCACCGTCCCACCCGTCCAGCCGGGCCGCCCCGGCCGCAGCGCGTGCGGCGCGGCGGCGGCGGCGGACCGGCCCGGCACCGGGAGGGCCGGCCCCGTTGGGGGGTGCGGCTCGCGGCCGGGCTGTCGGTGGTGGTGCTGGGCTCCGGGGCCATCGGGCACGCGGTGATGACCGGTCTGGACACCGGGATCGAGCGGGTGGACCCGTTCAAGGACATGAAGAACCGCCCGCAGGCCGGACACGGCATCAATTTCCTGCTGGTGGGCACCGACGGCCGGGAGAAGGTCAGCCCCGAGGAGAAGCGCGAGTACCGCCTGGGCGGAGCGCCCTGCCACTGCACCGACACGATCATGCTGGTGCACCTGTCGGCGGACAGGGAGCGGGCGAGCGTCGTCAGCCTGCCCCGCGACAGCTACGCCGAGGTGCCCGCGCACCGCGACCTCGTCACCGGGAAGGCGCACAAACCCCACCCCGTGAGGCTGAACGCGGCGTACGCGGAGGGCGGGCCCAACCTCACCGTGCGGACGGTCGAGAACATGACCCGGGTGAAGATCGACCACTATCTGGAGGTCGACTTCACCAGCTTCATGAAGACGGTCGACGCGATGGGCGGCGTGGAGATCTGCACCGCCAAGACCATGCGCGACCCGAACACCGGCCTCGACCTGCTGCCCGGCACCCACCGGCTGACCGGTGGACAGGCCCTGCAGTACGTGCGCTCGCGCCACGTCGACGGCGCCTCCGACCTCGGCCGGATGCAGCGCCAGCAGCGGTTCGTCGCCGCCCTGATCAAGCAGGCGACCGGCGGCGGTGTGCTGCTGAACCCGGTCAAGTTCAAGGAGCTCAGCTCCACCCTGCTCGGCTCGGTCCGCGCCGACCGGGGCTTCGGCTCGGAGCAGATGCTGGCGCTCGGGCAGGCGATGCGGGACTTCACCCCCTCCTCCTCCGAGTTCGCCTCGGTGCCCATCGGCAGCCCCTCGTTCCGTGTCAAGGGCATCGGCTCCACCGTGAAGTGGGACGAGCCGAAGGCGGCCAAGCTCTTCGAGGCGCTGCGCGAGGACCGGCCGTTGGCCCCGGCCCGGCCCGGGAAGGCCGCCGCCGGCCGGCCCGCCGCCGTGCCGGTGGACGTGCCCCCGGCGCAGGTCCGGGTCCAGGTGGAGAACGGGACGCGGATCGACGGGCTGGGCGGGCGCGTGGACTCCGCGCTGCGCGCCACCGGTTTCGACACCACGCGGGCCCCGGGCAACGGTGCGAGCCGCGACGTCAAGCGCACGGTGATCACGTACGACCCGCGCTGGGACCGCTCGGCGCGCTCGGTGGCGACCGCGCTGCCGGGCAGTGAGCTGCGGGCGGTCGCGGGGCAGGGCCGGACGGTCACGGTGATCGCGGGCGCCGACTACCGCAAGGTGGTGCCGGTGCGCGCGGAGGACCCGTACCAGGGCGCCTTCGGGGTCGTCAGCGGCGATCAGGTGGTCTGCGGGGGCTGAGGGCCCGTACGCCGGCCGGTACGGCGGCCGTACGGGCCCTGCGGGGCCGTCTCAGTCGTCGAAGCCCTGGGCGGCGCGCTCCTCGCGCAGGGCCATGATGGCCTGGCGGCGGGCGAGCCGGTGGGTGCGGCGGATCTGGGCCTCCTGGTAGCGCCGCTCGTCCTGCTCCGTCTCCGGGAGCACCGGCGGGACCTGGCGGGGCTTCCCGTCGGAATCGACCGCGGTGAAGACGAGGTAGGCGCTGCCGACCTGGGTGGCGGGGGTGGACTCGTTCCACCGCTCGGCGAGGACGCGTACGCCGATCTCCATGGAGGAGCGGCCGGTCCAGTTGCACTGGGCCTTCACGTGGACGAGGTCGCCCACGCGCACGGGGGCGAGGAAGGCCATCTCGTCCATGGAGGCGGTGACCGCCGCACCACCGGAGTGACGGCCCGCCACGGCGCCTGCGGCGTCGTCGACCAGCTTCATGATGACGCCACCGTGCACCGTGCCCAGGAGGTTGGTGTCGTTGGCGGTCATGATGTGGCTGAGGGTCGTCCGGGAGGCAGCGGTCGGCTTCCCGGGCAGCTCGCCCGGTATCTGTGTCATACGGACACCTTAGTTGGGACGCGCAGGCATCAGCTCTGCAACAGCACCGGTACGGATCCTGCCCCGGGCTGTCGGAGGCGCCGCCGCGCCAGGCATTCTTGGGCGCATGAATGACTGGCCAGAAGGTCGTGACGACGCCTACGGACGCGGCAGCGCGCGTCCGCAGCCCGAAGGTGTGCAGCGGATGCGGCACATCCAGCGGCAGCCCCAGCCGCAGCCCGTGCAGCCCCCGCGGCCGCAGCGCCCGGCGGGGCCCCTGCCCACGCCCGGCGTCCCTCCGCAGCAGGCGGGCGGCCACGACACGTACGGCGGTTACGACAGCGGCTACAACACCGGCCAGGTGTACGGCTCGCCGTCCGGCGGCGCCCCGGGCCGGCCGGGAGGTCCCGGCGGGCCGTCGGGCCCGAACGGCCCCGGGCGGGCGCCCGGTCCGGCCCCGGACTGGCGCAGGCGGATCAAGATCGGCTCGATCGTGCTGGTCTCGGCGCTCCTTGTGACGTCCGTCTCCACCTACTTCTGGGCCGACTCCAAGGTCCGCCGCGAGGTCGACCTCTCCAAGGTCATCGAACGGCCGAAGGAGGGCGACTGCACGACGTACCTGATCGTGGGCTCGGACAGCCGTGAGGGGATGTCCGACGAGGAGAAGAAGAAGCTCCACACGGGCTCGGCCGAGGGCAAGCGGACCGACTCGATGATGATCCTCGCGAAGTGCTCCAGCGGGAACACGATGATCTCGCTGCCGCGCGACTCGGACGTGGAGATCCCCTCCTTCGTCGGCTCCCAGTCCGGCAAGAAGTTCCCCGCGCAGGGGCGGCGCGTCAAGCTGAACGCGGCGTACGCGGAGGACGGCCCCGAGCTGCTGGTGCGGACGGTCGAGCACAACACGGGCCTGCGCATCGACCACTACGCGGAGATCGGCTTCGCCGGCTTCGCGAACATCGTGGACGCACTGGGCGGTGTGGAGCTCGACATCGAGGAGGGCTTCAAGGACGAGAAGTCCGGCGCCGACTTCAAGGCGGGCAAGCAGACGCTGAACGGCGAGCAGTCGCTGGCCTTCGTCCGTACCCGATACGCCTTCGCCGAGTCCGACCTCCAGCGGACCAAGAACCAGCAGAAGTTTCTGGCGGCCCTCGCCAACCAGGCCGCGACCCCCTCGACGATCCTGAACCCGTTCGCGCTCTACCCGATGCTGGGCGCGGGCCTGGACACCCTCATCGTCGACAAGGACATGGGCCTGTACGACATGGGCCAGATGTTCTTCGCGATGAAGGGCGTCAACGGTGGTGACGGCGTGTCGATGAACATGCCGATCTCCGGTCAGCGCGGCGGCAACCTCGTCTGGGACAAGGCGAAGGTGCAGCAGCTGGTGAAGCAGATCCAGAACGACGAGAAGGTCACCGTCCGCGGCAACTGACCGCGGGGGGTGCCGCCCCGCCTCCCCGGACCGGCAGTCAGGCGTCCGGGGAGAAGCGGACGGCGGCGGCGGGCAGCTCGGCCCCGCACCACACCCGGGCGCCCGCGCGCAGTTCGTTGTCGGCGCCCACGACGGCGCCGTCGCCGACGACGGTGCCGTCGAGCACGGTCCGCGCGCCCACGGCGGCGCGGGCGCCGATCAGGCTGGCGTTCACCTGCGCGTCCGGGCCGATGACCGCGTCGTCGAGCACGATGGAGCCCTGGACGACCGCGCCGGCCTCGATCCGCGCTCCGGCGCCCACGACGGTGCCGCCCGACAGCTTGGCTCCGGCGGCGACCTGCGCGCCGGGCAGGACCAGGGACTCGCCGCGGCGGCCCGGTACGGCCGGGGAGGGAACGACGCCGCGGACGAGGTCGGCGGAGGCCTGGATGATGGACTCGGGCTTGCCGAGGTCCATCCAGTAGGTGTTCTCGGTGACCCCGTGGAGCGTGGCCCCGGAGGCGAGCAGGCCGGGGAAGGTCTCGCGCTCGACGGAGACGGGGCGGCCGGCCGGGATGGAGTCGATCACGCTGCGGCGGAAGACGTAGCAGCCGGCGTTGATCTGGTCGGTGATGATCTCTTCGGGCGTCTGCGGCTTCTCGGTGAAGGCGAGCACCCGTCCGTCGGGGTCGGTGGGGACGAGACCGAAGGCGCGCGGGTCCTCGACCCGGACCAGGTGCAGGGAGACGTCGGCGTCGGCCGCCTCGTGCGCGTCCACCAGGCCGCGGATGTCCAGGCCGGTGAGGATGTCGCCGTTGAAGACCAGGACGGAGGAGTCGGGACCGCCGGTCAGGCGCTGCCCGGCGTTGCGGATGGCGCCGCCGGTCCCCAGGGGCTCGTCCTCCACCACGTACTCGAGGCTGAGGCCGAAGGCGGAACCGTCCCCGAAGTAGGGCTCGAAGACCTCGGCGAGGTAGCAGGTGGCCATGACGATGTGCGTGACACCGGCGGCGGCGGCCCTGGCTATCTGGTGGGCGAGGAACGGGACGCCTGCCGTGGGGACCATGGGCTTGGGCGTGTTCACCGTCACGGGGCGCAACCGTGTCCCCTGTCCGCCGACCAGCAGGATCGCTTCCGTCATTGCGTTCTCCCCAACCGATTCCGGCGTACGAAGGTCCAAATTTAGCCCATCCGGGGGCGCCCGGAAGCCGGTGCCGGATGTCTCGGCGGGCGCGCGCCGCGGGCGGGGGCCCGTACCAGGACGACCCCCGGCCGTGGCCGGGGGTCGTCCTGGTCCGCGCAGGTCGCAGGCTTGCGGCTACGGCAGGTTGCGGGCCATGACGATCCGCTGGACCTGGTTCGTGCCCTCGTAGATCTGCGTGATCTTGGCGTCGCGCATCATGCGCTCCACCGGGTAGTCACGGGTGTAGCCGTAACCGCCGAGGAGCTGGACGGCGTCCGTGGTGACCTCCATGGCCACGTCGGAGGCGAAGCACTTGGCCGCGGCGCCGAAGAACGTCAGGTCGCCGTCGACGCGCTCGGACTTGGCGGCGGCCGAGTACGTGAGCTGGCGGGCGGCCTCGATCTTCATGGCCATGTCCGCGAGCATGAACTGCACGCCCTGGAAGTCGCCGATCGGCTTGCCGAACTGCTTGCGCTCCTGGACGTAGCCCTTGGCGTAGTCCAGGGCGCCCTGCGCGATGCCGAGCGCCTGGGCGGCGATCGTGATACGGGTGTGGTCGAGGGTCTTCATCGCGGTGGCGAAGCCGGTGCCCTCGGCGCCGATCATGCGGTCGGCGGGGATCCGGACGTTGTCGAGGTAGACCTCGCGGGTCGGGGAGCCCTTGATGCCGAGCTTCTTCTCCGGCGCGCCGAAGGACACGCCCTCGTCGCCCTTCTCGACGACGAAGGCGCTGATGCCCTTGGAGCGCTTCTCCGGGTCGGTGACGGCCATGACCGTGTAGTACTCGGAGACGCCCGCGTTGGTGATCCAGCGCTTGACGCCGTTGAGCACCCAGAAGTCCCCGTCGCGCACGGCGCGGGTCTTCATGCCGGCGGCGTCGGAGCCCGCGTCCGGCTCGGAGAGCGCGTAGGAGAACATCGCGTCGCCCTTGGCGAGCGGGCCGAGGTACTTGGCCTTGAGCTCCTCGGAACCGGAGAGGATCACCGGGAGGGAGCCGAGCTTGTTCACGGCCGGGATGAGGGAGGAGGAGGCGCAGACGCGGGCCACTTCCTCGATCACGATGACGGTGGCCAGGGCGTCGGCGCCGGCACCGCCGTAGGTTTCGGGCACGTGGACGGCGTGCAGGTCGTTGGCGACCAGCGCGTCGAGGGCTTCCTGCGGGAAGCGGGACTCCTCGTCGACGGCGGCTGCGAACGGCAGGATCTTCGCCTCGGCGAGCGAGCGGACCGACTCGCGGAGCATGTCGTGCTCCTCGGCCGGGCGGTACAGGTCGAAGTCGGCAGAACCCGCCAAGATCTCTCACTCCCCAGTGACACGCGATAACGTGATGCTAACTACCGTTAAGTAACTCAAGTTTAGTGTCCCGGTCACGGATGGCGATATGGACGGGCCACGTGAGCTGCATGACAGAGACGGTGCTCCTGGGGACCGTCCCCGCCGGTCGGCCCGACTATGCTCAGTGGCCGCAAACGGCCCCGCACCTCTGGAGCACCCATGGCCCCCCTCAGGATCACTGTGATCGGCACCGGCTACCTCGGCGCGACCCACGCCGCGGCGATGGCCGAGCTGGGCTTCGAGGTGCTGGGTCTGGACGTGGTGCCGGAGAAGATCGAGATGCTGGCCGCGGGCCGGGTGCCGATGTACGAGCCCGGGCTGGAGGAACTGCTGGCCAAGCACGTGGCCGGGCTGCCGGGCTCGACCGGGCGGCTGCGGTTCACGACCTCCTACGAGGAGGTCGGCGCCTTCGGCGACGTCCACTTCGTCTGCGTGAACACCCCGCAGAAGCACGGCGAGTACGCGTGCGACATGTCCTACGTCGACTCCGCGATGGACTCGCTGGCCCCGCACCTGACGCGACCGGTCCTGGTCGTCGGCAAGTCCACGGTGCCGGTGGGCTCGGCACAGCGCCTGGCGGAGAAGCTGGTGGAGCTGTCCCCGGCGGGCGACGGCGTGGAACTGGCCTGGAACCCGGAGTTCCTGCGGGAGGGCTTCGCCGTGCAGGACACCCTGCACCCCGACCGGATCGTGATCGGCGTCCAGGGCGAGCGCGGCGAGAAGCTGCTGCGCGAGGTGTACGAGACCCCCGTGTCCGAGGGGTCGCCGCTGGTCGTCACGGACTTCCCGACCTCCGAGCTCGTCAAGACCGCCGCCAACTCCTTCCTCGCCACCAAGATCTCCTTCATCAACGCGATGGCGGAGGTATGCGAGGCCGCCGGCGGTGACGTGGTCAAGCTGGCGGAGGCCATCGGCTACGACGAGCGGATCGGCGCGAAGTTCCTGCGGGCCGGGATCGGCTTCGGCGGCGGCTGCCTGCCGAAGGACATCCGTGCCTTCATGGCGCGCGCGGGCGAGCTCGGCGCGGACCAGGCACTGACCTTCCTGCGCGAGGTCGACTCCATCAACATGCGGCGGCGCGGGCACATGGTCGAGCTCGCCCGCGAGGCCGTGGGCGGGTCCTTCCTCGGCAAGCGGGTCGCCGTGCTCGGCGCCACCTTCAAGCCGGACTCGGACGACGTACGGGACTCGCCCGCGCTGAACGTGGCGGGCCAGATCCACCTGCAGGGCGGTCAGGTCACCGTCTACGACCCCAAGGGCATGGACAACGCCCGGCGGGTCTTCCCGACCCTCGGGTACGCGGACTCCGCACTCGCGGCGGCCCGCGGCGCCGAGGTGGTCCTCCACCTCACCGAGTGGCGCGAGTTCCGCGACCTCGACCCGGCGGAGCTCGCCTCCGTCGTGACCGACCGGCTCGTGCTGGACGGCCGCAACGCGCTGGACCCGGTGCGGTGGCGGGCCGCCGGCTGGACGTACCGGGCGATGGGGCGGCCCCGAGCCTGACCCCTGCGGGGGCCCTGCGGTCCGCCCGGCGCGGCTGGACGGGGAGCGGCGCGCTAGAGGGGGGCGGCGGGGCCGGGTTTGCGACGGGCGGTGAACTCTGCGTCGCGGATCACGCGGAGGGCGTTGCCCCAGGTCAGGAGGGCCAGATCGGACTCCGGCCAGCCGCGGTCCAGGAGTTCCGCGATCAGCCGCGGGTAACCCGAGGGGTCGGTCAGGCCCGTCGGGCGGGGGGCCGGCGGTTCGGTGCCGAAGGACGCGCCGAGTCCGACGCAGTCCGGGCCCGCGACCGCCCGTACGTGGTCGAGGTGGTCCGCCACCGCGTGCAGGGAGTCCCCGGTGCGCGCGGTGTCGAAGGTGACCATCGCCAGGCCCTTCGCCTCGCGCAGCGCGACGAGCACCTCGTCGGTCACGTTCCCCGGATGCGGGTTCAGCGCGGCGGCCCCCGTGTTCGAAATGATCACCGGGGCCTTCGATGCGCTCGCGAGCCGGAGGGCGACCGCCGGTCCGCAGCCCGTGAGGTCCAGCAGGATCGCCAGCCGGTTCGCCTCGAGCACCACCTCGTGGCCGAAGGCCGTCAGCGTCTCCTGCGCCCAGGGCGCTCCCGCGGGCGCGAGGATCCGTACGCCCAGCGCGTGGAAGGCGCGCAGCGCGCCCAGGGAGTCCGTCAGCGTCAGACCCGGCACGGGCCCGAGGAACGAGGCGATCAGGCCACGGTTGCGGGCGTCCGCCATGTCGTCGGCGCTGAGCGCGAGGCAGAGGCTGTCGGGGTAGCGGCGCATCAGGGTCAGCGCCGCGTCGATCTGCGCCAGGGTGTCGGAGACCACCCGGTCGCCGGCCGCGCCCTGGCCCGGCCCGCCCTGCGGCGGCACGAGCAGGGACCAGAACTGGGCCCCCACTCCCCCGGCGCGCAGGCGCGGAATGTCGGTGTCGACGCCCGCGTCGGGGGTTTCGATGTCGTGGTACGGGCTCTGGCGCAGGGTCCAGACCAGCGTGTTGCAACCGTCGGCGACGGGGTGGACGGACAGCAGTGCGGCGGCCCGTTCGAGGGCGCTCGCCTGCGTCCCGGGTGCGGCGGGGGCCGGGAGGTCCTCGGCCCCGATGCCCACGGAGTGGGGTTCGTCCTGCAGGTCGGCCATGGCGTTCGCTCCGGTCTCGGCGGCAGCAGGGAGAGATGCTGCCACCGTGACACGCGGGGCTGCGCGGCCGCCCGGCAGGTGTGGCGTTCGGGTGAACCGCAGGTCACACCCCGTCACCACACCCCCCGGCCGCCGCTGCCGCCGTGCCTAGAGCACCGCGTTCGACGGGCCCCGGGTGGCCGACAGGTCACGCGCGACCGCTTCCGCGTCGCGCAGCGCGCGGACCGCGTTGGACCAGGTCAGCTTGGCCAGGTCGGCCCTGGACCAGCCGCGCGCGAGGAGCTCCGCGACCAGGTTCGGGTAGCCCGCCACGTCGTCCAGGCCGGACGGGGTGAAGGCCGTGCCGTCGTAGTCCCCGCCGATGCCGATGTGGTCGACCCCGGCCACCTCCCGCATGTGGTCCAGGTGGTCGGCCACCGTGGCGGCGGTGGCCACCGGCCGCGGCCGTTCCGCCTCGAACGCCCGGTGCAGGGCCATCGCCTCGGGGGTGGTGTCGAGGTGGTGGAAACCGTGCGTCCGCAGGTTCTCGTCCGCGGCCAGCGTCCACTCGACCGCCGCCGGGAGGATGAACTTCGGGACGAAGGTGGCCATCGCCACCCCGCCGTTGGCCGGCAGCAGCGCCAGCACGTCGTCGGGGATGTTGCGCGGGTGGTCGCAGACCGCGCGCGCCGAGGAGTGCGAGAAGACCACCGGTGCGACCGAGACGGCGAGGGCGTCGCGCATCGTCGTCTCGGCCACGTGCGAGAGGTCCACCAGCATGCCGACGCGGTTCATCTCGCGGACGACCTCGCGGCCGAAGTCGGTCAGACCGCCGTGCCGCGGCTCGTCGGTCGCCGAGTCCGCCCAGTCGATGGTGTCGTTGTGCGTGAGCGTCATGTACCGCACGCCCAGCAGGTGCAGGGCGCGCAGCGTGGCGAGCGAGTTGTTGATGGAGTGGCCGCCCTCGGCGCCCATCAGCGAGGCGATCCGGCCGTCGGCGCGGGCCCGCTCCATGTCGTCCGCGGTCAGCGCCCGCACGAGGTCGCCGGGGTAACGGTCGATCAGCTGGGCGACGGCGTCGATCTGCTCCAGGGTGGCGCTGACCGCCTCGTCGCCCGCGTAGTCGGACCGCACGTACACCGACCAGAACTGCGCCCCGACACCCCCGGCGCGCAGCCGGGGGATGTCGGTGTGCAGGTGTGCGGACTGGTCACCCGCGATGTCCCGCTGCGCGAGGTCGTAGCGCACCTGCTGGCGCAGCGCCCAGGGCAGGTCGTTGTGACCGTCCACGACGGGGTGCTCGGCCAGCAGCTCGCGCGCCTCCGCCAGACGCTGCGCCGCGCTCACTTGCCGAACCCGAAGGACTCCGCGTTCGCGACCTTCGTGCGCAGCCGCTTGCCCTTCTCGGTGGCCTGGTCGTTGAGCTCCTGCTGGAAGTCGCGCATCCGGGCCAGCAGCTCCTCGTCGTGGGCGGCCAGCATCCGTACGGCCAGCAGGCCGGCGTTGCGCGCGCCGGCGACCGAGACGGTGGCGACGGGGACCCCGGCCGGCATCTGGACGATCGACAGCAGGGAGTCCATGCCGTCGAGGTACTTCAGCGGCACCGGCACGCCGATGACCGGCAGCGGGGTGACCGAGGCGAGCATGCCGGGCAGGTGGGCGGCTCCGCCCGCGCCCGCGATGATCGCCTTCAGGCCGCGGCCGGCGGCCTGCTCCCCGTACTCGATCATCTCGCGCGGCATCCGGTGGGCGGAGACGACGTCGACCTCGTAGGGGATCTCGAACTCGTCGAGGGCCTGGGCTGCGGCCTCCATCACGGGCCAGTCCGAGTCGGACCCCATGACGATGCCGATGACAGGACCTGCGGCGGTGGTGCTCATTGCGTGACCGTTCCTCTGAGGTAGTCGGCAGCGTGGCGTGCGCGCTCCAGCACATCGTCCAGGTCGTCGCCGTAGGTGTTGACGTGGCCGACCTTGCGACCGTGTTTCACGTCCTTGCCGTACATGTGGATCTTGAGCTGGGGATCGTGGGCCATGCAGTGCAGGTAGGCCGCGTACATGTCGGGGTAGTCCCCGCCCAGCACGTTCGCCATGACGGTCCACTTGGCGCGGGGGCGCGGGTCGCCCAGCGGGAGGTCCAGGACCGCGCGCACGTGGTTGGCGAACTGGGAGGTCACGGCCCCGTCCTGGGTCCAGTGACCGCTGTTGTGCGGACGCATCGCCAGTTCGTTGACGAGGATGCGGCCGTCGGTGGTCTCGAACAGCTCCACGGCCAGGTGGCCGGTCACGCCGAGTTCCTGCGCGATGCGCAGGGCGAGGGCCTGGGCCTCGCCGGCCAGCTCCTCGGAGAGATCCGGGGCGGGAGCGATCACCGTGTCGCAGACCCCGTCCACCTGGCGGGACTCGACGACGGGGTAGGCGACCGCCTGCCCGTGCGGGGAGCGGACGATGTTCGCCGCGAGTTCGCGGACGAAGTCCACCTTCTCCTCGGCGAGGACCGGGACGCCCGCCTTGAACGGGGCCGCGGCGTCCTGCGGGGTGCGGACGAACCACACCCCCTTGCCGTCGTAGCCGCCGCGCACGGTCTTGAGGATGACGGGGAACCCGCCGACCTCGTCCGCGAAAGCGGTCACGTCGTCCGGATCGCTCACGATCCGGTGGCGGGGGCTGGGCGCGCCGATCTCGTCGAGCTTGGCGCGCATCACCCCCTTGTCCTGGGCGTGTACCAAAGCATCGGGCCCCGGGCGGACGGGGATGCCGTCCGCTTCCAGGGCCCGCAGGTGCTCCGTGGGCACATGCTCGTGGTCGAAGGTGATCACGTCACAGCCGCGTGCGAACGCACGCAGCGTCTCCAGGTCGCGGTAGTCGCCGATGACGACGTCGCTCACGACCTGGGCCGCCGAGTCCTGTGGTGTGTCACTGAGGAGCTTGAATCTGATGCCGAGGGGGATGCCCGCCTCGTGGGTCATGCGGGCGAGCTGACCGCCGCCGACCATGCCGACTACCGGGAACGTCACTCCTCCAGGGTATCCGCCGGTATTCCGCCATCCGGACCTGACCCCGGGGGGTGTCCTGCGCGATCCCCCTGTGTGCCGTGCGTCGCAGGGCGCCGGAAGGCACAGACGGACCACAGGGGGGAGACTTAGCATGGGTGGGTTGACGGAGAACACCGGACGCCCCGTGAGGGGGCGGTGACCGACAGGGACTGGCCTACTGATGAGCACGCAGGGCGGATCGGTCCTCGCACGCGTACGCGGCCTCGTGAGAGAGGTCGCCAAGTTCGGGGCGGTCGGGGGCCTGGGTGTCCTGGTCAACCTGGGTGTCTTCAACCTGATCCGGCACACCACCGATCTCCAGGTGGTCCGTGCGAGCGTGATAGCCACCGTCGTGGCCATCGCCACGAACTACCTCGGCTTCCGCTACTACGCCTACCGGGACCGCGCCCAGAGCGGCCGCACCCGCGAGATGGCCCTCTTCGCCGGCTTCAGTGCGATCGGCCTGGTCATCGAGAACGGCGTGCTCTACACGGCCACCTACGGCTTCGGCTGGGACGGCCCGCTCGCGAGCAACGTCTTCAAGTTCATCGGCATCGGCACGGCCACCGTCTTCCGCTTCTGGTCGTACCGGACCTGGGTGTTCAAGGCCCTGCCGCCGGTCGCCCCGCCCCTCGGCGCCGCCACCGAGCCGATGCCGGACCCGGCGCCCGCGCCCCGGCCGGAACGCAGGCCCGAACCCCGGCCGGAGCCGGAGCCCGCGAACAACTAGGCCGCCCGGCAGCCCGGGGCCCAGCACTAGCGCACCGTCTTCTCCCGCTCGGCCGGTTCCGGGGCCGTCCTGCTGAGGAACAGCGCGAAAACCGGGGGCTGCGTCTGGAGCAGCTCCAGACGGCCGCCGTCCGCCTCCGCGAGGTCCCTGGCGACCGCGAGGCCGATCCCGGTGGAGTTCCGGCCGCTGATGGCCCGCTCGAAGATCCGGTTGCCGAGGTCCGGCGGGACGCCCGGTCCCTCGTCCGTGACCTCCAGCACCGCCTGGTTGCCGATCACCCTGGTGCGCAGGGCGACCGTGCCGCCGCCGTGCATCAGGGCGTTCTCCACGAGGGTGGCCAGCACCTGGGAGACCGCTCCGGGCGTGCCGACGGCCCGTACGCCCTGCTTCCCGGAGCGCACGATGGCCCGGCCCGCGCTGCGGTAGGCCGGCCGCCACTCCTCCACCTGCTGTTTGACGACCTCGTCGAGGTCGAAGGGGACCGCGGAGCCCGTGCGCGGGTCCCGCGAGTTCGTCAGCAGCCGCTGCACCACGTCCGTGAGCCGCTCCACCTGGGTCAGGGCGATCGTCGCCTCTTCCCGTACGGTCTCCAGGTCGTCGGTGACCGTGATCTCCTCCAGCCGCATCGACAGCGCCGTGAGCGGGGTGCGCAGCTGGTGGGAGGCGTCCGCGGCGAGGCGCCGCTCGGCGGTGAGCATCCGGCCGATCCGCTCGGCACTGGAGTCCAGCACGTCCGCGACCCGGTCCAGCTCGGGCACCCCGTACCGCTTGTGCCGGGGCCGCGGGTCGCCCGAGCCGAGCCGTTCGGCGGTCTCGGCGAGGTCGGTGAGCGGGGAGGCCAGCCGGTTCGCCTGCCGTACGGCGAGCAGTACGGCCGCCACGACCGCCAGCAGGGCCACCGCGCCGACCACGGCCAGGGTCCGTACGACCTCCCTGGTCACGGTGGAGCGGGCCTCCTCCACGACGACGATCTCGCCCTGCTCGCCGCGCGCGGTGCCCCGTACGACGCTGTCGGGGATCGACGCGCCGACCTCCACGGCCGGCTGCCCCGGGACCGTGATCCGCGCGTAGTGCCCGGCGTCGAGCTGCTCGGCGAAGTCGGAGGGGTCGTTCGGCCTCTTCTCCAGGACGTTCGCCTCGACGATGCCCACGAGCCGCAGCGCCTCGGACTCGACCCGGTCCTGGGCGCTGCTGGTGATGGTCCGGGTCTCCACGATGACGAGGGAGACCCCGAAGACGGCGATCACCACGAGCACCACGGCGAGCGTGGACTGGATGAGGCGGCGGCGCATGTGCCAGGGCCTTTCTTCCGGATCGGGCCGGATCAGGGAGCGGGGGGCGTGCCGGGGCCGCGAGCCCGGCCCGGTCCGGGGGAAAGGCCCTGAGATCAGCTCTTCTCGAAGCGGAAGCCGACGCCGCGGACGGTGGCGATGTAGCGGGGGTTGGCGGCGTCGTCGCCCAGCTTCTTGCGCAGCCAGGAGATGTGCATGTCGAGGGTCTTGGTGGAGGACCACCAGGTGGTGTCCCAGACCTCGCGCATGAGCTGGTCGCGGGTGACGACCCGGCCGGCGTCGCGCACCAGGACGCGCAGCAGGTCGAACTCCTTGGCCGTGAGCTGGAGCTCCTCCTCGCCCATCCAGGCGCGGTGCGACTCGACGTCGATCCGTACGCCGTGGGTGGCGGGGGGCTGGGCGGCCTCGGTGGCGCCGCGCCGGAGCAGGGCGCGGACCCGGGCCAGGAGTTCGGCCAGGCGGAAGGGCTTGGTCACGTAGTCGTCGGCGCCCGCGTCCAGGCCGACGACGGTGTCGACCTCGTCCGCCCGGGCGGTGAGGACCAGGATCGGGAAGCCGTGTCCCTCGGCGCGCAGCCGTCGGGCGACTTCCAGTCCGTCCATGCCCGGCAGGCCCAGGTCCAGGACGACGAGGTCGACCCCGCCCTGGAGTCCGGCGTCGAGGGCGGTGGGGCCGTCCTCGCGGACCTCGACCTCGTACCCCTCCCGGCGCAGAGCGCGGGCCAGGGGCTCCGAAATGGATGCGTCGTCCTCGGCGAGCAGTACACGCGTCATGTGGGTGATGGTAGTCCGCGGCGACTGAATCGAGAGGCCTGCCTGCAGACCCCTTCCTATCTGGGCTTATGACCGGCTGAGCGCCTTCGAATATGGTCGAACGGTTCCCGACTCGCCTTGTGATCCATCTCTCAAGTCCTTTCATATGCCGCACTGTCGTGTCGTATGGTGGCGAGACGCCTGATGCAATACCTCAGGGACCTTTGTGCCGAAAAACAGCGCATAGGTCTCTATTTCTGTCCGGAACCGGACGGCAGTCTCACCGACGACTGACCGGCCGGCCTTGACGGCAGTGGATGACCTGTGGGCCGGGCCCCTCGCGTGATGGTGCGCGGGCGGGCGTGGATCCCGGTTACGGACTCCCTTCACCCCCGATGCGACGGGGGCGAGACCCCGAGGCGTGGGTGGGAGGTCCGTCCGCCGGTGCCGGCCACCCCCCACCGGGCGCGGATGAGCTCACGAAGCCGAAGCGTCCCGAGCAAGCAAGGATCGACCATGGCTTCCAGCCTGACGACGGCCTCACCGAGCCCCGCTCACGAGAAGACCGTCCTCGGCCACCCGATCGGCCTGGCCACACTGTTCATGACCGAGATGTGGGAGCGCTTCTCCTACTACGGCATGCGTGCGCTTCTCGTCCTGTACCTGGTCTCCGGCGGCGTCGACGCCGCGACCGGCAGCCAGGGCGGCGGCCTCGGCTTCACCGCGGCGACGGCCACGGCGATCTACTCCGTCTACGTGGCCATGGTCTACCTCATGGCCATGCCCGGCGGCTGGTTCGGTGACCGCCTCTGGGGCGCCCGCAAGACGGTCGCCATCGCCAGCTTCGTGATCATGGCGGGGCACGTGGCGCTCGCCGTCCCCGGCCAGCTCGCGTTCTTCGTCGGCCTGCTGCTCGTCGCGGTCGGCTCCGGTCTGCTGAAGGCCAACATCTCCACGATGGTCGGCCACCTGTACAAGGACGCGGACGACCCGCGCCGTGACAGTGGCTTCACGATCTTCTACATCGGCATCAACCTGGGTGCCTTCGCGGCGCCGATCGCCATCGGCACCATCGGCGAGACCGTCAACTGGCACCTGGGCTTCTTCCTCGCCGCTGTCGGCATGGGCGTCGGCCTGGTCATCTTCCTGCTCGCCGGCCGCACCCTGAGCCCGAAGAGCAGCATCGTCCCGAACCCGCTGAGCCCGGCGGAGCGCAAGGCCGTGATCACCAAGGCCCTCGCCGTCCTCGCCGCCGTCGCCGTCTTCTACGGTGCCGTGGTCGCGGCGGACATGTTCACCATCAAGTGGGCGCTGTACCCGATCACCATCGCCGGTCTGATCATCCCGGTCGCCGTGCTCACGCGCATCAAGCGGGACAAGGACCTCACCGCCGGCGAGCAGACCCGGATGAGCGCCTACATCTGGTTCTTCGTGGCCGCGGCCGTGTTCTGGATGATCTACGACCAGGGCGGTTCGACCCTCTCGCTGTTCGGTGACAAGAACTCCGAGCGCAGCCTGTTCGGCTGGGAAGTCCCGACCACCATCTTCCAGTCGCTGAACCCGCTCTTCGTGGTGGCCCTGGCCCCGGTCTTCGCCGCCGCCTGGGTGGCCCTGGCCCGCCGCAACCGCGAGCCCAGCACCATCGTGAAGTTCTCGGTGGCCCTGATCATCGTCGGCGCCTCGTTCTTCGTCTTCGCCATCCCGCTGAGCCAGACCGCCGGCAACGACACCAAGGTCACCATGTGGTGGCTGGTGCTCATCTTCCTGATGCACACGCTCGCCGAGCTGTGCCTCTCGCCGGTCGGCCTGTCGGTCACGACGAAGATGGCGCCGCAGAAGTACGCCTCGCAGATGATGGGCGTCTGGTTCCTCGCGGTCACCGCCGGTGACTGCATCACCGGTCTGCTCGGCCTGGCCGAGGTCCAGCTGAACGGTGTCGGCGTGATCCTCTTCCAGGCGTTCGCCGCCGTGCTCGCCGGTGTCTCGATCTTCATGTACCGCAAGAAGGTCAACGCGCTCATGGGCGGCATGAACTGACCCGTACCGCTCCGGCGGACCGACGGCCCGGCACACCACGAGGTGTGCCGGGCCGTTCCCGTGTCAGCGGGTGCCGCGCAGGCGGCGCCACGGGGTGAAGGTGAACACCGCCCCGCCGAGCAGGATCACCGTGCCGGCGACGAGGGCGAGGGCTTTGATGCCGCCCTCGTCCTCCGCGCCGGTCTCGGCGAGACCGCCCGAGGCGGCGCTGCTGGTGCCGCCGGTCGAGGAGCCGGAGCCGCCCGGCTGGGCGGTGGTGTCCAGTTCCAGCGAGACGCCGCTGCTGGTCGCCTTGCAGGGGACGTTGATCGGCGTGGAACCGGGGGCCATCGTGACGTCGATGGTCAGCTGGTCCGGGCTGAGCGTCACCTTGCCGGACTTGCCGGGCTTGTAGGTGCCGGTCATGTCGCTGAGGCTGACCGGGGCCTTGTCCGGGATGGGCTCGGCGTTGGCCGGGCCGGAGACCTTGACGGTGCCGCTGTCCGCGCCGCCGAGCTTCACGTCCATCGAGGGCTTGAGGGCTCCGGCGGGCAGGGCCATGGGCGCCGCCATCGCGCCCTTGGCGGTCTTGACGGTGAGGTCGTAGCTGCCGCCGTTCTTCTTGGCGTTGATCGTGACCGGGGTCTTGATGCCGCCGGGGACGACCGCCCCGCAGTCGAAGCTCACCTCCACCGCCTTGCCCGGGAAGTCGGTCCGGCCGCCTCCGCCGCCGCTGCCGCCCGAGGCGGTGGAGCCGCCCGTGGTGGAGCCGCCCGTAGTGGTGCCCCCGGTCGTCGTGCCGCCGCCGGTGGTGCCACCCGTCGTCGTACCGCCCGTGGTGGTGCCGCCGCTGGAGCCGCCCGACACGTCGATGACGGCCCCGCCCTTGACCTCGCCGACCGGCGCGCACTTGGTGACGAAGGTGCCGAAGGGGAAGGTGACGGCGACGTCGTACTTGCCGGGGGTCAGGCTGATCCTGCCGGCCTTGGTGAGCTTCAGCTTGCCCTTCATCGTGGACATCTGCATGGGGGCCTTCTTGGGGATCGGCGGGTTCTTCTTCTCCCCGACGACCTTCAGCTCCCCGCCGCCACCGCCGACCGTGATCCAGCCGGTGGGCTGGACGGAGTCCTGCGGGATGTCCATCAGGTCGGTGTTGTTCGAGGCCGGCTTGACGGTCTCCCAGGACACCTCGACCTCGTCGCCCACCTTGGCCGTGGCCGGGGCGGTGACCTTGGCGGTGGTCTCGCCCTCGACCGGGGAGCCGCCACCGGCCGGCGGCACGCACTTGACCTTGAACGTGGCCTCCGCGGCCTGGGCGGGAGGAGCCGTGATGGCGAGGCCCGCGCCGCCGAGCAGCAGCGCGACCAGGGCCGCGCTCACCCTCCGTCGGTTCTTCACGATGGTCCCTTCGTCGTCGAACGGTTCTCAGACGGTGCGGACGTCTGTGGTGCTGTCTCCGGCGCGCTGTCCGGGGTGAACCACGGCAGGGCCGCCGTGGTGGTCGCTGGGGACTCCGCCGGCCGCTCGGCCCGGGCCGGCGCGGCCGGGCGCGCCGCGGGGAACCGGGGCAGCCGGGCCGTCACGGCCGCCGCGGCCTCGGCGGCCCGTACGCCCCGGTGGCGGCCGGCGCCGTGCCCCGTGCGCGGCCGGACCTTGTCGACGACGGCCATGCCGATGCGGAAGACCGCGGCCGGGATCACCACGAGGAGCAGGCCCCGGAAGAGCAGGACCCCGTACGGGCGGGCCACGCCCCAGGGCTGGGTGGCCACGACGGTCTCGCCGTACTTGAGGGAGATCGTGTGGTCGCCGTGGGCGCCCGCCGGGAGGGTGACGTCGAGCGCGACCTCCGCCTTGCCGCCGGGCGGGATGGTCCCCTTCCAGCGGGCCTCCTCCCACAGCGGGGCGAACACGCCGTGGGCGGTGCCGAGCTGGAAGACGGGGTCCTTGACCGGGGCGGTGCCGAGGTTGCCGACGGTGACCTTGAACTTCCGGGCGGCCGGGGCGCCGAACCAGGTCAGCACCCCGTCCTCGCCCTCCAGCCGGACCCCCGTGAGCATCGCGAGGCGGCCCGTGCCGGATTCGGCGGGCAGCTCGGCCGCCGGGTGGTCGGTGATCTTCAGGGGGACGGCGACGGTGGACCGGTCCCCGTTGACGGAGGTGACGTTGACGACGCAGGGGCAGGGCTTCGGCGGTGCCACCACGGGCAGCTGTGCCGCGAAGCGGCCGTCCTCGGCGACGGAGACGGCCGCCCCGTCGGCGTTGGCGCAGCTGTTGGTGCCGCCGATCATGTTCTGCCCGCAGACCAGCAGCATGACCAGGGTCCTGGGCCGCCAGCCGGTGCCCGTCACGGTGAGCTCGGTGCCCTTGGCGGCCTCCTGGAGGGAGAGCGCCACGGTGGGCCGGGCCTCGGCCGCGGCGGAGGGGACCGCGGGGAGGAGGGCGAGGGCGCAGGCCGCCGGCCCCAGCAGGAGGGACCGGACGGTGCGGCCGACCCTGCCACCGACTTTGCCGCCGACCATGGCGCTCACCTGGAAGCTCCCGTCAGTTCGTGTTCCGGTGCAGGGGTCGCCGCTCCGGGCGTCCCGGAGGGTCCGCCGTCGGCCCCGCCGTCCGCCGGTCCCCGCCGCGGGCGCCGGCCGCGTACGAGGAACAGCGCGCCCAGCGCCGTCCCGCCGAGGCCGAGGAGCCCGAGGCCCGTCCATCCGGCGGCCCGCCACGGCACGAACCAGGCGGAGGCGGCCCCGGTGGCCCGGGCGCCGCCGGGGGCGGTCACGGTGACCGTGACGCGGACCCGGTCGAGGACCGGGGCGCCGGGCCAGGGCTCGGTCAGGTCGACCCGCTGCCCGGGGAGCAGTTCGACCGGGACGGGGCGCGGGCCCCGGCCGGGGACCTCGCCGAGGGCGCCCTCGGCGCGGATGTCCAGCTCGGGGGCGAGGGCGACGTTGCCGCGGTTGACGAGGGTGTAGGCGACGACCGAGGCCGCGCCCCGGCCCCGTACGGCGACGTCCTCGACGGTGAGGGCGGCCAGGGTGGGGCCGCTGACCCGCAGGTGGACCCGTACGCCCACCTCCCGGCCCGCTTCTGCGGCGATCACGGCGGCGGGGTGGTCGCCGGGCGTCGATGCCGGCGGCACGGTGACGGTGAAGGGGACCACGGCACGGGTGCGGGGCGGGATCTTCACGGTGGCTCCGGCGCCGAAGCTGAACCAGGAACCGGCGCCGGGAGCGGGCGCGGCGCCTGGCGCGGGGGCCGCCGGGCGCACCGCGAGGGTGCCGTCGGCGGTGTTGTAGGCGTCGGCCCCGCGCAGGGTGACGGTGCGCTCCTGGTCGGTGGTGTTGGTGAGGGCGAGGCGGTCCTCCAGCACGGCCGCTGGGGCGCCCTCCAGATAGAAGGACGGGCGGGCGCCGCCGGGCCGGGCCGCGGCCGTCCCGGCGGCGGGCTCGGCCGTCCAGCCCGGCTCGTCGGCGGCCGCGGGGGCGGCCGGGACCGTGTGCAGCGCGGCCGCGGCGAGCAGGACCAGGACGAGGCGGAGGTCGCGCCTGGGGGTGTGGAGCACGGGCATGGCCGGGGGTGCTCCGTTTCAGGACCGGGCCCGCCGGCCGCGCCGGGTCAGCCAGAGCACACCGGCCGCGCCGGCGAGCATCACGGTGCCGCCGAGGGTGCCGAGGGCGAGGGCGGAGTCGGCGGGTCCGGTCTGCGGGAGGGTGTCGGGCGCGGAGTCGCCGTTGCCGGGCTGAGCGCCCGTCCCACCGGCCCCGCCGGCCGCGGTGACGTCCAGTTCCAGCGAGGGCCCCGGGTTGTTGCCGGGGGTGCAGGTGGTCGTGGTGCCCATCGCCTTGATGGTGAGTACGCCGGCGGTGAAGGTGACCTTACCGCTCTTCCGGGGCGTGTAGGTGCCCGAGAGGTCGGTGATCTTGATGGGGGTGTCGGGCGGCACGGCCTCGGGATTGGACGGGCCGGACACCGGTACGGACACCTTCTCGGCGCCGCCGACGAGGATGACGGCGCCGGGGCTCATCGCGCCCTTGCCCAGCTCGATCGGGCTGGACGAGACGCCCTTCTGGAAGGACATGGTCAGCTTGTAGCCGTCGCCCTCCTTGACGGCCTTGATGTCGATGGGCGACACCGCCGACTTGTCGCCGATCGGGGTCTTGCAGTCGTAGGCCACGTCGACGACCGCGGCACGGGCCGTGGGGGCGGCGAGCAGTACCGCCGATCCGGCCAGCGCGGAGGCCAGCGCGAGCGCGGCGGAGCGTTTGCGGTCGGTCACCTTCGTCTTCCCCTCGGGCCACGGATAACTGACGGAACATCAGATCGGTGGCTCAAGGTACGCCCGGGGCCTTACGGAGGGAAGACAAAGGACAGGCCCGGATCGACCGTTCGTCAGTGCGCGCGGACGCCCTTCTGCCACACCGCGGAAACCAGCGGAACGCCGGGCCGGTAGGCCAGGTGGACATGGCTGGGGGCGTCCAGCAGGGCCAGGTCGGCGCGGGCCCCGGGGGCCAGGACGCCGATGTCGGCGCGGCGCAGCGCGCGGGCGCCGCCGGCGGTGGCCGACCAGAGGGCCTCGTCGGGGGTCATCCGCATGTCGCGGACGGCGAGCGCGATGCAGAACGGCATGGAGCTCGTGTAGGAGGAGCCGGGGTTGCAGTCCGTGGACAGCGCGACGGTCGCGCCCGCGTCGATCAGGCGGCGCGCGTCGGGCCACTGGGCACGGGTGGAGAACTCGGCGCCGGGCAGCAGGGTGGCGACCGTGGTGTCCGCCGCCTGGGCGAGGGCGTCGACGTCGGCGTCGGTGAGGTGGGTGCAGTGGTCGGCGGAGGCGGCCTCCAGCTCGACGGCGAGCTGGACGCCGGGGCCGTGGGAGAGCTGGTTGGCGTGGACGCGCGGGGTCAGTCCGGCGGCGGCGCCGGCGGTGAGGATCGCGCGGGCCTGGTCGCCGTCGAAGGCGCCCTTCTCGCAGAAGACGTCGACCCAGCGGGCGTACGGGGCGCAGGCCGCCAGCATCTCGCCGGTCACGAGGTCGACGTAGCCCGCGGGGTCCTCGGCGTAGTCGGGGGAGACGATGTGCGCACCGAGGTAGGTGACCTCATCGGTGTGTGCGGCGGCGATGCGCAGGGCGCGGGCCTCGTCGCCGACGGTGAGGCCGTAGCCGGACTTGGTCTCGAAGGTGGTGGTGCCCTGGCGGCGGGCCTCGTCGAGGTGGCGGACGAGGTTCGCCTCCAGCTCGGCGTCCGAGGCGGCGCGGGTGGCGGCGACGGTGGTGCGGATGCCGCCGGCGGAGTAGGCGCGCCCGGACATCCGGGCGTTGAACTCCTGGGTGCGGTCGCCGGCGAAGACGAGGTGGCTGTGGCTGTCGACGAAGCCGGGGATGACGGCCCGGCCGGCCGCGTCGAACGCGGTGTCAGCGGCGGGGACGCGTGCCGCGGGGCCGACCCACGCGACCTCGTCGCCGTCGATGACGACGGCGGCGTTCTCGATCAGTCCGAGCGGTGAACCGTCGCCGAGGGCGGGGGCGTTGGTGACGAGGCTGCCGATGTTGGTGATGGCAGTGGTGGTCATGGGGTTCCTCTCAGAGCTTGCTCGTCCCCCACCCCGCCCCTTCCCGGAACCGGGCTCCACCCGGACCCGGGAACTCGGACGCCGGACGGGCCGGAAGATCCGGCCTCGCCGGCGTTCGAGGCGCGGGGTCCGGGCGGAACCCCGGGAGACGGCGAACGGGCGGGGCGGGGGCGGGCCACATCAGGTGCGGAGGGCCGCGATCGCTTCGGACAGGGCGGACGGGACGTCCTCGACCAGCGTGTGGTGGCCGTCGCGGACGACGTGGCGGCCGCCGACGACCGTGTGGCGGACGTCCGCGGCGGTGGCGGCGAAGACCGCCGTCTCGGCACCGAGCCGCGGCAGCGGCCCGGCCGTGCGGACGGAGTCCAGGGCGACCGTGGTGAAGTCCGCGAGCGCGCCCTCCTCCAGGCGGCCCGCGTCGGCCAGCCCCAGCGCCGCGTGCCCGTCGCCGGTGGCGGCGGTGAGCAGCGCGTTCGCCGTCCAGTGGCCCCGCGTGCGGCTGCGCAGGCGCTCGTTGAGCTCCATCGCGCGCGCCTCTTCCAGCAGGTCGATCACGGCGTGGCTGTCGCTGCCCAGGGAGAGGGGGCTGCCGGCCCGCTGGAGCCGGGTGGCGGGGCCGATGCCGTCGGCGAGGTCGCGTTCGGTGGTCGGGCACATGCAGGTGCCGGTGCCGGTGCCGCCGAGCAGCGCGATGTCCGCGTCCGTGAGGTGCGTGTTGTGGACGCCGGTGGTGCGCGGGCCGAGCACGCCGTGATCGGCCAGCAGCTGGGTCGGGGTGCGGCCGTGGGCGGCCTGGCAGGCGTCGTTCTCGGCGGTCTGCTCCGAGAGGTGGACGTGCAGCGGCGCCCGGCGCTCCTCGGCCCAGCGGGCGACGGTGGCCAGCTGGTCCGCGGGCACGGCCCGCACCGAGTGGACGGCCGCGCCGATCAGGGCGTGCCCGCGGGGTTTGAGGGCTGTGACGCGTTCGGCCCAGGCGTCGGCGGTGCCGTCCGAGAAGCGCTGCTGGTGGGTGTTGGGCGCCTCGCCGAAGCCCGAGGACAGGTACGCGGTGTCGAGGAGGGTGATGCGGATGCCGGCCGCGGCGGCGGCCTCGATCAGGGCCTCGCCCATGGCGTTGGGGTCGGCGTACGGGGTGCCGCCGGGCGCGTGGTGGACGTAGTGGAACTCGCCGACGTTCGTGATGCCGGCCAGCGCCATCTCGGCGTAGACGGCGCGGGCGAGCGTGAAGTAGCTGTCGGGGGTGAGGTTCTGGGCGATCTCGTACATGAGCTCGCGCCAGGTCCAGAAGGTTCCGGAGCCGAGCTGGACGGTGCCGCGCAGGGCCCGGTGGAAGGCGTGGCTGTGCGCGTTGGCGAGGCCCGGCAGGGTCAGGCCGCGCAGGACCTCCGCGCCCGGCGGAGGGGCGTCGACGCCGGTGCGCAGGGCGGAGATCCGCCCCTCGGGGGACACCTCCAGGGCGACGCCCGGCTCGACGAAGGTGCCGAGCCAGGCGTGCTCCAGCCAGTACGTCGTCAGCGACATGCCAGGCCTTCCAGTACGTCGGCGAGGGCGAGGACACCGGCCACGCAGTCGTCCTCGGCGGCGAACTCCCGCGGGGAGTGGGAGACGCCGGTCGGGTTCCGCACGAACAGCATCGCGGTCGGGACGGCGGCGGAGAGGATTCCCGCGTCGTGTCCGGCCCCGGTGCCGAGGACGGGGACGGCCCCGCCCAGGATCCGGTTCATCTCGTCGCGCAGGGCGTGCTCGAACTCGACGACCGGGGTGAAGGACTCCCGGACGATCGCGAGGTCGATGCCGTCCTGGTCGGCGCGTTCGCGGGCGGCCTTCTCGATGGCGGTGACGACCGTGTCGAGGGTGGCCTGGTCGGCGGCGCGGGAGTCGAGCCAGCCGCGCACGAGCGACGGGATGGCGTTGACGCCGTTGGGCTCGACGGAGATCTTCCCGAAGGTGGCGACGGCACCGGCGAGGGCCGCCTCGCTGCGGGCGGCCAGCACGGTCGCCGCGTACGTCAGCATCGGGTCGCGCCGGTCCACGAGGCGGGTGGTGCCGGCGTGATTGGCCTCGCCGCGGAAGTCGAACCGCCAGCGGCCGTGCGGCCAGATCGCAGAGGCGATGCCGACCCGGTCCCCGGACAGGTCCAGGGCGCGGCCCTGTTCGACGTGCAGTTCGACGAAGGCGCCGATGCGGGCCAGCCGTTCGGGGTCCGCCCCGATGGCCTCGGGGTCGTATCCGGCGGCCTCCATGGCCTGCGGCAGGCTGATGCCGTCGGCGTCGCGCAGCTCGTGGGCCTTCTCCTTGGACAGCCGGCCGGCGGTGAGCCGGGAGCCGACGCAGGCGAGTCCGAAGCGGGCGCCCTCCTCGTCACCGAAGTTGGTGATGGCCAGCGGCTTGGAGAACTCCGCGCCCCTCCTGCGCAGTTCGTCCAGGGCCGCGAAGGAGGACACCACGCCGAGGGGGCCGTCGAAGGCCCCGCCGTCGGGGACGGAGTCCAGGTGCGAACCGGTGACCACGGCGTCCCCGGCGAGGGGGTCGCCGAGCCAGGCCCACTGGTTGCCGTTGCGGTCGGTCTCGTACGTGAGCCCGCGTGCCTCGGCCTGCTCCTGGAACCAGGTGCGGCAGTCGGCGTCGGCCCCGCTCCAGGCGTAGCGGCGGTAGCCGCCGGTGTCCGCGTTGCGGCCGACGGGCGCGAGCTCGGCCCACATCCGGTGGAACGACGGCGCCCCGCCGGAGCCCGCGGCCGGTCCGGCCGCGGGCGTGAACTCTGCCTCGCTCACGCGTCGTCGCCCTCGCGCATCGGGACGCGCACGCCGCGCTCGTCGGCGACCGTCTCAGCGATGTCGTAGCCGGCGTCGACGTGGCGGATGACGCCCATGCCCGGGTCGTTGGTGAGGACGCGGCGGATCTTCTCGCCGGCCAGCGCGGTGCCGTCGGCGACGGTGACCTGGCCGGCGTGGATGGAGCGGCCCATGCCGACGCCGCCGCCGTGGTGGATGGAGACCCAGGAGGCGCCGGAGGCGACGTTGACCATGGCGTTGAGCAGCGGCCAGTCGGCGATGGCGTCGGAGCCGTCGAGCATGGCCTCGGTCTCCCGGTACGGGGAGGCCACGGAGCCGCAGTCGAGGTGGTCGCGGCCGATCGCCAGGGGCGCGGCGAGGGTGCCGTCGGCGACCATCTCGTTGAAGCGCTCGCCGGCCTTGTCGCGCTCGCCGTAGCCGAGCCAGCAGATGCGCGCGGGCAGGCCCTGGAAGTGGACGCGCTCGCCGGCCATCTTGATCCAGCGGTGCAGGGACTCGTTCTCCGGGAAGAGCTCCAGCATCGCCTTGTCGGTCTTGTGGATGTCCGAGGCCTCGCCGGACAGGGCGGCCCAGCGGAAGGGGCCCTTGCCCTCGCAGAACAGCGGGCGGATGTAGGCGGGGACGAAGCCGGGGAAGGCGAAGGCGCGGTCGTAGCCGGCCAGCTGGGCCTCGCCGCGGATGGAGTTGCCGTAGTCGAAGACCTCGGCACCGGCGTCCATGAAGCCGACCATGGCCTCGACGTGCTGGGCCATGGACTCGCGGGCCCGGGTGGTGAAGCCGGCCGGGTCCTTGGCGGCGTAGGAGGCCATGTCGTCGAAGTCGACGCCGACGGGCAGGTACGACAGCGGGTCGTGGGCGGAGGTCTGGTCCGTCACGATGTCGATCGGGGCGCCTTCGGCGAGCATCTGCGGGAGCAGCTCGGCGGCGTTGCCGAGGAGGCCGATGGAGAGCGGCTTGCGGGCGTCGCGGGCCTCGACCGCCAGCTGGAGGGCGTGGCGCAGGTCGTCGGCCTTGACGTCCAGGTAGCGGTGCTCGATGCGGCGCTCGATGGCGCGCGGGTCGACGTCGATGCAGATCGCGACGCCGTCGTTCATGGTGACGGCCAGCGGCTGGGCGCCGCCCATGCCGCCGAGGCCGGCGGTGAGGGTGATCGTGCCGGCGAGGGTGCCGCCGAACTTCTTGGCCGCGACGGCCGCGAAGGTCTCGTAGGTGCCCTGGAGGATGCCCTGCGTGCCGATGTAGATCCAGGAACCGGCGGTCATCTGGCCGTACATGGTCAGGCCGAGGTGCTCCAGACGGCGGAACTCCTCCCAGTTGGCCCAGTCGCCGACCAGGTTGGAGTTGGCGAGCAGCACGCGCGGCGCCCACTCGTGGGTCTGCATGACGCCGACCGGGCGGCCGGACTGGACGAGCATCGTCTCGTCCTGCTTCAGGGTCTGCAGGGTGCGGACCATGGCGTCGTACGAGCGCCAGTCGCGGGCGGCCTTGCCCGTGCCGCCGTAGACGACGAGCTTGTCGGGGTGCTCGGCGACCTCGGGGTCGAGGTTGTTCTGGAGCATCCGCAGCGCGGCCTCCTGCTGCCATCCCAGGGCGCTGAGCTCGGTGCCGCGCGCGGCGCGTACGGGGCGGGGTCCTGACATGGCGGTGCCTCCTCCGATGTTGTTAATTCCATTCACATCCTCGCGCCCTGAATAGATTCAGTCAACAGCTGCGGTCGGCCCCGTCGGATGATGGGATGGCGGACATGGCCACCGAGGACATCGCCGAGCGCCGGAACCTGGTCGTCCGGGCCGCCGTCGAGCAGGGACTGGTGGGCGGGAGCGACCCCTCCGGGCCCCTGGTCTGCCTGCTGGACACCGACGGGATCCGGGCCTCGGCCGCCGCTCTGACCACGGCCTTCGCGGCCGCCCTGGCACCCGGCACGCCCGTCCTGCACGCCTTCGCCGTCAAGGCAGCCCCGCTCGTCCCGGTGCTGCGGCTGCTGGCGGCCGCCGGGCTCGGCTGCGAGGTCGCGAGCCCCGGCGAGCTGGCGCTGGCGAGGGCGGCGGGGGTCCCCGCGGCCCGGACCGTCCTGGACTCCCCCGCCAAGACGACGGCCGAGCTGCGCGAGGCGCTCGCCCTGGGGATCGCCGTCAACGCCGACAACCGCCAGGAGCTGGAGCGCCTGGACGCCCTGGTCGCCGCGGCCCCCACCGCGTCCCCGATCGGCGTCCGGATCAACCCGCAGACCGGGGCGGGCACCATCGACGCGCTGTCCACGGCGACGTCCACTTCGAAGTTCGGCGTCGCCCTGCGCGACCCCGGGGCGCGCGAGTGGCTCGTACGGGCCTTCCTGGACCGGCCGTGGCTGACCCGCCTGCACATCCACTCGGGCTCGCAGGGCGTCCCCCTGGAGCTGATCGCGCAGGGCGTACGGGAGCTGCACGCCCTGGCCGAGGAGATCAACACGGCGGCCGGCCGCCGCCAGGTCGACACCCTCGACATCGGCGGCGGGCTGCCGGTCGACTTCGCCTCCGACGAGGCGACCCCGACGCACGCCGGGTACGTGGCCGCCCTGCGCGCCGCGGTCCCCGCGCTCTTCGACGGCGCGTACGGCCTGGTCACCGAATTCGGCCGGTCCCTGCTGGCCAAGCACGGCCTCGTGCTGGCCCGGGTCGAGTACACCAAGAGCAGCGGCTCCCGGCCCATCGCCCTCACCCATGCCGGCGTCCAGCTGGCGACCCGTACCGCCTACGCCCCGGCGGCCTGGCCGGTGCGGATCCTGCCGTACGACGCCCAGGGCGCCCCGAAGACCGGCCCCGCGGTGGCCCAGGACGTCGCGGGCCCGGCCTGCTTCGCGGGGGACCTGCTCGCCACCGCCCGCGAGCTGCCGCTGCTCGGGCCCGGCGACCTGATTGGCGTCCCGGACACGGGGGCGTACTTCTTCACGGCGCACTACGGCTACAACAGCCTGCCGCGCCCGGCGGTCCACGGCTTCACGGTGACCCCGGACGGCCGCGTCCGCTTCAGCCTCGCCCGCCCCGCCCAGTCCACCGCGGACATCGTGGCGGAAGCGGGCGCCGCCCACGCCGACGCGCTGCTCTGAACCGCGTGCCCGCGTTCAGTCGGCCAGGGTGGCCGCCAGCGCCGGGGCCAGGCCCGCGACCAGGTCCTCCGGAGTCAGCGCGGTGACCGCGGGCAGGCGCAACAGGTAGCGGGTCAGGGCCAGGCCCAGCAGCTGGGTGGAGACCAGGCCGGCCGTGCGGGCCGCCCGCTCCGGGCCGAGGGCCGCCGCCAGCGCGGGGGCGACCTGCGACGCGAACACCTCCCGCATCCGGCCCGCGGCCCGCTCGTTGGTGACCGCCGAGCGCAGCAGCACGAGCAGGGCGTCGTCGGCCGGGTCGCCCTCCCACCGCTCCACGAAATGGGCTACGAGGGCGGCGGGAAGCTCCCCGGCCGGCACCGCGCCGAGGTCCGGCAGGCGCAGGTCCACCTCCAGTGCGGCGTCGAAGAGCTGCTCCTTGCTGCCGAAGTACCGCATGACCATCGACGGGTCGATCTCCGCGTCCGCCGCGACGGACCGGATGGTCGTGCGCTCGTACCCGTGGGCGGCGAACCGCTCGCGTGCGGCACGCAGGATCACGGCCCGGGTGTGGTCGGAGGAGCGTCGCTCAGTCATGCCAACAAGCGTAGGCCAACACGTGTATGCCAACAAGTGTTGACAGGGCGGCCGAACGGGCGCACCCTGTTGTCAACAGCCGTTGGCCAACAAGCGTTGGCAATCAGGAGGAGGCCGTCATGACCAGCGCCGCCGCTCTCCCGCTCCCCGCCCGCACCGAGGTCGCCGTGGTCGGCGCCGGCCCCACCGGCCTCGCCCTCGCCGTGACCCTGGCGGAGGCCGGCATCGACTTCGTGCTGCTCGACCGGCAGGCCGAGGGCGCCAACACCTCCCGCGCCGCCGTCGTGCACGCCCGCACCCTGGAGGTCCTCGACGAGCTCGACCCGAGCGGCGCGCTGAGCGCCGACCTCGTCGGCCGCGGCGTCCCCGTCTCCCGGTTCGCCCTCCGCGACGGCGCCCGGCTGCTCGCGGCCGTCGACTTCGACGGCTTGCCCACGGCCCACCCGTACGCGCTGATGGTCCCCCAGTACGAGACCGAGGCCGTCCTCCTGCGCCGCCTGCGGGCGCTCGGCGGTGACGTCCACCGCCCGTACGAGGTGACCGCCGTCGCCCAGGACGCGGAAGGAGCCACCCTCACCACCTCCACCGGCGAGACCCTGCGCGCCGCACACGTCGTGGGCGCCGACGGAATGCACAGCGCGGTCCGCGCGGCCGCCGGCATCGCCTTCGAGGGCGGCTCCTACGGGGAGTCCTTCGTCCTCGCCGACGTGGATCTGGACTGGGCCCCGGGCCCGCGCGAGGTGTCGCTCGCCTTCGGCGCCGCCGGGCTCACCGTGATCGCCCCGCTGCCCGGAGGGCACTACCGGATCGTCGCCACCGTCGCCGAGGCCCCCGCCCAGCCGGACCTCGCCTTCGTCCGCGGCCTGCTCGACGAACGCGTCCCCGGCCAGGCGGCCGTCCGCGAACTCGTCTGGTCCTCCCGGTTCCGGATCCACCACCGCGTCGCCGACCGCTACCGCGCCGGCCGGCTGCTGCTCGCCGGGGACGCCGCCCACGTGCACAGCCCGGCCGGCGGGCAGGGCATGAACACCGGCATCCAGGACGGCTACGCCCTCGGCCGCGCCCTGGCCGTCGGCGACCTCGACGGTTACGAGGCCGCCCGCCGCCCCGTCGCCCTGCGCGTGGTGGCCCTGACCCACCGGATGACCCGGGTCGCGACCACCCGGAACCGGATCCTGCGCGCCGTGCGCAACACCCTGCTGCCCGTTCTCGCGCGCGTCCCGGCACTGCGCGTCCGTCTCGCCACCGAGCTGGCGGAGCTCAATTACCGCTGAGGCTCACTCCACGAACAGGCCGCGGGCCGCCGCGCGGGCGTCGAAGGCCTCCAGGCGGGCCTGGGCGTCCGGCAGGGCGTCCGCCATCGCCTCCAGCAGGACCCGGCCCAGCAGCATGGGCGCGCACGCCGTGTCGAAGGCCAGGCCGGTACCGACCGGGGCGGGGATCAGGAGGTCCGAGTGGCGGGCCACCGGGGCGAAGGCCGAGTCCGCGACCGTCACCACGGTCAGGCCTGCCGTGCGCGCGCGTTCCAGGGTGTCCACGACCTCGCGGGGGTACCGCGGCAGGGCGAAGCACAGCAGGGCCGTGGCGCCCTCGTAGAGGGCCGCGTCGATGCGGTCCTCCATCATCGAGCCGCCCTCGTCCAGGAGCCGGACGTCCGGGTGCACCTTGGCGGCGAAGTACGCGAAGCCGCGCGCCTGCGAGGACGCCGCCCGCAGCCCGAGCACCGGCAGCGGGGCCGAGGCGGCGAGCAGCCGCCCCGCCTCCTCGACCGGCGCGGGGTCGGCCAGCATCTCGGCGAGCTGTCGCAGGTTCTCGATCTCGCCCAGGACGGCCTGCTGGTACTCGTTGTACGAGTCCTCCTGGACGGCGGCGGCCCGCTCGGCCGGAGCCACCTCGCGCAGGTGCTTGCGCAGCGCGGGATAGCCGTCGAAACCGAGCGCCACGGCGAACCGGGTCACCGACGGCTGGCTCACCCCGGCCAGCTCGGCGAGCTCGACGCTCGACAGGAAGGGCACCTCCGCCGCCCCGCGCACCATGCAGTGCGCGATCCGCCGCTGGGTCGGTGTCAGCCGGTGCCCCTCGAACAGTGCCTGGAGCCGCGCCGCCGGGCTGTCGTTCATGCCGTCCCCCTCGGTCCCGGTGAGTTATTCAGTCACGGAGCACTCTGCATGCGGTTATGCAGCGGGGCAAGCCGGTGCCCGCGATGCGGATACGGGGGCTAGCCCCAGTGCCGGGGCCTGCGGCGCTTCCTACCGTGGGGGCATGGACGCCCACGCCCAAGAGCTGAAGAAGGAATTCGACGCGACGCTGAAGGCCCGGCGGGAGCTGGGCCCGGAGTACGAGGCCGCGTTGGTGGAATCGTTCGTCGAGAAGGTCGACACCCAGGTCCGGCGCCGGCTCGCCGAGGAACGCCTGGCCGCGGCCCGCGGCGAGGGCCCGTGCGCCGGCCCGGCGGACGGGAACTTCGGCGAACGCTTCGGCTTCGCCATCATCACGCTGGTCCTGGCGGTCCCGCTGTCGGCCATCGCCGCCGCGCAGGCCGGCTTCAAGGGGCTGGTGGTGGCCTGGGCCGGGATCGTGGGAGTGAACTTCATCCACGCGGCTCGCCTGCGGCGCGCTCGGCCGGACGACGTGGGCTGAGCCCCTGTCCCGGCGGTGCGGCACCGCCCCCGGCCCCGCCCGGCGAGTGAGCCGAAGGGGCGCGCCGGGGAGTGAGGGCGAACGCGCGGAGGAAACCGCGAGGCACGAGCGGTTTTCGAGCACGTACGCCGTCACGAGCCGGCACCAGGCGCCCCGGAGGCGGACCGAGCCCTGAAAAGGGGCGGGGGTTGTGCGTGGGGACCGCCGCACCCTCGACAGGCGAGGGGCGGGACGACGGCGGTCCCCACGCGGGACACGGCCGGGTCAGGGCCGTCCGCGTCCGTGGTGTCCGCTGGTCCGGGAGCCGCTCCGGAGGTGCGCGAACACCGTCGGTGGTGTCGGCCGGGTCCGGTTCCCCGGGCTCCCTGCCGACAACCACCACTGTGCCGGGGCCGTGTTAAGGCCGTGCTGCTGTCACGTGTCCGGCCCGTACCGTTTGCGCGACGGCTGGAAAACGCGGGTGCCCGGGGCGGGCGGCGGGGCGTGGACCCGCGCGCCGCGCCCCGGGCGGGCCGTGGGCTACTTCGCGGTCTTCGCCAGGAAGGCGAGGAGGTCCTGGCGGCTCACCACACCGGTGGGCTTGCCCTCGACCAGCACGATCGCCGCGTCGGCCTCGCCGAGCACCGACATCAGCTCGGACACCGGTTCGCCCGAGCCGACCTGCGGCAGCGGCGAGCTCATGTGCTTCTCCAGCGGGTCGGAGAGCGAGGCGCGCTGCGCGAACAGTGCCGCGAGCAGCTCCTTCTCGACGACGGAGCCGATGACCTCGGCGGCCATGACGTCGGGGTGGCCGGCGCCCGGCTTGACGATCGGCATCTGGGAGACGCCGTACTCGCGCAGGACCTCGATGGCCTCGCCGACGGTCTCCTCGGGGTGCATGTGGACGAGGGAGGGGATGCCGCCCTCCTTGTCGTCCAGCACGTCACCGATGCGGGCGGACGGTCCGGCCTCCTCCAGGAAGCCGTGTCCCGCCATCCACTCGTCGCTGAAGATCTTGCTCATGTAGCCGCGGCCGCTGTCCGGCAGCAGGACGACGACCACGTCGTCGGGGCCGAGGCCCTCGGCGGCCTTGAGCGCGGCCACGACGGCCATGCCGCAGGAACCGCCGACGAGGAGGCCCTCCTCCTTCGCCAGCCGGCGCGTCATCTGGAAGGAGTCCTTGTCGGACACCGCGATGATCTCGTCGGTGACGTTCGGGTCGTAGGCGGTCGGCCAGAAGTCCTCGCCGACACCCTCGACGAGGTAGGGGCGGCCGGAGCCGCCGGAGTAGACCGAGCCCTCGGGGTCGGCGCCGATGACCTTGACCTTCCCGCCGCTGACCTCCTTCAGGTAGTTGCCGGTACCGGAGATCGTGCCGCCCGTGCCGACGCCCGCGACGAAGTGGGTGATCTTCCCGTCCGTCTGCTCCCACAGCTCCGGACCGGTGGTCTCGTAGTGCGAACGGGGGTTGTTCGGGTTGCTGTACTGGTCGGGCTTCCAGGCACCCGGGGTCTCGCGCACGAGGCGGTCGGACACGTTGTAGTACGAGTCCGGGTGCTCGGGGTCGACGGCGGTCGGGCAGACGACCACGTCGGCGCCGTACGCGCGCAGCACGTTGATCTTGTCCATGGACACCTTGTCAGGGCAGACGAAGATGCACTTGTAGCCCTTCTGCTGGGCCACGATGGCGAGTCCTACACCCGTGTTGCCGCTGGTCGGCTCCACGATGGTGCCACCGGGCTTGAGGGCTCCGCTCTGCTCGGCGGCCTCGATCATCCGTACGGCGATCCGGTCCTTCACGGATCCACCGGGATTGAAGTACTCGACCTTCGCAAGGACGGTGGCCTGCAGGCCTTCGGTCACACGGTTGAGCTTCACCAGCGGGGTGTTGCCGACGAGGCTGATCATCGAGTCGTGGAATTGCACCATGTTCTCCAAGGAGGGGACTCCACGGGTTCTCCGGGAGGTCCGGCCAGGGTATGCGGAAAGGGATTGACCGACCGCTCGTACGGGGCAGGTAGGGGTCAATGAGACGCGAGGAGGTGGCCTGAAGGATGTCCAGGGCGAGAACAGCCCGCCGGATCGCGGCGGGGGCGGCGTACGGCGGAGGCGGCCTCGGACTCGTCGGGGCCGCCGCGGTCGGGCTGGTACTGGCGGAGGTGCAGTTCGCCAAGCGCACGGTGGGCACCGGGCTGGGCGAGCCGCCGCGCGCGGACGGGCTGTACGGGAGCGAGTTCGGCGGCCCCGGGCAGAGCCCGGGCCCGCTGCGGCTGGGCATGCTGGGCGACTCGACGGCCGCCGGGCTCGGTGTGCGACGGGCCCGGCAGACCCCGGCCGCGCTGCTGGCCTCGGGGCTCGCGGCGGTCGCGGAGCGGCCGGTCGAGCTGCGCAACGTGGCCCTGTCGGGTGCCATGTCGGACGATCTGGACCGGCAGGTCGGGCTGCTGCTGGACCGGGACGCGCCCCCGCCCGACGTGTGCGTGATCATGATCGGCGCGAACGACGTGACGCGCCGGATGCCCCCGACCCAGTCGGTGCGGCTGCTGACCTCGGCGGTACGCCGGCTGCGCCTGGCGGGCTCCGAGGTGGTGGTGGGCACCTGTCCGGACCTGGGCACGATCGAGCCGGTGTACCAGCCGCTGCGCTGGCTCGCCCGCCGGGTGTCGCGGCAGCTGGCCGCCGCGCAGACCATAGGGGTGGTCGCCCTGGGGGCCCGTACGGTCTCGATGGGGGACCTGCTGGGCCCCGAGTTCGCCGCGAACCCGCGCGAGATGTTCGGCCCGGACTCCTACCACCCGTCGGCGGAGGGGTACGCGACGGCCGCCATGGCCATGCTGCCGACGCTGTGCGCGGCGCTCGGGCTGTGGCCCGAGTCGGACCGGCTGGACGTGTCGCGGGACGAGGACATGCTGCCGGTGGCGAAGGCCGCGTCGGCCGCCGCGGGCGAGGCGGGTACGGAGGTCACGGCGGGCCGCGGCCCCTGGGTCCTGCTCAAGCACCGCCGGCGGCGGCGGGTGGCGGGCGAGGACCCGGCTCCCGCGGCCCCGGACGCGGCGGAGCTCACCCCATAGGAGCCTTCCTTCGCGGCCCGCGGCCGGGGAGGCGCACCCTGGGGGGTGCGGCCCCGGCCGGCCGGGCCGGTGGGAGCGACCGGCATCACACCCTCAGGCCGGTGACCTCGACCGTACGGGGCGGTAACTTCGCATCCGGTCCCGCAACGACGCACCCCCTTGGAGTCCCGATGCCCGAAGCAGTCATCGTTTCCACCGCCCGCTCTCCCATCGGGCGCGCCTTCAAGGGATCCCTCAAGGACGTCCGCCCGGACGACCTGACCGCGACGATCATCCAGACCGCCCTGGCCAAGATCCCCGAGCTGGACCCGCGCGAGATCGACGACCTGATGCTGGGCTGCGGTCTGCCGGGCGGTGAGCAGGGCAACAACCTGGCGCGCATCGTGGCCGTGCAGATGGGCATGGACTTCCTGCCGGGCACGACGATCACCCGCTACTGTTCCTCCTCGCTGCAGACGTCCCGGATGGCCCTGCACGCCATCAAGGCGGGCGAGGGCGACGTGTTCATCTCCGCGGGCGTGGAGACGGTGTCGCGGTTCGCGAAGGGCAACTCGGACTCCTGGCCCGACACCCACAACCCGCTCTTCGGGGAGGCGGAGGCCCGTACGGCGGCCGTCGCCGAGAGCGAGGGTTCGACCTGGCACGACCCGCGCGAGGACGGCCTCGTCCCCGACGCGTACATCTCGATGGGGCAGACCGCCGAGAACCTGGCCCGTCTGAAGGGCGTGACCCGCCAGGACATGGACGAGTTCGGCGTCCGCTCCCAGAACCTGGCCGAGGAAGCCATCAAGAACGGCTTCTGGGCCCGCGAGATCACCCCGATCACCACCCCGGACGGCACGGTCGTCTCCACCGACGACGGCCCGCGCGCCGGCGTGACCCTGGAGGGCGTGCAGGGCCTGAAGCCCGTTTTCCGTCCCGACGGCCTGGTGACGGCCGGCAACTGCTGCCCGCTGAACGACGGAGCCGCCGCGCTGGTCATCATGAGCGACACGAAGGCCCGTGAGCTGGGCCTGACCCCGCTGGCCCGGATCGTGTCCACCGGTGTCACCGGCCTCTCCCCCGAGATCATGGGCCTGGGCCCGGTCGAGGCGTCGAAGCAGGCCCTGAAGCGGGCCGGTCTGACGGTCGGCGACATCGACCTGTTCGAGATCAATGAGGCCTTCGCGGCCCAGGTCATCCCGTCGTACCGGGACCTGGAGATCCCCCTCGACAAGCTGAACGTCAACGGCGGGGCCATCGCCGTGGGTCACCCCTTCGGGATGACCGGCGCCCGCCTGACCGGCACGCTGATCAACAGCCTGCAGTTCCACGACAAGCAGTTCGGCCTGGAGACGATGTGCGTGGGCGGCGGCCAGGGCATGGCGATGGTGATCGAGCGGCTGAGCTGAGCCGTAGCGGAGGGTAGGGGCCGGCCGAGGAACGAGCGCCGGCACCTGCCCGCAGCGGTGGCGAAGCTCAGCGCGACCGAGGAACAGAGCGGCTGAGCTGAGCCGTAGCGGAGGGTAGGGGCCGGCCGAGGGACGAGCGCCGGCACCTGCCCGCAGCGGTGGCGAAGCTCAGCGCGACCGAGGGACAGAGCGGCTGAGCTGAGCCGTAGCGAGGGTAGGGGCCGGCCGAGGGACGAGCGCCGGCACCTGCCCGCAGCGGTGGCGAAGCTCAGCGCGACCGAGGAACAGAGCGGCTGAGCCGAGTCGCCCGAGGCCCCGGTCGTTCGTAGCCGAAAGTAGGGTTGCGGCTACTGGATCAAGGGCCGGGCCAGGCGCCCCTTGGTGGCACGGGCCGTACTGACGCCGGTTCTAATCCCGTCGCGGCCTACCTGTGACCGAATCTCCCCCAGGATGTGACCTATGTCCTGGGGGATCGGTGTTTATGCAGGTCAGCACTGACACAGGGGTGCAGGGTGTGACGAAAGCCCTGTCCATTTCGTGACGTAATGCACTGCACGCCATTCCCAGGCCGGGACACTCTGATGTAGGAAGTCGGGGGATCGAATCACCTCAGGAGTTAGTCAGTGAGCGCCATGTCTCTTGCCCTGCTGCTGACCACGGCCGCTGCCACGGCCGTGGGCGCTGCTGCTCTGCACGCCGTCCACGGTCTGCGCAAGCAGGTCACCGCCCTGCGCAGCGAGCTGGCGGTGCCGGTCCACGCCCGCGCCGCGACCGTCCCGCACGCCCGCAACGCCGCCGAGTCCCCCGCCGCGGAGATACGAGCCGCCGTGGCCGAGGCCCTGGCCGAGGAGCGCGAGCGGGAGCTGGCCGAGGCGCGCGCCTTCTGGGCCGCGCAGGAGGCCCGCGACGCCGCCGACGCCCCTTCGCTGCTGGGCGGCCTGCCCGGGCTCGGCGAGGACAGCCCGGTCTTCCTGCCCCGGCAGGCCGACCTGGTGGGCCTGGAGCCGGTCCTGGGCGAGGAGGCGCTCGACGAGCTCCCCGGGTACCCGGAGGACTCGGCCGAGCTGGCTGCGGCCCGCCGGCGCCACCCCTCGCACCCCGACTTCGTTCCGGTCCAGGCCGCGCACCCCGGCGCCGACCACGAGCGCACCGTGAACCGCCTCGAGGAGCTCGCGGAGGCCCGTACGGCCCTCGCGGACGTCCGTCCCGGCCCGCTGGGCACGCTGGACGTGTACGTCTTCACCGACGGCACCACGCTGTGCATGACCCCGGGGCACCGGGAGACCGCGGAGCGGCTCGCCGAGGCGCTGCGCTCGGGCACCGCTCCGGTCCTGCTGGGCGGCTCGGGGATCTCCGGCGCCTACGCGCTGACCTTCTCCTGCGGGGACTCCGAAGACCCCGACAGCAACGTCTACATCCTCGCGGACCGCGTCATCGCGTCGCTCTGATCTCCGCCTGCTCCACCAGTCGAACGGCCTCGTCCAGCACCTCGGACGGGGCCTTCGCCGTGTCCGGGGCGCCCGCGGCGCCGCGCAGGGCCTCGACGAGGTCCAGCCCGGCCACGGCCACCTGGTCCCCGACGGCGAAGATCCCGGCGTCCGGCATCTCCCGGGGCGCCCGCCCGGGCTCCTCCAGCTCCTGCGCCCGTACGGAGAGCTCGCGGGCCAGCTCCAGCGCCACGGCGGCCGTCCCCTGCTGGAGGCGGCTCTGCGGTGCGGCCCGCAGCCGGTCGGCGAAACGGTCCACGGCGGCGCTCAGGGGCGAGGTATCAAGCACCCGGCCGACCTTACGCGGCGCCCGGGCACCATTGCCAACGGGCGAACTCTCCGGCACGGTGGCGTGAAGAGAACAGCACGGCAAAACCTCCGGAGGCGCCCATGTCCGTAGAGTTCTCCGAGCAGACCCACCGCAACATGATCGACAGAATCCCCCAGACCACCGGTCGTGAGGTTTCCGACTGGCTCCGCACCGTCGACGAAGGCCCCTCCCTCGTCCGGTTCGAGGAGAAGGTCAGCTGGCTGCGCGGCGCGCACGAGCTGTCGTACGGCCAGGCCAAGGCGATCATCCACGAGTACGACCTGCGCCGGGCCGCACGCCGGTTCGGCTGACCCCTCTCCCCCGACCCCGTAGTCCCTGCACAGGGGAAGGCCCCGCGAGCATTCGCTCGCGGGGCCTTCCCGTGTCGTGTGCCGGACCGGGCGGGCCTGACGGCCCGCCGGTCCTGCTAGTCGTCGCCCGAGAGGATCTGGAAGATGCGGAGCATCTCGATGTAGATCCACACCAGGGTCATGGTGAGGCCGAAGGCCGCCAGCCAGGCCTCCTCGCGCGGGGCGCCGTACGTCACGCCGTCCTCGACCTGCTTGAAGTCGAGGGCGAGGAAGCAGGCGCCGAGGATGACGCCGATGGCGCCGAACAGCAGGCCGAGGCCGCCGCTGCGGAAGCCGAGGCCGTCACCGCCGCCGAAGACCGCGAACAGGGTGTTCGCGAGCATGAGCATCATGAAGCCCAGGGCCGCGGCCATCACGAAGCCGAAGAAGCGGCGGTTGACGCGGATCCAGCCCATCTTGTAGGCGAGGAGCACGGCGGCGAAGACGCACATCGTGCCCAGCACGGCCTGGATGACCACGCCGGCGCCGAAGTAGGTGCTGGTGGCCGCGCTGATCACGCCGAGGAACACGCCCTCGAAGGCCGCGTAGGCCAGGATCAGGCCCGGGGCGGCCTTCTGCTTGAACGACTGGATCATCGCGAAGACGAAGGCCACCAGGGCGGCGCCGATGCCGATCGCGTACGACTTGGTGAGGTTGGCCGGGTCGACGGGCAGCAGCACCCAGGAAAGGGTCGCCGTCACGATGAGCGTGCCGAGCGTCATGGCCGTACGGCTCACGACGTCGTCCATGGTCATCGCGTTGGTGCGCGCCGGCGCCTGCGGCATACCCGTGGTCGGGTCCATCGCGTAAGGGTTCGTCGCGTACGGGTTGGTCCCGGCCTGCTGGTGCTGCGCGTCAAAGCCCGCGTAGCCACCGTTGTCGCGGCTGAACCCCCGTCGCGAGAAGACCGGGTTACTGCTCCTCATCTCACTCCTCCGTGGCCACCGAGCGCGGCCTTGCAACAAGAGTAATGCGCTCGCAAAGAAAGCACCCTACTGCTGGAGGAGGATCTTAGAAGAAGGCATGGCGGAGCGCAGGGGATAAACGAGGGGAGCCTCGCCAGAGCTGCGGAGTGCCCGGAGCCGGACTTGAACCGGCACGGCCCGAAGGCCAGCGAGGTTTAAGCTCGCCGTGTCTGCATTCCACCATCCGGGCAGGGCGTGGCGGCCCCCGTGGAAAAAGCCTTGAACGCTGTGCCGAGCCTATCCGGAAGACACTCGCCGCCGACCGGCCGTCTATCCGATGTTGTCTGATTTTATTGGCGCTTGAGGGTCCGTCAGGCCCCAGAATGCGCGGTCGGCCCGTTCTGGACGTCGATCACCACCTGTACGGGAATGACGGGATTTCGATGGCCCGCGCCACCCCCCGCGCCACCCTCCGCGCCACCCCGGGCCACCGCCCGCCGGCCGGGCCTCCTGTCATACCAGAGGAGGAGGCGCACCCGCCCGCCGTCAGTCTCGAGTGGGCCCGGGAACAGGCACGGCGGCTGATCCGCGGCGTGTAAGGGCCGGGTGAGGATGGAGGAGTCCCCGCACAACACACCGAGGAGCCGTCCTGTGACCACCATGAACCACGCCCCGCGCACCGCCCAGGCCGTGGCCGCCCGCGCCACCGGCCTCTCCAAGGTGTACGGCCAGGGCGAGACCCAGGTGGTCGCCCTGGACAACGTCTCCGTGGACTTCGGCCAGGGACAGTTCACCGCGATCATGGGCCCCTCGGGCTCCGGCAAGTCCACCCTGATGCACTGCGTCGCCGGCCTGGACACCTTCTCCGCCGGCTCGGTCCGCATCGGCGAGACCGAACTGGGCTCCCTCAAGGACAAGCAGCTCACGCAGCTGCGCCGGGACAAGATCGGCTTCATCTTCCAGGCGTTCAACCTGCTGCCGACCCTGACGGCCCTGGAGAACATCACGCTCCCCATGGACATCGCCGGCCGCAAGCCCGACAAGCAGTGGCTGGACACCGTCGTGAACATGGTCGGCCTCTCCGGCCGCCTGGGCCACCGGCCCACCCAGCTCTCCGGCGGCCAGCAGCAGCGCGTGGCCGTCGCCCGCGCCCTGGCCTCCCGCCCCGAGATCATCTTCGGTGACGAGCCGACCGGAAACCTGGACTCCCGCTCCGGCGCCGAGGTCCTCGGCTTCCTGCGCAACTCCGTCCGCGAGCTCGGCCAGACCGTCGTGATGGTCACCCACGACCCCGTCGCCGCCTCCTACGCGGACCGCGTCATCTTCCTCGCCGACGGCCGGATCGTCGACGAGATGCTCAGCCCCACCGCCGACGGCGTGCTGGACCGCATGAAGGCCTTCGACGCCAAGGGCCGCACCAGCTGATCCCCGGTCCCGCCCCAGGCCGCCCTCTCCACGACTTCCAGCCCCAGGACTGAGATCTCCCATGTTCCGTACCGCCCTGCGCAACGTCCTCGCGCACAAGGCCCGGCTGTTGATGACGGTGCTCGCCGTCACCCTCGGCGTCGCCTTCGTATCCGGCACCCTCGTCTTCACCGACACCCTCAAGAAGTCCCTCTCCGGCCAGTCCGCCAAGAGCTACGAGGGCGTCGCCGTCTCGGTCACCTCGTACGGCCAGGGCCGCAACGAGCAGGGCCAGAAGGAGGGCGACCCCGGCCTCGGCCAGCAGACCCTCGACAGGATCAAGGCGCTCCCGGGCGTCGACACCGTCTCCGGCAGCGTCTCGGGCTTCGCCGGAGTCGGCGACGAGAACGGCAAGCTGATCGGCTCCGGCTGGTCCAACAAGGGCGGCAACTACACCCCCGTCAAGGACGGCAAGGACCCGCGCTACGCCTTCACCCAGGGCGCCGGCCCGGCCAGGGCCGACGAGGTCGCCCTCGACAAGGCCACCGCCGACACGGGCAAGTACAAGGTCGGCGACAAGGTCCGCGTCGCCACCAACGGCCCGGTCAAGGAGTACACCCTCGTCGGCGTCTTCACGACCGAGGACGGCGCCGTCCAGGCGGGCGGCAGCCTGGTCCTCTTCGAGACCAAGGTCGCCCAGGAGCTCTACCTCAAGCCCGGCTACTTCCAGGAGCTGTCGGTCGCCGCGAAGAACGGCACCTCCTCCGACAAGCTGCTCGCCGACATCAAGCCGCTCCTCGACAGCAGGACGACCAAGGCGCAGACCGGCACGGCGCTCGCCGCGGAGCAGGCCAAGCAGATCGAGAAGGGCCTCAGCAACCTCAGCACGATGCTGCTCGTCTTCGCCGGGATCTCGCTCTTCGTCGGCATCTTCCTGATCTACAACACCTTCACCATGCTGGTCACCCAGCGCACCAAGGAGCTGGCCCTGCTGCGCGCCGTCGGCGCCAACCGCGGCCAGGTCATGCGCTCGGTGCTCACCGAGGCCCTCGTCGTCGGCTTCCTCTCGGCCGCCGTCGGCCTGCTCAGCGGCGTCGGCCTGGCCATCGGGATCCGCTCCGTGATCGGCTCCCTCGGTGCCAAGCTGCCGGGCGGCGCCCTCGTGATCGCCCCGGGCACCGTCGTCGCCGCCCTCGTCATCGGCGTCTTCGTCACCACCGTCGCCGCCCTGCTGCCGGCCTGGCGCACCGGCCGGATCGCACCCGTGGCCGCCATGGGCAGCGCCCACCTGCCGGCCTCCTCGAAGTCCCTGCTCCTGCGCAACATCCTCGGCTCGGTCATCAGCCTCGGCGGCATCGGCCTGGTCTTCCTGGGCGTGTCCAAGGGCGGCGACGCCGGCCGCATGATCATGGGCGGCGGCGCCTTCTTCATGCTGATCGGCATGATCGTGCTGCTGCCGCTGCTCTCCAAGCCGGTCATCGGCGCGGTCCGCCCCCTGCTGCAGAAGGTGTTCGGCGTACCCGGCAAGCTCGCCGCCCAGAACGCCGTCCGCAACCCGCGCCGCACCGCCGTCACGGCCGCCTCCCTCGCGATCGGCCTGACCCTCGTCACCACGCTGTCCGTGCTCGGCATCACCGTCGGCAAGGTCGTCGACCGCATGAGCACCGAGAAGCTCAAGGCCGACTACCGGGTCTCCATGTCCTCCGACGCCGGCAGCCTCGACAAGTCCGTGGCGGAGACCCTGTCCAAGGCCCCCGGCATCAAGGCGGTCTCCCCGCAGTCGGCCGGCTACTTCCTGGTCGACGGCGACTTCCGGGCCGCCTCCGGCGTCAACCCGGCCACCATCGGCCAGCTCCTCAACGTCGAGGTCCTCAGCGGCTCGCTCGACGCCCTCGGCAAGGGCGACGTCGCGGTCGCCGAGAAGACCGCCACGAAGCAGAAGTTCACCGTCGGCACCACGATCAAGCTGACGTACGACGACGGCCGGGAAGCGTCGGTGAAGGTCGGCGCGATCTTCAAGGACATGGAGGGCCTGCTCTCCCCCTACGTCATCGACAACAAGATCCTCAGCGAGCACAGCGAGGACATGTACATCCCCGAGGTGTACGTCAACGTCGACGGCGGGGCCTCCAAGGCCGCCCAGCAGAAGGTCGTCGACGCCCTCGGCAAGAACCCGGCCATCAACGTCGCCACCCAGCAGGACATGCGCAACGAGATGGGCGGCATGATCAACACGATGCTGAACATCATGTACGGCCTGCTCGGCATGGCGCTGGTCATCTCGGTGCTCGGCGTGGTCAACACCCTGGCCATGTCCGTCTTCGAGCGGACCCAGGAGATCGGCATGCTGCGCGCCATCGGCCTCGACCGCAGCAGGGTCAAGAACATGATCCGCCTCGAAGCCGTGGTGATCTCCCTCTTCGGTGCCGCCCTCGGCGTCGCCATCGGCATCTTCCTCGCCTGGGCCGTCGGCTCCACGCTGGCGAAGTCCATGCCCAGCTACGAGCTGATCCTCCCGTGGGACCGGATCGGGATCTTCCTCCTGCTGGCCGCCGTGGTCGGCGTCCTGGCCGCCATGTGGCCGGCCCGCAGCGCCGCCCGCCTGAACATGCTGACCGCCATCAAGACCGAGTAGCGGACGGCGTCACGCGGAAGGCGGAACGGGACACGGGAGGGCCCCGGGGCGACACGCCCCGGGGCCCTTCCCGTCGTCCGCGCACCGGCGTCCGCGAGGAACGGTCACGCGGGCTGCGCGCCCCAGGTCCGCAGCCGTAGCGGCAGCCCGGAGTCCCCGCGCGCCGCGGACCGCACCGCGAGCACCTGGTTGACCCCGAGGCGGCCCCGCTCGAAGCCGAGCGCGGAGGCTGCCATGTAGAGCTGCCAGACCCGGGCCCGGCCCGCCGAGGTGAGGGCCACGGCCTCGTCCCAGTGCTCCTCCAGCCGGGCCACCCAGGCCCGCAGGGTCAGGGCGTAGTGCTCGCGCAGCGCCTCCACGTCGCGGACCTCGAAGCCGGCCCGTTCCAGTTCGCCGACCGTGGTGCCGACCGGGGAGAGCTCTCCGTCGGGGAAGACGTACGCGTCGATGAACTCGTCCACCCGGTAGGCCGATTCGTCGGCCTCGGGCGGTCGGGCGATCTGGTGGTTGAGCAGCAGGCCGCCGGGGCGCAGCAGGGCGTGCAGGGTGCGGGCGTAGTCGCGGTACCGGTCGGCTCCGACGTGTTCGGCCATCCCGATGGAGGAAATGGCGTCGTAGGGGCCGTCCTTGACGTCCCGGTAGTCCTGGATCCGGATCTCGACCAGATCGGCCAGGCCCTCGTCCGCGACCTTCTTGCGGGCGTACGCGGCCTGTTCGCGCGAGAGGGTGACACCGGTGACGCGGGCGCCGTACTCACGGGCCGCGTGCAGGGCCATGGAGCCCCAGCCGCAGCCGACGTCGAGGAGCCGGCCCCCGGGATGCAGGGCGAGTTTGCGGCAGACCAGGTCGAGTTTGTCGTGCTGGGCCCGCTCCAGGGTCGAGCCGGGGGTCCAGTAGGCACAGGAGTACACCATGGAGGGGCCGAGGACCCGCTCGTAGAAGTCGTTGCCGACGTCGTAGTGGTGGCTGATGGCCTGCCGGTCGCGGCCCCTGGTGTGCCGGGGGCCGCCGCGCCGGGCCGCCTCCTCGTCGGGCGGCGCGGGCGCCGGCCACGGCCTGGCCAGGGCGACGAGGTCCCGTACGGCGCCCCGCGCGTCCGCGTCGCGCAGCAGCTCGGCGGTGGCAGCGGCGCTGGTCGCTGCGGCCGAGAGCGACCGGGGCAGGCGCGGGCGCAGCGCGCCGAGGCGGGACGTGGGCGGGGCGGGCGGGGGCACCGCCTTCCGGTCCCGGCCCCAGAGCAGGCCCGAGACCCGGTCCAGCAGCTCGTACAGGTCGCCCTCGACGGTCAGGTCACCGGCCACCCAGGCCCGGGCCAGGCCCAGCTCTCCGGGCTTCCACAGCATCCGACGCAGGGCACGGCGGCCCCGGACGACGAGTACGGGGCCGTCGGGCGGCCCGGCCTCGGTCCCGTCCCACGCGCGGATGCGCACGGGCAGGGGGCCGCCCAGCAGGGTTTCGGCAAGAGCGGCCAGCCGCGGAGCGGCGTCGGTCATGGCGCACCTCCACAAAGTTCCGACCCATCCGTCTACCCATCCGCGGCGCCGGGTACGCCGAAGGGGCCGCCCGCACCACGGATGGCGGGCGGCCCCTTCGGGGACGTACCTTCGGCCGGCTCAGCGGCCGTTCTCCCGACGCAGGGTCAGGAGGCCTTGGCCTTCTCGGCCGGGGCAGCGGCGGCGGCCGGGGCCGGCGCCGGCTTGGCGGCCTCGTAGAACTCCTCGCGCGGCGTCTCCAGCGCGCCGAGGGAGACGACCTCGCGCTTGAGGAACATGCCGAGGGTCCAGTCGGCGAAGACGCGGATCTTGCGGTTCCAGGTCGGCATGGCCATGCCGTGGTAGCCACGGTGCATGTACCAGGCGAGCCGGCCCTTGAGCTTGATCTTCATCTTGCCCATGACGATCATCGCGACGCCCTTGTGGACACCGAGACCCGCCACGGCACCCTTGTTGGAGTGCGAGTACTCGGTCTGCGGGAAGCCCCGCATGCCCGAGATGACGTTGTCACCGAGGACCTTGGCCTGGCGCAGCGCGTGCTGGGCGTTCGGCGGGCACCAGGCGTTCTCGACGCCGGCCCGGCGGGCGGCCATGTCCGGAACCTGGGCGTTGTCGCCGGCGGTCCAGATGTAGTCGGTGCCCTTGACCTGGAGGGTCGGCTCGGCGTCGACGTGGCCGCGCGGGCCCAGCGGGAGGCCGAAGCGGGCCAGGGCCGGGTTCGGCTTGACGCCGGCGGTCCAGACGATGGTGTTGGAGTCGACCTCGAGGCCGTTCTTCAGCACCACGTGGCCGTCCACGCAGGAGTCCATGGAGGTGTTGAGGTAGATCTCGATGCCGCGGGACTCGAGGTGCTCCTTGCCCCAGGTGCCGAGCTTGGGCCCGACCTCGGGGAGGATCTTGTCGGCCGCGTCGACCAGGATGAAGCGCATGTCCTCGCGCTTGATCGTGGAGTAGTACTTCGCGGCGTCGCGGGCCATGTCCTCGACCTCGCCGATCGTCTCGGCGCCGGCGAAGCCGCCGCCGACGAAGACGAAGGTGAGCGCCTTGCGGCGGACGTTCTCGTCCGTCGTGGACTCGGCCTTGTCGAGCTGCTCGAGTACGTGGTTGCGCAGGCCGATGCCCTCTTCGACGCCCTTCATGCCGATGCCCTGCTCAGCGAGACCGGGGATCGGGAAGGTGCGGGAGACGGCGCCGAGGGCGATCACCAGGTAGTCGAAGGGCAGCTCGTACGCCTCGCCGACCAGCGGCGTGACGACGGCGACCTTGCGGTCCTGGTCGATGGTCGTGACCCGGCCGGTGAGAACCTCAGCCTTGGGCAGCACGCGTCGCAGCGGGACGACGACGTGCCGCGGCGAGATGCTGCCTGCGGCCACTTCGGGGAGGAAGGGCTGGTAGGTCATGTACGAGCGCGGGTCGACGACCGTGACGGTCGCCTCGCCGTAGCGCATCTTCTTCATGATGCGCTTGGCTGCGTACAGGCCTACGTACCCACCTCCTACAACGAGGATCCTGGGACGCTCCGTGGTGCTCATGAGAACGAGTATCCAGCACCCAATGGGGTGTTGCTCGTGAGCCCCTTCACAAGGAGACGGAGGGCCTCTGCTACACTCCGCCGCCCACGTGACGGACGTCATGACACGCGACGGGAACCAAGAGGTAGGGGGAGTCGTTGTTCACCCGTCCTGAACTGGCCTCCAGGGCGTGAACCGGAGTAGACCACCGGGTTTCGTCCTTACCTCTGACACGGAACCCGTCGCCTCCGCGGATCGCACGAACGCGCGACAAAAGGGGCCCCGGGCCCTCCGCAAGGCCCCGTAGGACCCTTCCCGTGCCCCAACAGGCACCTTTTCCTTGTGAAGAACTTCACGAACTTTTTCTGGATCATGCCCCCGTGGAGCCCCCACACCCTGGTTCGAAGGTCGTTCGGCCGATGGACCAGGTGATTGCACCGGTCATTGCGGGCATGACCCAGAACGACGACGGGGGTTCCGCGGCCGGGCAGCCGCGGAACCCCCGTCGTCCCGACGGACCGGCGGGTCACACGGTGGCGCCCGCCACGCTCCAGGCGATGCCGTCGAGGATGTCGTGCTCGGAGACCACGACCTCCGCGGCGCCGGTGCGCTCCATGACGGCCAGCAGGACCAGCGCACCCGCGCCGATCACGTCGACCCGGCCCGGGTGCATCACGGGGATCGCCGCGCGCTCGTCGTGCGTGGCCGTCAGCATCCGCTCGGTGATCGCGCGGACCTGCTCGTAGGAGATCCGGGAGTGGTGGATCTCCGACGACCGGTACTCGGGCAGCCCCAGGGCGATCCCGGCGATCGTGGTCACCGAACCGGCCAGACCGACCAGGGTGCGCGCCTCGGTCAGCGGAACGGTCCCGGACGCCAGGTCCAGCGCGGCCTCGATGTCGGCCCGGACGGCCGCGATCTGCTCCTCGGTCGGCGGGTCGGTGACCACGCCGTCCACCACCAGGTGGCGCTCGGTCATCCGGACGCAGCCCACGTCCACGGAGCGGGCGGCCCGGACGTGGTCGTCGCCGACCACGAACTCGGTCGAGCCGCCGCCGATGTCGACCACCAGGAACGGCCGCTCCAGGTGTTCGTGCGCGGTCAGTTCCTTGGTGGCGCCGGTGAAGGAGAACTCCGCCTCCTGGTCGCCGGAGATCACCTCGGGCTCGACGCCCAGGATCTCCACGACACCGCGGACGAAGTCGTCCCGGTTCTCGGCGTCACGGGAGGCCGAGGTCGCCACGAAGCGCACCCGCTCCGCGCCGAGCTCCTTGATGACCGCCGCGTACTCGCGGCAGGCGGCGAAGGTGCGCTCCAGTGCCTCCGGGGCCAGCCGCCCGGTCCGGTCCACGCCCTGGCCGAGCCGGACGATGGTCATCCGCCGGTCGAGCTCGACCAGCTCGCCCGTGGCGGGGTCGCAGTCCGCCACGAGCAGCCTGATGGAGTTCGTGCCGCAGTCGATGCCCGCGACCCGGGTCACCGGGACTCCTCGTCCTTCTTCTCGCCGGACGGCGTGACGCAGGCGCCCTTGGCCCACCACTCGGGCAGCATCGCGAGGGCCTCGTCGCCGAACGGGTTCACGCCGGGGCCGGCCGCCAGCGAGTGGCCGACGAGCACGTGCAGGCACTTGACCCGGTCCGGCATGCCGCCGGCGCTCGGGAAGCCCTGGAGCACCTCGATGGCGTCGCGGCGCCGGATGTAGTCCTCGTGCGCGGCCTGGTAGGCGGCGGCGAGTTCCGGGTCCTCGGCGAGCCGGGCCTGCATCTCCTTCATCACGCCGTTGGCCTCCAGCGTGCCGATGGCGGAGGCCGCGCGCGGGCACGTCAGGTAGTACAGCGTCGGGAAGGGGGTGCCGTCGGGGAGCCGCGGCGCGGTCTCCACCACGTCGGGCTGCCCACAGGGGCAGCGGTGCGCGATGGCGCGCAGCCCGCGCGGCGGGCGGCCGAGCTGCTGCTCGAACGCCTCGATGTCCGCGTCGGTCGGCTCGGTCCGGTCGGTCTGGGGCGGGGGCGTCTGCATGCCTGGAGGAAGTCTCTTCGTTCTCGTGGATGGGTGCTGCGGTACTAGTCGTTCGGGCGGTCGGCCTTGTCGACGCCGTCCCAGACGTTCGAGTACCAGGGGCGGTCGGAGCCGGCCTGGCCGGTCCGGTGCGGCTCCGGCGGCCGGGCCCCGGGGTCGCTCATGATGTAGCCGACCTCCCCCGGGCGCAGGAAGTGCAGGTGCTTGCGCGCCTGCTGCTCCGCGTACGCGTCGTCCTGCCAGCGGGCCTTCTCGTCGCGGAGCCGCTCCAGGCGGTCCCGCGCCGCCGCGGCGGCCCGCTGCTGCTCCGCGATCTCCGAGCGCTGGGAGACGTACTGGCGCATCGGATACGCGAGGGCGACGACCAGCGTACAGAGCACGAGCACCAGGAGCGCGGCCCTGCCGGTGAGGCGGCTGCGGCGCACCTGACGGCGCGTCTGCGAGCGGTAGACGTGGGCGGCGGTCCGCTCACCGAGCTGCTTGAGCCGCGTCGCGGTGGAGAAGGTGGAGAACCGATCCCGGTTCCCGGCCATTGGTCCGCCTCCCCTTTGTACGCACTACGCAATACGTCCCCGCACACGGTACGGGACCGAGTGCGGGGACGTACGGAGGCTGAGCGTGATTAGCCCTTGAAGCGCGGGAAGGCGCTGCGGCCCGCGTACACCGCGGCGTCGTCGAGGATCTCCTCGATGCGCAGCAGCTGGTTGTACTTGGCGACGCGGTCCGAGCGGGCCGGGGCGCCGGTCTTGATCTGACCGCAGTTCACGGCGACGGCGAGGTCGGCGATGGTGACGTCCTCGGTCTCACCGGAGCGGTGGGACATCATGCACTTGAAGCCGTTGCGCTGGGCCATCTCGACGGCGTCGAGGGTCTCGGTCAGCGAACCGATCTGGTTCACCTTCACGAGCAGGGCGTTCGCGGAGCCCTCCTCGATGCCGCGGGCCAGGCGCTCGGGGTTGGTGACGAAGAGGTCGTCGCCGACGATCTGGACCTTGGCGCCCAGGCGGTCGGTGATGGTCTTCCAGCCGGCCCAGTCGTCCTCGAACAGCGGGTCCTCGATGGAGACGAGCGGGTACGCCTCGACGAGCTCGGCGTAGTAGTCGGTCATCTCGGCGGCCGAGCGGGACTGGCCCTCGAACTCGTACTTGCCGTCCTTGTAGAACTCGGACGCGGCGACGTCGAGCGCGAGCGCGATGTCCTTGCCCGGGGTGTAGCCGGCCTGCTTGATGGCCTCGATGATGAGGTCGAGCGCGGCGCGGTTGGACTCCAGGTTCGGGGCGAAGCCGCCCTCGTCACCGAGACCGGTGGACAGGCCCTTGGTGTGCAGGACCTTCTTGAGGGTGTGGTAGACCTCGGCACCCCAGCGCAGCGCCTCGGAGAAGGACTCCGCGCCGATCGGGGCGATCATGAACTCCTGGATGTCCACGTTGGAGTCCGCGTGCGACCCACCGTTGAGGATGTTCATCATCGGAACGGGCAGCAGGTGCGCGTTCGGGCCGCCGAGGTAGCGGAAGAGCGGGAGGTCCGAGGCCTCGGACGCGGCGTGCGCGACGGCGAGGGAGACGCCGAGGATGGCGTTGGCGCCGAGCGAGCCCTTGTTGTCGGTGGCGTCGAGGTCGAACATGGCCTGGTCGATCAGGCGCTGCTCGGTGGCGTCGTAGCCGACGAGCTCCGGGCCGATCTGCTCGATGACGGCCAGGACGGCCTTCTCGACGCCCTTGCCCATGTAACGGTTGGGGTCACCGTCACGCAGCTCGATGGCCTCGAATGCACCGGTGGAGGCGCCGGACGGAACGGCAGCACGGCCGGTGCTGCCGTCGTCGAGGCCCACCTCGACCTCGACCGTGGGGTTGCCTCGGGAGTCCAGGATTTCCCGGGCTACGACGACGTCGATGGACGGCACGAGCATCTCCTTCTGGGATGTGACGCTGGGTGTGCGGTGGCGTGTCAGGCCGTGGGATGGCCTTGCCGCCTAGAGCCTAACCGGCTTCGGGGGTTCGACCGGCCGACCGCCCGACCCCTGGGACGAAAAAGGGACCGAATACCCCTCTTCCGGGACATACGACCCTTGATCATCGGCCTCGGAGGGGCCCCCGCGCCCGCACACACCGCCGCCCGGCGCGTGGGGGGAAGGGGCGCCGGGCGGTGGGAATTCTGCGTCTTGCGTACGCTTCTGCGGCTATCGCCGCAGCGTTCAGCTGAGCTTCAGCTTCTGGCCGGGGTAGATGAGGTCGGCGTCCGAGACGATGTCCTTGTTCAGCTCGAAGAGCTGCTGCCAGCCGCCCTTGACGCCGTTGGCCTCGGCGATGGTGCCCAGGGTGTCGCCGGGCTTGACCTCGTAGGAGCCGTTGCCGGTCTTCGGCGCGGCCGGGGCCTCGGTGCGCTCGGAACGGGTGGTCGGGACCTCGGTGCGCTTGGTCTCCTTCTTCGGCGCGGCCTTGGTCTCGGTCTTCTTGGTCTCGGTCTTCTTCGTCTCGGCCTTCGGCTTGGCGGAGGCCGGGGTCTCGGTGGAGCCGCCACCGGTGTACGAGGAGTTGGACAGGCCCTTGCCGCAGTGCGGCCAGGCACCCTTGCCCTGCTTCTTGAGGACCTTCTCGGCCACGGCTATCTGCTGCGCCTTCGAGGCCTGGTTGGCCTGCGGGGCGTACGACTTGCCGCCGAACGCGGCCCAGGTGGAGGACGAGAACTGCAGTCCGCCGTAGTAGCCGTTGCCGGTGTTGATGGACCAGTTGCCACCGGACTCGCACTGCGCGACCTTGTCCCACTCGGATGCGGTGGCGGCGCTGGCGGCGCCCGCGGCCATCAGGGGGGCGGCGACGGCCACACCGGCGACGCCGGCGAGCGTGACGATGCGAACGGCCTTGGAACCGCGACGGTGCTTGCCCTTGCCGGAAAGCAGCATGAGGTTTCTCCTCACCGACGCCTACGAGGTGAGCTGTCGGGTTCGGGCCTGTGAGTGCCCGGCGGTGCGACCTAGCGCGCCACTTAACCCCAAGCCGCTGCCCGGCCGTCTCTCAACGGCCGCTCGCGGCACCTACCTTGGTTCCCCCGCTCCTGCCTTCGGCGCTTGACGCGACGACTGTTCCCCCCGTCCGCCGGCAGGATTCGGCGATGCGGTCGAAGGAGCCCGCGGTGGCGGGCGACTCAGAAGGTAGACAGGTCTCTCCCCGATGTTCAACGAGGAACACCGGGGAGAAACGGCCCCTACTTGCGCTCCCCGCAGGGGCGTTTGCGCAGGTGAGAACGGGGTTTGCGGAAGCCCCCGGACGGGACACGCCAGTTGACCGGAAGAGACGCATGTCTCACTTGCAGAAAACAGACAATCAAGTCTTTCCGGACGAACCAACTGTCCTTATTGCGCGGTTAGATCCAGGTTCTGGCCCGGCTTGATCAGGTTGGCGTCATTGCCGATGACCTGCTCATTGGCCGCGTAGAGGCCGCTCCAGCCGCCCTTCACGCCCTTGGCAACCGCGATGGTCGCCAGGCTGTCGCCCGCCTGCACCGTGTAGACGGGGTCCGACGCGGCATCAGACGGTGCGCCCTCCTCGGGGGACGGCGCACCGCGGTGCTTGCCGTTGCCCCCGGCAGGAGTGGCACCCGGGGTCGACGGGGCGGCCGGGGTGGTCGGCGCCACGGGGGCCGTCGGGTCCGTCGGGGACGGAGTCGGGGTGACCGGCGGGGTCGTGGGCGCCGTCGGGTCCGTCGGGAGGGACGGGACCGTCGGATCGGCGGGGGTGACCGGCGGGGCCGTCGGGTCGGTCGGGGTGACCGGGGCGGTCGGGGGCGTCGTCGGGACGTCGGGCGCCGGCATGACGGGCAGTCCGACCGACGGCGCGTCGGGAATGAGGAAGGGGGAGCCCGTGGGGCTCGGGGTCTCCGCGGTCGAGAGGCCGAAGTCCGTCGCCGGCTTGCCGCCCCGGGTGGAGGGCACCACGTCGTCGGGGCGGGACGGCGCGGGGCCGACCGCGGCGGGGCTGCCCGGCAGACCCGGGTCGACCACGGCGGCCGGACCCTGCTGGTCCAGTCCGGCCGAGGCCGCGCACAGCGGCCAGGCCTGCGGGCCCTGGGAGGCCAGCACGCGCTCGGCCACGGCTATCTGCTGCGAGCGGCTCGCGAGGTCGGCCCGCTCGGCGAAGTCCAGACCGCCGGCGTTCTGCCATTCCTCCTGGGTGAACTGGAGTCCGCCGTAAGCGCCACTGCCGAAGTTCGCGCTCCACGAGCCGCCGCTCTCGCACTCGGCCACCTTGTCCCATGTGGCGGTGTCGGCAGCGGTCGCGCTGGTGGCGGCCAGCAGCGGCATGGCCAGCGCGGAGCCAGTGACTCCGGCTGTGACGACCAGCGCGGGGACCTGGCGGGGGCGTCTGTGACGGCCGTTCCCGGAGAGCATGAGGGATCACCTTTCGCATAACAGCCTGGTAACGGCAGAACCTAGCGGCCTTCGAACGATTGTCACAAGTTCAAGCGGAATCTGACTTTTAATCAGATGTTGAACAAGTGTTTTGAGCCGTGAAGCGAACGGGAAGACTACGTAGCCCTCGCATGATCAACCCCCCACGCCAGCGCAGGTCTTGGGATGGAACGGCAAGTTCCAGATCGGGCAGGCGGGTCAGCAGGGTCGCGAGGGCGGTCTGCCCCTCGAGCCGGGCGAGCGGCGCACCCAGGCAGTAGTGGATGCCATGTCCGTACCCCAGGTGCTGGTTGTCGGTCCTGGAGAGGTCGAGGGTGTCCGGATCGGCGAAGCGCCCGGGGTCCCGGTCGGCGGCTGCGAGGACGACCAGGACCGGGTCGCCGGTCTCGATCCGCTCGCCGCCGAGGGTCAGCGGCTCGGTGGCGAAGCGCCACGTCGCCAGCTCCACCGGACCGTCGTAGCGCAGGAGTTCCTCCACGCCGGTGGTCAGCAGCCCGCTCTCGCCGGCGGCCAGGGAGGCCTGCAGGCGCTCGCGCTGGACGGGGTTCATGAAGAGGGAGTGGACGCCGTTGCCGATGAGGTTCACGGTGGTCTCGAAGCCGGCGAAGAGCAGGATGAAGGCCATCGCGGTGGCCTCGCCCTCCGTCAGGTGGTCGCCGTGGTCGCTCGCCCGGATCAGGTCGGAGATCAGGTCATCGCCCAGATCGTCCCTTTTACGGTGGATGAGTTCGCCGAGGTAGGTCCGCATCTGCTTCACCGACCGGGCGACCCCGCCGCGCGGCCCGCCGCCGTGGCGGATCATCATGCCGGCCCAGTCGCGGAAGTCGTCCTGGTCCTCCCGCGGTACTCCGAGCATCTCGCAGATGGCGTAGATGGGGAGCGGGAAGGCGAACTCGTGGATGAGGTCCGCCTCACCCCGCCCCGCGAACCCGTCGATCAGGTGATCGGTGAGCGCCTGCACCCGCGGGGTGAACTCGGCGACCCTGCGCGGGGTGAACGCCTTCGACACCAGGCGCCGCAGCCGGGTGTGGTCCGGCGGGTCGATGTTCAGCAGATGCGTCATCAGCTCCGCCTTGCGCTCCCCCGGGATCCCGGTCTTGCCCTTGGCGTGCGCGGGCTCCGCGTGGTGCGCAGGATTCTTGCTGAGCCGCTGGTCGGCGAGGGCCTGGCGGGCGTCCGCGTAGCGGGTGACCAACCAGGCCTCGACCCCACTGGGGAGCCTGGTGCGGTGCACCGGCGCGTTCTCCCGCAGCCACGCGTAGGCCGGATAGGGGTCGGTCGCGAACTCCCACGTGAAGAGTTCGGGCGCCGCGCCGACGGAGGGAGTGGACGACTGATCGTGCATGTCCCCGACAGTAACCGCCCCGCACGGCGGACCCGGAGCGTCGGGCCGCGGCCCGACGCTCCGTCATCCGATATGACTGCTTGGTCGCGGCTGTCCGCAGATCGGACAACGCTTGACCTCGCCCCGTCCGGCACTCCTACTTTCGGATGTGTGGACGTGAGGATCTTGAAAAGCAGTTTCGCGGTGGTGGAGAGAAGGGCCGAACACGCGGTCAAGTTCTTCTACTCACACCTCTTCTGGCACAACCCCGGAGTCCGTGACCTCTTCCCGGTCTCCTCCGAGGACATGGAACGCCAGCGGGACCGGCTCTTCGCCGCACTCACCCACGTGATCTCCCGCCTCGACGACGACACCATCGGCCCCTACCTGCACGACCTGGGGCGCGACCACCGCAAGTTCCGGGTCCGCCCCGAGCACTACGCGGTCGTGGGCTCCAGCCTGCTCGCCGCACTCGCCGCGACCTCCGGCGACGCCTGGACCCCGCAGGTGGAGAAGGCCTGGACCGAGGCCTACCAGGTGATCGCCGACGCCATGCTCGCCGGGGCCGGTGCGAGCGAGGACCCGCCGTGGTGGGACGCGGAGGTCGTACGCCACCTCCAGTACGGGCAGGACATCGGCGTGCTGACCCTGCGGCCGCACGCCCCCTTCCCCTATCTCCCCGGCCAGTACGCGAGCGTGAGCAGCGAGCGGGTCCCCCGCACCTGGCGTCCCTACTCCATCGGCAACGCCCCCCGCCCCGACGGCACCGTCGACCTGCACGTCAGCCGGATCGACCGCGGGCGGCTCAGCACCGCCCTGGTCCGCGAGACGCAGCCCGGCGACGTCCTCAAACTCGGCGCCGCGGGCGGGCAGCTGACCTTCCGCCGCTCGGACCGCCCGGTCAGCCTGATCGCCGCCGGCACCGGCTGGGCCCCGATCCGCGCCCTGCTGGAGGAACTCGTGGACCGGCCGCCCGACCAGGACGTACGGCTCTTCGTGGTGGCCCGGGACGGCGCGCACCTCTACGACCGCCCGCTCATCGACGCCTACGGCACCTCCTGCGGCTGGCTCGACGTCACCTACATCACGCCCGCCCCCGGCCGGCACCGCAACGAGGCCACCGACCGGCTCGCGACGGCGCTGAGCAACCGGGGCCTGTGGCCCGACCAGGACGTCTACCTCAGCGGGCCGGCGCAGTTCATCGACGAGACCGCGCACCTCCTGGAGGAACTCGGCGCCCGCCCGGCCCGCCTCTTCCACGACTCCGTACCCTCCGCGGGCCCCGGCCACGAACAGCCGGGCCGCCCGCTGGGCTTCGGCGAATGGTTCCTGAACCGCCCGGCACCGCACTGGCACAACCCCGCCGCCCGCGCCCCGAGGGAGTACTGAGGGGACCGGGGCAGCTACCGCGCGGGGGCGCCGAGGCCCTCGGCCGCCCGGATCGCGTCCCGGTAGACGCGGGCCGCCGCGCGCAGCGCGGTCTCGGGGTCGACGCCCTCCGCCTCGGCGCGCGCCGCCAGCTCCAGCAGCTCGTACCCGATGCCCTCGCCGCGGGGCAGCTCCACGGCCACTGCGCCCGCACGGGCCCGGCCCGCGAGCTTGGCCGCGAGCGCCAGGCCGGGCTGGCCGACCGGGATCCCGTCGGTGACGGACTCCCGTCGCTTCTCCACCGCCTTGGTGCGCTGCCAGTGCGCGTGGACGTCCTCCGGGGTCTCGGCCTCCGCGTCGCCGAAGACGTGCGGGTGCCGGTGAATCAGCTTCTCCACAAGGGCCCCGGCCACGTCGTCGATGGAGAACGCCCCCAGGGCCTCCTCCTCACCGTCCTCCGCGTCGGCGCCGTCCGGGAGGCCCTCCTCCGCGATCCGGGCGTGGAAGACCACCTGGAGCAGGACGTCGCCGAGCTCCTCGCGCAGCTCCTCCCGGTCCCCGTCCTCGATCGCCTCGACGAGCTCGTACGCCTCCTCGATCGCGTACTTGGCCAGGCCCCGGTGGGTCTGCCGGGAGGTCCACGGGCATTCGCGCCGGACCCGGTCCATCACCTGGACCAGGTCGAGCAGGCGCGCACCCGGCAGGTCGTAGGAGCCGGGGAGCAGTTCCAGGTCGGGCATGGAGACCCGGCCGGAGCCGGCCAGCCGCGCCAGCCCGTCGGTGAGCCGCTGGTCGCCCTCCCCGCCCGGGAGCACCACGACCGTGCGGCCGCCCGCGCAGGCCTCCACCAGCGCGTGCGCGTCCGGGGCCGCGAGCTCGACCGCGACGCCCGCCTCCCGCAGGTACGGCAGCTGCGGGTGGCCGGGGTCGGCGCACAGCACCCGGTCCGCGGCGTGCAGGGTCTGCCACGCCGGCCAGGACAGCACCCCGGGGGCGACCCGGTGGCTGGTGGTCAGCAGGACGATACGGCCGGTGGGCTCGGCCGGGGCGGTGGGCTGGGAGTGGTCGGTCACCCTCCGAACCTACCTCCGCCGGGGACCGTCAGGCTCCGGCGGGTTGCTGCTCGGGCCGGGTCCGCTGGGTGATCCAGGCGGTCTCCACCGGGCCGAGGCCGACCTGCTTGGCGTCCCAGGCCCCGTAGCGCGGGTTCACCTCGATGTCGAGGGCCTCCGACGCCTTGGTGAGCGGCTCGATGATCCGGTCCTCGCCGAAGCGCTCGCTCAGCTTGTCGAGCAGCAGCCGGAAGCGCAGGTCCTCGTCGATCTGCCCGGGCGCCAGCGGGACGCGGGCCTGGAGGGCCATCTGCTCCAGCGCCGCCGCGCCCTTGTCGCCCTCCTGCGCCTTGCGGGCGTCCTCGATCTCCTTGGTCGTGACGGAGATGCCCGCGTCGTCGGCCGCCCGCTCCAGCACCCGCAGCTGGATCATCTTGCCGAGCTTGATCCTCTCCAGCTGCGGGGTGTTGGCAATGAGGGTCGCGGCCTGCTCGGACCGGTTCTGTGCGGTGCGGACGTCGTTCACCTGGGCCTGGAGCGCGGAGGTGGTGATCCGTTCACCGCCGACGACGGCCGCGGTGCCGGGCCGGGTCTCGCCCGAGCAGGCGGACAGCAGGGGCGCCGCCACGAGCAGGGCGGCGGAGACGGAGAGCGCAGTGCGACGGTGCAAAGGAGCCTCCAGGGCCGGGAGATTGTGCGTCAATGCACAAGGGCCGTGCGGTGATCGATGGTATGCAGTAAGGGTGGCCCGGGCCACCGGTTCGACCAACGATTCGCGGGGTGTCCGGGGTACGTGTCTGTTCGTGTCGCAGCCATGCCGCGGCCACTCCCGCTTCCCCCGGTGCTGCCAGGGTCGGCCCACCATGTCGACACCGCACCGCTCGCCGCGCCGCCGCAGTCCGTCCGGTTCGGCGCTCGCCGCCCTGCTCACGGCGGTGGCCGTGTGCGCCGGGGACGCCGCCGCCCGCGTCTTCCCGTACGGACCGCGCCACCGCAGCGTCAACGACCTCGGCAATCAGTTCGTACCCTTCCACGCGCACCTGTGGGACCTCCTGCACGGCCGCGCGCAGGGCGGACTGCTGTTCAACTGGCAGTCCGGCTACGGCACGAGCTTCCTGCCCGACCTCGGCACCTACCTGACCGGCCCGTTCTCCGTCCTCGTCGCCCTCTTCCCGCGCGCCGACATCGACCTGGCCGTGTACGTCGTCACCGTGCTCAGGACGGCCGCCGCCGCGGCCGCCATGGCCTGGCTGCTGCGCACCCTCCACCGGGGACCGTGGTGGGCGGCCGGACTGCTCGGGGCCTCCTACGCCCTGTGCGGCTGGTCGGTGATCGAGGCCTCCTACAACCCGATGTGGCTGGACGGCCTGATCGCCTTCCCGCTGCTGTGCCTGACCGGCGAATGGGCACTGCGCGGGCGGCGGGTGCTGCTCGCCCCGCTGGTCGTCGCCGTCTGCTGGACCGCGAACTTCTACACCGCCTACATGGCGACGCTCGGCGCCGCCCTGGTGCTGCTGGTACGGGTGGTGCTGACCCGGCAGGGTCCGCGGACCCGGACCGCGGTGATCGCCCGGGCGGCCGGGAGCACCGTGCTGGGCATCGCGCTGGCGGCGCCGGTCCTGCTCCCGCTGTTCCTCAGCTCGGGGCAGGCCCACCCGGGATGGGTGAAGGAGTTCCGGCCGGTGTCCTGGGCGGACCTCTTCGCCCGGCTGCTGCCGGGAACGTACTCCTTCTCCTCCCCCGCCGTCTTCGTGGGCACCGGCACGCTGCTGCTGGTCGCCGCGCTGCCCTTCCACCGGGCGGTGCCGCTGCGCGACCGGCTGTGGTGGACGGGACTGACGGCCGCCGTGGCGCTCTCCCTGCAGTGGGCGCCGACCCATCTGGCCTGGCACCTGTTCGCCACCCCCAACGGCAGCCCGTACCGGCAGACCTTCGTCCTGGCCGGGATCGCCGTCATCGCCGCCTGGACCGCGCTCGCCGGCGGACCGCCGCGGCCGCCGGCGCTGGCCGCGGGCGCGGGCGTCCTGGCCGCCGCCGCGCTGTGGGCGCGCACCAGCACACTGACCACGGCCTGGGGGTACGCCCTGTTCGCGGGCGGCCTGGTGGCGGCGGGCGCGGCCTGGTGGGCGGTGCGCCACCGACGACCGGCACTGCCCGCGGCCGGACTGCTGGCCCTGGTCCTGCTCGCGCAGGCGGCGGCGACCACCGCCTTCGGCCACAAGGGCAAACTGGCCGGCCTCGACGACTACCCGTCCTGGGGGGCCTCCCACACCGCGCGCGCCGCGGCCCTGGCGGCGGCCGGGGGCTGGCCCGCGTACCGCACGGACCCGAGCCGGCCCGCCCTGTCGGGCAACGACCCGCTGCTGCTGGGCGGGGAGGGCGGCTCGTACTACAGCAGCCACACCCCCGAGGTGTTCACGCGGACGATGGCTGCGCTCGGCGCCGGCTGGACCTCGCGCGGCCGCAACGTCCAGAGCATCGACAACCCCGTCACCGACGCCGTCTTCGCGGTCGGCGCCCGCCTCCGGCCGGACGGCTCGGTGCTGCGCGCCGAGGTGCCCCCGCTGGTGACGACCCGCCCGCCCGGCGCACCGGCCTCCTACGGCGACTCGCCCTTCGCCAACCAGGAACTCCTGCTGGGCGCCCGCGTGTACGAGGACCCGCTCGCACCCGGCGTCTGCCGCGCGGGCACCGAGGCCTACCTGTGGGCGCCGGAGTACGACGCCACGGCCCGCCTCGCCGACGGCCCGGCCTTCCGGCTGAACGGCAACCCGCCCCGCAACCGGGCGGCCCTCCAGCCGATGGGACCCTCCCGCGGCGCCTCCTCGGCGCTGGTCTTCGACGCGGCCCCGCCGCCCCGCTGGACCCTGTCCTGCCTGGACCGCACCCGCCTCGACGCGGCGGTGGCCGCCCTGCGCGCCACGGCCGCGACCTCGGTCCGGGCCGGCTCCTCCGGCATCCGGGCCGACCTGCCCGCGGGCAGCAACGGCACGGCGGTCCTCTCCGTCCCCGCGATCGCCGGCTGGACCTGCAACGGCCGCCCCGCCTCGGCGCACCTGGGGCTGGTCGCGGTCCCCCTCACCCCCGGCACCACGCGGGTCGCCTGCTCCTTCCGGCCGCCCGGGCTGCTCCCCGGTCTGGCGGTCGCCGCGGCGGCCCTGACCCTGCTCGCGGTCACCGTGGTCAGGGCCCGCGGCTCCCGCCGGCGGGCGTGAGCGGCCGGGCCCGTCAGCGGACCTGGCTCAGCCACTGCAGGGTGCGGCGTATCTCCGACGGGAAGGGATGGGCCGGACCGTGCAGGCGCTCCGCGTCGAACAGCAGCCGGGCCAGGGTGTCGTGGGCCGCCGGCCGGTCACCGAGGGACAGCAGCAGGTGCGCGATCCGGCGGCGGATCTCCAGCGGCAGGGCCTGGTCCGGGTTGGCGTAGCGGTTCTCGAAGTACGGCAGCAGCGAGCGGTACTCCGCCAGGGCGGCGGCCGGCTCGCCCAACTGCTCCAGGCACTGCGCCGCGTCGTAGCGGAACCGCAGGGACTGCGGGTCGCCCGCCGGGAACTCCTCGGCGAGGCGCCGCAGTTCGGGCAGGGCCCGGCGGTACTGGCCGTCGTCCATCAGGGTGGCCGCGTACTGCTTGCGCAGGGAGCGGACCACCGGCGAGTGCTCGCCGTGCTCGGCGGCCGCCGCCGGGAGGATCCCGCCGAGGATGTCCACGGCCTGCGTGAGCCGGCCCTGGTCCAGGAGCGTGCGGGCCTGGTCCACCGCGCCCGGGATGTCGGGCTTCTGCGGCACCGGCACCGGCGCGGGGGTCCGCGTCGGCGTCGGCGTGGACGTGGGCGTCGGCGGCACGGGGGTGCCCGTCGGCGTGGACGTCGGCGGGGTGGTCGGCCGCGGCGGGATCACCGCGGCCCGGTCCGGCCAGGGCGCCTGGGGCCGCACGAAGGGCCGCGTCGGGTCGAGCGGTCCGGAGGCACCGCGGCCGTCGCGGGCCGGCAGCAGCGGGGCGAGGGCCTCGTAGACCTCCTGCGCCGAGGACGGCCGGTCCTGCGGGTCCTTCGCGAGGAGGCGCATCAGGAGCGCCTCCAGCTCCTGCGGGACCTCCGGGCGCTGCGGCCGGACCGGGACCGGAGCCTCGTACAGGTGCCGGTGGAGCACCCCGAGGGCGGTGGACCCGGCGAAGGGGACGTTTCCGCTGAGGAGTTCGTACAGGAGCACACCGAGCGCGTACAGGTCGGTGTACGGGCCCACCGCGCCGCTCATCGCCTGCTCGGGCGCCATGTACGCCGGGCTGCCGATGGGCGTTCCGGTGCTGGTGAGGCGGGTGGTGTCGGTGTCCATGACCGAGGCCACGCCGAGGTCGAGGACCAGGACGGTGCCGTCCGGGCGGACCATCACGTTGCGCGGCTTCAGGTCGCGGTGGACGATCGGCACGGCGTGCACGGCCGACAGCACCGAGCACAGCTGCGCGACGACCGCGACCGCCCACTGCCACGGGTAGGGGCCGTGCGCGGCCAGGTGGTCGGCGAGGTCGGAGCCCTCGACGTAACCCATCACGAGGAACAGCTCGTCACCGTCGCTGCCCGCGTCATGGACGGTGACCAGACCCGGGTGGTCCACCTGCGCCGTGACCCGGCACTCGCGCACGAATCGGCGGCGCAGCTCCTCCGCGACCGTGCCGGGACCGGCGACCTTGTCCGGGCGCAGCAGCTTGACGGCGACCCGCCGGTCCAGGCGCCGGTCGTAGGCCGTCCAGACCTGGCCCATGCCGCCCTGTCCCAGAACGCTCGCCAGCTGGTAGCGGTCTCCGATGAGGCGGTCGGTCACTGCTGCGGATCCCGGAAGGGGGTCTGGTTCGGGTCCTGGTGGTGGCCGCCGGGCGGCGGGGTCTGCTTGCGCAGCAGCTCACTGAGCTCGTCGAGTTCGGCCCGGACCTGCCCGATGCGCGGGGGCGGCGTCGGCTGCGGCGGCACCTGCGGGACGGCCGGCGTCTGGCCCGAGATCACGGTCGGGGCCTGGGCGTGCGGGTAGCCGTAGGAGGGCGAGGTCTGCTGCGGGTGTCCGTAGGACGCGGGCTGCCCCGGGTACCACGGCACGGGCGCCGCCGACCGCAGGGCCTCGTGGTGCTTGATGTCGGCGACGAGGAAGTACACGCAGACCGCGAAGCCCGTGAGGATCGAGCCACCGGCGCCGAGGTTGCCCTGCCAGCCGTCGACGTCGGGGGTGGGGTCGAGCTGGATCAGCGTCATCCAGACGACCGCGAGCACACCGCTGAGCACCAGCAGCCCCCAGTCCCGGGACCTGCGGGTGACCAGCGCCAGCCGCAGCATCGAGCCCCAGGCCAGGAAGCCGCAGCTCAGGACGGGCAGCAGCATGAACACCACGCGCAGTGCCACCACACCGCCCGAGGTGGACTGGGGGGCGTGCTGCGGCGGAAGGCCGGGGCCGTGCATCGCTGCTCCTGACGGGCCGTGCGGAAGAGGTTTCGGATCTGAGGGTATACAGCGTTACCGGCCATCAGTGAGGGGATGCGCGCAACCGTTGCAGGGTCGCAGCACGACCCCCGGCGGCGTGGGGGCCGCGGCCCGGGAGCACACGCTCCCGGGCCGCGGCCGGGCACGGCCTACGAGCCGAGGATGGTGGTGAGGAACTCGCCGGTCCAGCCCAGCAGTTCCCGGCCGACCACCGGCTTGCCGCCGATCCTGCCCGCCTTGGGGCGGGGGACCAGCACCTGCGAGGTCGCCGGCTTGAGCACCGACCCCGGGTAGAGGCGCTTGAGGCGCAGCTCCTGCGACTCGCGCAACTCCACCGGCCCGAAGCGGACGTTGTTGCCCTGGAGGGTGATGTCGCCGACCCCGCAGGCCCGCGCCAGCATCCGCAGCCCCGCCACCAGCAGCAGGTTCTCCACCGGCTCCGGCAGCTTGCCGTAGCGGTCGGTGAGTTCCTCGCGCACGGCCTTGACGTCCGCCTCGGAGGCGGCCGAGGCGATGGACCGGTACGCCTGCAGGCGCAGCCGCTCGCCGGGCGCGTAGTCGTGCGGGACGTGCGCGTCGACCGGCAGCTCGATCTTGACCTCCAGCGGCGGCTCCTCCTCCGCCCCTCCCTCGACCGCGGCCCGGTAGTCGGCCACCGCCTCGCCGACCATGCGGATGTAGAGGTCGAAGCCGACGCCCGCAATGTGACCGGACTGCTCCCCGCCGAGCAGGTTGCCCGCGCCGCGGATCTCCAGGTCCTTCATCGCCACGTACATGCCCGCGCCCATCTCGGTGTGCTGGGCGATCGTCGCGAGCCGCTCGTGCGCGGTCTCCGTCAGCGGCTTCTCCGGGGGGTACAGGAAGTACGCGTACCCGCGCTCGCGGCCGCGGCCGACGCGCCCGCGCAGCTGGTGCAGCTGCGAGAGGCCGAAGTTGTCACCGCGCTCCACGATGAGGGTGTTGGCGTTGGAGATGTCGATGCCGGACTCGACGATGGTGGTGGAGACCAGGACGTCGAACTTCTTCTCCCAGAAGTCGACGACGACCTGCTCCAGCGCCTGCTCCGACATCTGGCCGTGCGCCGTCGCGATCCGCGCCTCGGGCACGATCTCGCGCAGCTTGGCCGCCGCCCGATCGATGGACTCGACCCGGTTGTGGATGTAGAAGCACTGGCCCTCGCGGAGCAGTTCACGGCGGATGGCCGCGCCGATCTGCTTCTCCTCGTACGGGCCGACGAAGGTGAGCACCGGGTGGCGCTCCTCCGGCGGGGTCGTGATCGTCGACATCTCGCGGATGCCGGTCACCGCCATCTCCAGGGTGCGCGGGATCGGCGTCGCGGACATCGTCAGCACGTCGACGTTGGCCCGCAGCTTCTTCAGCTGTTCCTTGTGCTCGACGCCGAAGCGCTGCTCCTCGTCGACGATGACCAGGCCCAGGTCCTTGAAGCGGGTCTCCTGCGAGAACAGCCGGTGGGTGCCGATGACCACGTCCACCGAGCCCTCCTTCAGTCCCTCCAGGGTCGCCTTCGACTCGGTCTCGCTCTGGAAGCGGGACAGCGCCTTCACGTTGACCGGGAACTGGCTGTAGCGCTCGGAGAAGGTCCCGAAGTGCTGCTGCACGAGGAGCGTGGTCGGTACGAGGACGGCGACCTGCTTGCCGTCCTGGACCGCCTTGAAGGCCGCCCGGACCGCGATCTCGGTCTTGCCGTAGCCGACGTCGCCGCAGATCAGCCGGTCCATGGGGACCGACTTCTCCATGTCCTCCTTGACCTCGGCGATGGTGGTGAGCTGGTCGGGCGTCTCCGCGTACGGGAAGGCGTCCTCCAGCTCGCGCTGCCACGGGGTGTCGGGACCGAAGGTGTGCCCGGGGGCCGCCATGCGCGCGCTGTAGAGCTTGATGAGGTCGCCGGCGATCTCCTTGACCGCCTTCTTCGCGCGCGCCTTGGTCTTGGTCCAGTCGGCGCCGCCGAGCCGGTGCAGGGTCGGGGCCTCGCCTCCGACGTACTTGGTGACCTGCTCCAGCTGGTCGGTGGGGATGTAGAGGCGGTCGCCGGGCTGGCCGCGCTTGGCCGGCGCGTACTCCACCAGCAGGTACTCGCGGGTGGCGCCCTGCACCGTGCGCTGGACCATTTCGACGTAGCGGCCCACGCCGTGCTGCTCGTGGACGATGTAGTCGCCGGCCTCCAGGGTCAGCGGGTCGATCGTCTTGCGGCGGCGCGTCGGCATCCGGCCGAGGTCCTTGGTGGCGGTCCGCTGCCCGGTCAGGTCGGTCTCGGTGAGCACCGCCAGGCGCAGGACCGGGTCGACGAAGCCGTTGTCGATCGACCCGCAGGCGACGTGGACCAGGCTCGGCTCCAGGGTGCCCAGGTCCGGCTCCAGCCGGGCGGCGATGCCCTCGCCGGCGAGCACCTCGACGGTGCGGGCGGCCGGGCCGTGGCCCTCGGTCAGGTAGACCGTGTGCCAGCCGTCGGCGATCCAGCCCTTGGTGTCGGCCAGGGCGCGGGCGGTGTCGCCGCGGTAGGCCTCCGGGGCGTGCATGCCGAGCTTGAGGGTGTCGGCGGCCAGGTCGGTGTCGTCCGCGGCGAACGGGGAGACCGACCACCACATCATGCCGAGCTCGCGGGCCCGGTCGCGGACGTCCGCGATGCCCCGCAGCGAGGCCGCGCCGACGTCGATGGGGGCCTCGCCGCCGCCCGCGGTGGCCGCCCATGAGGCCATCAGGAACTCCTGGCTGGTCGCGACGAGGTCTGCGGCCCGGCTCCGTACCCGCTCCGGGTCGCAGACGACGGCCATCGCCCCGGCGGGCAGCACGTCGATCAGCAGCTCCATGTCGTCGACCAGGACCGGGGCGAGGGACTCCATGCCCTCCACCGCGATCCCCTCGGCGATCCTGCCGAGCAGTTCGCCCAGCTCCGGGTGCGCCTCGGCGAGGGCCAGGGCCCGCTCCCGCACGGCGTCCGTGAGCAGCAGTTCACGGCAGGGCGGCGCCCACAGGCCGTGCTCGGCGATCTCCAGGGAACGCTGGTCGGCGACCTTGAAGTAGCGGATCTCCTCGACCTCGTCGCCCCAGAACTCCACGCGCAGCGGGTGTTCCTCGGTGGGCGGGAAGACGTCGAGGATGCCGCCGCGCACGGCGAACTCGCCACGCTTCTCGACCAGCTCGACGCGGGCGTACGCGGCCGCGGCCAGCGCCTCGGTGACCTCGCCCAGATCGGCGGTCGCGCCCTGCCGAAGGCTCACCGGTACGAGGTCCCCCAGGCCCTTGACCTGCGGCTGGAGCACGGACCGGATGGGGGCGACGATCACGCTCACGGGACCCGCGGCCGGGTCGTCCTTGCTCGGGTGCACCAGGCGGCGCAGCACGGCGAGCCGCCGGCCCATGGTGTCGCTGCGCGGACTCAGCCGCTCGTGCGGCAGCGTCTCCCAGGACGGGTACTCGGCCACCTCGTCGGGCGGCAGCAGGGAGCGCAGCGCCGCGGCCAGGTCCTCGGCCTCGCGCCCGGTGGCGGTGACCGCCAGCACCGTCCGCTCGGTCCGCCGGGCCAGCGCGGCGATCGCGAAGGGCCGCGCGGCGGCCGGTCCGACGAGGTCCACGTGCATGCGGTTGCCGTCACCGGCCGCGGTGACCGCCTCGGTGAGGGCGGCGTCCCGGGTGACGGCGTCGAGCAGTCCGTGCAGGCTCATGAGGAGGCTTTCCGTCCGGTGATGTCTGGGGCTTGCGGGCGTGAGGGGGCAACGCGAAGGACCCGACACGTCGTACGGGCCGGGGGTTCCCACCCTACGACGGAGCCCACACCGGCGCGCGAGGGATTCGGGCCACGGCGCGTGCCCGGACCCTCCTCGTCCTTGTGACGTTGCTCCCGCTTTACGATGTTCACGTAACCAGCGCCTGAGCTCGCCGCGTCCTTTTCCGCATGAGTTCACGCCGAACGGCCGAGGAGCACGAGTCCGTGACGAGCGATGCCATAGCCCGCCCGGCACCGGCGGCCCAGGCCCCGACGAGGGCGGCCGCACCCCGCTGGGCCGGCCCCTGGGCGGTGGCCGCCGGGCTCTTCCTCGTCTACCTCGTGCTGTCCGTCGGCCGGTTCCGGCGCATGGACTGGGCCTCCTGGGACCTGGGGATCTTCGAGCAGGCGATCCGCGCGTACGCCCACCTCCAGGAGCCCGTCGCCGACCTGAAGGGGCCGGGGGCCAACATCCTCGGGGACCACTTCAGCCCGGTCATCGCGCTCGTCGCACCCGTCTACCGGGTCTTCCCCGGGCCGATCACGCTGCTGGTCGTCCAGGCCGCACTGTTCGCCCTCTCCGCCGTCCCCGTCACCCGGGCGGCCGCACGGCTCCTGGGCCGGGCCCGCGGGATCGCCGTCGGAGTCGCGTACGGCCTGTCCTGGGGCGTCCAGCGTGCGGTGGAGTTCGACTTCCACGAGATCGCCTTCGCCGTGCCACTGCTGGCCTTCGCCCTGGAGGCGGTGTTGGCCCGGCGCTGGCGGGCCGCGCTGCTGTGGGGGCTGCCCCTGGTCCTGGTCAAGGAGGACCTCGGCTTCACACTGGCCGCCCTGGCCGTGGTGGTGGCCTGGCGCAGCCGCACCACCGACCGGCGCACCGCCTGGACCGCGCTCGGCATCGCCGCAGCCGCCTGCGTGTTCGCCGTCCTGGTGTTCACCGTCTTCATACCGGCCTTCGCGACCGACGGCTACGGCTACTGGCACAAGATCGAGAGCGGGGGCCCCTTCGCCGGCACCGGCACCAAGCTGGCCACCCTCGGATGGGTACTGATCCCCACCTCCGGCCTGCTGGCCCTGCGCTCTCCTCTGCTGCTGGTCGCCGCCCCCACCCTCGGCTGGCGGTTCCTGTCCGGGGACGACCACTACTGGTCCACCGACTGGCACTACAGCGCCGTGCTGATGCCCGTCGTCGCCCTCGCCCTGGTCGACGCCATCGACACCGTGCGCCGCGGCGAACGCCCCTGGCTGCGCTCCTACGCCCTCCAGCTGCCCACGGCCGTGCTCGCCGCGGCCCTCGCCCTGGCCATGACCAGCATGCCGACCGCCAAGCTCACGGAGGCGTCCACGTACGAGAAGCCCGACCGTGTCGTCGCGATCGAACGGCTCCTCGACCGGATCCCCGACGGGGCCACCGTGGAGGCGGACACCACCCCGCTGACCCGGCTGACCTCCCGCTGCCGCGTCCTGTGGATCGGCGGCAGCAAAGGCGTCGTACCCGACTGGATCACCATCGACAACGGCAACAAGTGGGCCGGCGAGGACCCGACCGTCTACGCCACCCAGCTCCACCCGGGCGAGCGCTACACCCTGGTGGGCGAGGCCGGCGGGATCGTCCTGCTGCAGCGGGACACCTCCGGCTGAGCCGGGCGGCCCCCGCCGCCGGACGACAAGGGCGCAGGCCCGGGACACCTGGTCCCGGGCCTGCGCCCACCCCCGTACGAACGCGGCGCCGGTTACTCGCTCGCGATCGCGTTCAGAACGTTCATCCGTCCCGCCCGGAAGGCCGGGACCAGTGCGGCGAACAGGCCCACGAAGGCGGATCCGGCGAACACCCCGATGATCGTCGGCCACGGGATCTCCAGGACCTCCAGACCCTCCAGCGCCAGCAACTGCTGCGCGGTGGCCCCCCAGCCCATGCCCAGCCCGAGGCCGAGGAGGGCGCCGAAGAGGGCGATGACCACCGACTCCAGGCGGATCATGCGGCGCAGCTGGCGGCGGGAGAGGCCGATGGCGCGCATCAGGCCGATCTCGCGGGTCCGCTCGACCACCGACAGGGCCAGGGTGTTCACGACGCCCAGGACCGCGACGATGATCGCGAGGCCCAGGAGTCCGTAGACCATGTTCAGCAGCTGGCCGACCTGGTCCTTCAGCGCCTGCTTGTAGTCGGCCTGGTTGCGCACCACGTACTGCGGGTACTCGGCCAGGGCCGCCTTGACGGACTTGTAGGCGGCGGCGTCGGACTGCCCGTCCTTGGCGGTGGCGAGCAGCATGAAGGGCAGCGGCATCCGGTCCGCGGGCACGTTCGCCCGGGCGGTCTCGGTGCTGATGTAGGCCATGCCCTTGTCGAGGTTGCCCTCGTCGCTGGTGATCGCCGCGACCTTCAGCTTGACCGTCCTGCCGCCGGTGAAGGCGACGGTCATCTCGTCACCGAGCTTGATGCCGTGCTGGGTGGCGTAGAGGGAGCCCACCGACATGGAGCCGTCGCCGTAGGCCGCCGCGTGCTCGCCGGCGGTCATCTTGCGCCGGAGGTCCTTGGCGTACGTCGGGTCGGTCGCGCCGAGTCCGGTCTCCTCGGTGGTGCCGTCGGGCGCGGTGAGCTTGGCGGCAACCTGGCGGTAGGCGGTGACGTGGTCGAGTCCGGCGGTGGCGCGCAGGGCCTGCTCGGCCTGCGGCAGTACGGGCTGGCGGGACTCGGAGGCGACGATGTAGTCCGCGCCGACCGACTTGTCGAGCTCGTCGGTCGCGGAGGCCACCATCGAGGAGCCGACCACCGACAGGCAGGCGACCAGCGCGAGGCCGATCATCAGCGCGGCGGCGGTGGCGCCGGTGCGGCGCGGGTTGCGCAGGGCGTTGCGCTTGGCGAGCCGGCCCACGGACCCGAAGGGCCGCAGGACCACGCCGGAGAGCACCCGCACCACGCCCGCGGCGAGCAGCGGGCCGATGACGATGAAGCCGATGAGGGTGAGGACGACGCCCAGGCCCAGCCAGAGGGATCCGGCTCCGGCCTTCTCGGCGGTTGCGGCGAGGTAGAGGGAGGCGCCGCCGATGCCGGTGAGGACCAGGCCGAGGGCGGCGCGGACGCGGCCGGCCTTCTTGTCGCCGGGGGTTCCGGACTCGCGCAGGGCGGCCATCGGGGAGACCTTGCCGGCGCGGCGGGCCGGGACGAAGGCGGAGATCACCGTCACGACGACGCCGAGGACGATGCCGACGACGGGGGTGGTCCAGGCGACGGTCAGGTCGTCGGTGGACAGGTGCATGCCCATCTGGCCCATGAGCGCCATCAGTGCGACGGCCAGGCCCACGCCCGCGCCGACGCCCAGGACCGAACCGACCACGCCGAGCAGGAAGGCCTCGACGACCACGGACTTCAGGACCTGCCCGCTGTCCGCGCCGATGGCACGCATCAGGCCGATCTCGCGGGTGCGCTGGGCGACCAGCATGGAGAAGGTGTTGAAGATCAGGAAGATGCCGACGAGGAAGGCGATGCCGGCGAAGCCCAGCATCACGTACTTCATGACGTCGAGGAAGGCGCCGACGTCCTTGCGGTTGGCGTCCGCGGCCTCCTTGGCGGTCTGGAGCTTGTAGGTGTCCGCACCGACGGCGCCCGCGACGTTCGCCTTGAGCTGCTCGTCGCTCACCCCGTCCTCGGCGGTGACGTTGATGTGCGTGAAGGAGTCGGCGGAGCCGAGCAGCGCCTGCTGCGCGGTGGACGTGTCGAAGTAGACGACGGCCGCGCCCGGGTTGGTCACGGTGAAGGTGGCGATACCGGTGATCCTGGCGCGGGTGTCGCCGGTGACGGCGATGGTGCGCAGCTCGTCACCGAGCTTCAGGCCGTGCTTCTTCGCGGTGTCGGCGTCGACCATCACCTCGGTGGGGCCGCGCGGGGCCTGCCCCGAGGTGATCTTCATGGACTTGAGCTCGTTGTCGCTCCAGTTGCCCGCGATGGTCGGGGCTCCGGTGGTCGAGCCCATGTTCTCGTTCTTGGCGTTGACCACCGTGACGGCCATGGAGACGACGCCGCCCTCGGCGCTCTTGACGCCCTGCGCCTTCCTGACCTGCTCGACGACCGAGCCGGCCAGCATCTCCGGCTTGCCGCGGTCGGGGGTTTCCTCCCCGCTCCCGGCGGCCTTGGGGCTGACGGTCACATCGGAGTTGGTGACGGCGAACAGCTTGTCGAAGGTGGTGTTCATCGTGTCGGTGAACACCAGCGTGCCGCAGACGAAGGCGACGGACAGCAGGACCGCGACGGCCGAGAGGACCATCCGCCCCTTGTGCGCGACGAAGTTGCGCCGCGAGGTCTTCAGGACCGTGTTGCTCATGAGGTCCGCCCGCGCGCGTCGAAGTCCTTCATCCGGTCCAGGACCTGGTCGGCGGTGGGGGCGTGCATCTCGTCGACGATCCGGCCGTCGGCCAGGAAGATGACGCGGTCGGCGTAGGAGGCGGCGACGGGATCGTGGGTGACCATGACGATGGTCTGGCCGAGCTCGTCCACCGAACGGCGCAGGAAGCCGAGGACCTCGGCGCCCGCACGGGAGTCCAGGTTTCCGGTCGGCTCGTCACCGAAGATGATCTCGGGGCGGGCGGCGAGGGCGCGGGCGACGGCCACGCGCTGCTGCTGGCCGCCGGAGAGCTCGGTCGGACGGTGCTTGAGCCGGCCGGCCAGGCCGACGGTCTCCACCACCCGGTTCAGCCACTGCGCGTCGGGCTTGCGGCCCGCGATGTCCATGGGGAGCGTGATGTTCTCCAGGGCGTTGAGCGTGGGCAGCAGGTTGAAGGCCTGGAAGATGAAGCCGATCCGGTCGCGGCGCAGCCGCGTGAGCTTCTTGTCCTTCAGCCCGGTGATCTCGGTGTCGTCCAGGTGGATCTGCCCGCTGGTCACCGTGTCGAGGCCGGCGAGGCAGTGCATCAGCGTGGACTTGCCGGAACCCGACGGACCCATGATCGCGGTGAACTGGCCGCGCATGATGTCCACGTCCACCTCGTCGAGGGCGACGACCCGCGTCTCCCCGGAGCCGTAGGCCTTGACGACCTTCCGCGCCCGGGCCGCGACGGCAGCATGCCCTCCAGTACCCCCGTGCCTGGTTTCGGTCATTGCCGTTGTCACGGTCTGTCTCCTTCTTCGAATGCGTGCGTCTGCGTCACTGCGCCGCCGTGATGAGTCTGCGGCGGTGGGCCCTGCGGCGCGCTGGTGCCCGTCGCCGTATCCGCCCGGGGGTTAACCCCACCCGCACCCCCGGTTCGTATGCTCCAGTCAAGGAGACGCCGGACGCCCCCACCTCCTCCGCCGGGAGGAAAGACCCCTGGCCCGTAGTGCGGAGGGACCCCTAGGGGATGTCCACCCTTCGGACCACCCGGCCTGAGGGATTCCGCCCGCGGGGCGGCGGTGAGACGGTGTCCTCCGCAACTACGTGCAAGGGGAAGGGATCTCGGTGCCCGCTGCGGACAGCACGGACGGAAGCCCGGACGGCGTACCCGCCGGGCGTACGGGCACCGCCCCCGGAGCGGCGGTTTCGGCCAAGGACGCGGCCGGCACCGCCCGGCCGGCCGAACGCCCCCCGACCTCCGTGGTCGTCGCGTTGATGCTCGGCATGGCCCTGGTCGCCCTCGACAGCACCATCGTCGCGACCGCCGTCCCCCAGATCGTCGGCGACCTCGGCGGCTTCTCCGTCTTCTCCTGGCTCTTCTCCGGCTACCTGCTCGCCGTCACCGTCACCCTGCCGGTCTACGGCAAGCTGTCCGACACCTTCGGCCGCAAGCCCGTCCTGCTCTTCGGCATCGCCCTCTTCCTCCTCGGCTCGTTGCTGTGCGCGTCCGCCTGGAACATGGCCGCCCTCATCGCCTTCCGGATCGTCCAGGGCCTGGGCGGCGGCGCCCTCCAGGGCACCGTCCAGACCCTGGCCGCCGACCTGTACCCGCTCAAGGAACGCCCGCGGATCCAGGCCCGCATGTCCAGCGTCTGGGCCACCTCGGCCGTGGCCGGCCCCGCCCTCGGCGGGCTGCTCGCCTCCTCCGCGCACTGGCGGTGGATCTTCCTGATCAACCTGCCGCTGGCCGCCCTCGCCCTGTGGATGGTCACCCGGCACCTGACCGAACCGGCACGCTCGCCCGGCCGCCGCGGTCCGGTCGACTGGGCGGGCGCCCTCGGCGTCTTCTGCTGCGGCGGCCTCCTCCTCTTCGCCCTCGTCCAGGGCGGGGTCGCCTGGCCCTGGCTGTCCGCCCCCTCCCTGGGCCTGCTGGGCGCGAGCGCCGTACTGGCCGCGGTCGTGGTCCGGGTGGAACGGCGGGCCGAGGAGCCGATCCTGCCCGGCTGGGTGTGGCGCCGGCGCACCATCGCCGCCGTCAACCTGGCCATGGGCGCCCTCGGCCTGCTGATGGTCGCCCCGATGGTCTTCATGCCGACCTACGCCCAGTCCGTCCTCGGCCTCGGACCCGTCGGCGCCGGACTCGTCATGTCCGTGATGACCCTCAGCTGGCCCGTCACCGCCGCCCTCAGCCAGCACGTCTACCGGCGCATCGGCTTCCGCAACAGCGCGGCCGTCGGCATCTGCCTCGCCGCGATGATCCTGTACTCCTTCACCCTGCTCCCGTACCCCGCCCGGCCCTGGCAGCCCGCCCTGATCATGCTGCTGCTCGGCGCCGCCCTCGGCCTCTTCCAGCTCCCGCTGATCGTCGGGGTCCAGTCCACCGTGGACTGGGCCGAACGCGGCACGACCACCGCCTCGGTGCTCTTCTGCCGCCAGGTCGGCCAGAGCGTCGGCGCCGCCCTGCTCGCCGCCGTCGCCAACGCCACCATCGCCGCCCGGCTGGCGGACGCCCCCGCACCGGGGCTGCCGCGCCACCTCGACGACGTCGCCAAGGCCCTCGAACACCCGGAGCTGCTCCCCCGCGCCGCCGCCGACCACCTGCGCGAGGCCGTGGCCGCCGCCGTCGAGCACATCTTCCTCGGCGCCACGGCCGCCGCCGTCGCCGCACTGCTCGTCCTGCTGCTGGTGGCCCCGCGCCGATTCCCGGTCCTGCCCGAACTGCGCGACGACTGAGGTCCGCCGTGTCGCCTTGTCATGGCCAGGGCAGTCGGCGAACCTCGTACGCAGCACCGACATCCGGGGGGACACCATGGCATCCGCACTGTGCGCACTGCTCTTACTGGCCGCACTGGCCGGCCCGCTCTGCCTGCGGCTGCGCCGCCACCCGGCCTTCGTCACCGGCCGCGACGGCCGGCTCTCCACCTCGACCGCACTCGCGCTGGCCTGGACGGTGATCCTGGTCTGGCTCCTGCTCACCATCCTCGGCCACGGCCTCACCGCGGGCGGCGGCGTGAGGTACTTCCAGGGCCCCGACGGCCCGCTGTCCCCGCTGACGACGGTGTACCTGCCGCTGCTCGGCGGCCCCTACGTGGCGCTGATCGCCGCCAAGACGGTCGTGGGCCTGCGCGTCGAACGCGGCACCCTGGCCAAACCGCCGGCTCCGCCGACCGCGTCGGGCCGGCGGCCGCTGCGGGAGCTGATCGCGAACGACAGCGGACGCACCGACCTCGTCGACCTCCAGTACGTCACGCTCAGCGCGGTCACGATGCTCTACGTCGTCCTCTTCTTCCTCGCCGACGTGGGTGCGGGACTCCCCCGCCTGCCCGAGGAGATCTGGGCCCTGACCGGAGCCCCGGCCGGCGCCTACCTCGTCAACAAGATGGCCACCCGCGCCAACCCGGTGATCACCGGGGCCTCGCTCTGCGGCGACCGGCTCACCGTCGAGGGCGGCGGCTTCACCGACGCCCGCCTCACCGTCGACGACACCCCGCTGGAGGCACGGCCCGACCCCGTGACCGGCGCCCTGACGGCCACCCTGCCGCCGTCGGCGAAGCCGCCCTTCACGGTGGTGGCGACGTCCCGGGGCCTGCGCAGCGACCCGTACCGCTACGAGGCCCCCGCCCTCCCGGCCCGACAGACCGCGGGCTGAGGATGTCCCCCCTGACCCCGTCCCGGCGCGCACCCCGGCGGGCCTGGACGGCCACCGCGCACACCCGCGACCGACCGCCTCCACCGGCACCTCGTCCGGCGGACGGACGGCACGGACACCGTGCTCTCACGCACCCCCGGCGGCGGCTGGGAAACCCGCGCCCTCGACCGGGCGGGACGGCCCTCCTGTGCCTCGTCACCGTCGCGAGCATCGACCGGCTCCTCGATCCACCCCTCTGGAACTCCTCTGAGCCCAGCCGTCCTCGGGGCGGGCGACGCGGCCGGGTCCCCGGCACCAACCCGCCCCCAGCCGGCCCGCAACCGGCCGGCCCGCAAACCGGCCAGGGCAACGCCCGGCCCGGGCAACGGCCTCAGCCCTCCGCAGGCGCCCGCCCCGTCAGCGCCGACAGGCTCGCCCTGACGTGCGCCATATGAGCCCGCATCTCCTCCTGCGCCTCCCCATGCTCCCGCAGCACCCGCTCCGTCTCACGCGAGACCCGCTCCTGCGCCACCCGCGCCTGCGCCACCAGCTCGGCGGCCCGCGCCTCCGCATCCTCCTGGCCGTGCCGCGCCGCCTCCTCCGCCTCCGCGTACCCCCGCCGCGCCTCCGCCAGCCCGGCCTCCGCGTACCGCTCCGCCTCCGCGTGCCGCGCCTCCAGCTCCGCCTCCCGTGCCGCCAGCTCCCGCCCCACCGCCTCCCAGCGCTCCCCCTGCTCCCGCTCCCGCTCCACCCGCGCCGCCTCGGCCCGACGCCGCACCTGCGCCAGCGCCGCCGCCGCTTCCGCCCGCCACGCCGACGCGTCCTGCCGCGCCCCCGCCCGCAGGTCGTCCGCCTCCCGCTCCGCCCGCAACAGCCCCTGGCGCGCCCGGACCTCGGTCTGCTCCCGCACCGCCTCCGCGTCACCGCGCGCCAGCTCCGCCATCCGCTCGGCCCGCACCCCGGCCGCGTCCAGCGCCGCGGACGCGTCCGCCCGCGCCTCCACCCGTACGGCCTCGGCCTCCTCCTCCGCCAGCTGCAGGATCCGCCGGGCCCGCTCACCCAGCTCGTCGTACGTCTGCGGGGCGAGTCCGGCCACGACCTCACGCAGCCGCGCCGCCTCCGCCTCCATCTGCTTGGCCAGGACCGTCAGCCGCGCCACCCGCTCCCATGCCTCGTCACGGCTCCCGGACAGCCGGGCGAGATACCGGTCGACCTCTTCGATGCGATAGCCGCGACCGCGCACGGTCGCAAAGGGTGCACTCATCCTGGATGCGCCTCTCTCGCGGGGATTCCCGTCAAGGATGCGCCATTTGATCCCTGAAGCCCGAATGGCCGGGCCGAGCCCCCGTCCAAGGGTCCCGACCCGGCCACTCCACGGATCACGCGCCGACGCGATCAGACGGACATCACAACAGCCCGTCCCACATCTGCTCCAGCAGCACCGACCACCAGCTCTCCGGCGACGAAAGTGCCGCACTGTCGAGGCCCGCCAGATTCGCCTGGAAATCGACGGTCCAGCGGCCCGCCTGCTCCGGCGTCAGATGCTGACGCAGCCGCCACATGTGACCCAGCATCGCCATCGAGCGCACGAACTGCGGCAGGCTCGAATTCACGAACTGCGGCGGCACCGGAGCACCCCCCGGACCACCCTCGACCGGCACCGCGACGATGTGCGCGGTCCCGTACTGCACGCACAGCGCCTTGCCGAAGTCGCTGCCGATCACGAGGTACGAGCCCGCGTCCGACGCCGGCTGCACCTGACGCTGCGCCGCCAGCTCGGCCAGGGTCGGCACCGGCTGCCCCGGCACCGCCTGCGCCCAGAAAAACGGCCCGAAATCGACCGGCAGACCCGCCCACATCAGCGTCTGCGCCACGATCTCCGGCACGCCCTGGCGGGAGACCGCCCGCTGGTCGAACCGGAACACGCCCTGCGGACCGAACGCCGCAGCCAGCTCCTGCCCGATGGCGTCCAGCGGGATCGCCGGCTGCAGCGGAACCTGCGGCAGCGGCGCACGCACCGGCGCCGGGCGCGCCGGCCCGTCGGCGACCTGGTGCAGCTCGCCCTGGTGGGTGAGCAGGTGCCGCATGCCCTGCTGCCGGCCCGCGTGGTCCTTCCCGTACGGGGCCACGCTGGTGATCCGCACCTGCGGCCACGTCTCCCGGATCATCCGGGCGCAGTAACCGCCGGGCAGCTCGCAGGACTCCAGCTCGGTGTGCAGCTCCAGCACCTGCTGCGGCGGCACGTTCATGGCGCGCAGCTCGTAGAGGATCTGCCACTCCGGGTGCGGGGTACCGGGCGCCGAACGACGGATCAGCTGCTGCTCGGAGCCGTCGGGAGCGCGGTAGCGCAGCACGGCCTGGTAGCCGGGGCCGACCGTGGGCGCACCCGTCGGGGCCTGCGGCTGCGCCACGGGCCCTCCCGGCGGCGGGCCGGGCGGACCGGGAGGCTGCGGCACACCGGGACCGGCGAGCATCGTCGCGGCATGGTCGAGCCCGCCACCGGGGGCTCCGGGCGCACCGGGCGGACCCGGAGGCTGCGGCACACCGGGGCCCGCGAGCATCGTCGCGGCATGGTGGGCGCCCGCACCGGGAGCCCCCGGCGCACCGGGCGGACCGGGAGGCTGGGGCGCACCGGCACCCGGAGCACCGGGCGGACCGGGAGGCGCGGGCGGCTGCCCCGTCACGGCGGGACCGGCCAGCATCGTCGCGGCGTGGTCGAGCCCACGACCCATCGACCCCGGAGCACCGGGCGGACCAGGAGGCGCCGGCGGCTGCCCCCCACCCGGAGCCGGAGCGCCGGCACCCGCACCGGAAGCCCCGGCCGCGCCCGGCCGCGAGACCTGGGCCTTGCTCGTCGGAGCGTCCGCGATGTCCTGCGGCGACGACCCCAGCGCGGGCACGATCGCGGTCCTCGGCAGCTGGCTGCCGCCCGGCATCAGCGTGGTCTTCGCCTCGGGAGCCACACCGGACGACGGCGCGTCCTCCAGGTCCGATCCGGACAGCGGCGGCGCGAACACGGTCGCCGGCAGCGGCACGGACGCGTCGTCCGCGCCGGAGTTCACATCGGTACCCGCCCACGGCGTGGCGCCCGTCGGCACCACGGCCGCAGGAGTCGCCGGAACCCCGTCGTTGGCCGTCGGCTCGTACGGGATCTCGCCCCCGCGCCGCAGCGGCACCGCGTCCGCGGCACCCGGAACGGGGGCCGGGGCCGGACCGGACTCCGCGGAATCCGCATCCGGAGCCGCAGCGGACACCGCGTCCGAGCCCGGAGCCGCCGACGCGGCAGCCGCGGCCGCGGCCGGCCTGGGCGCGATGCCCGCCCGGTCCGCCGCTTCCTGCAGCCACTCCGGCGGACTCAGCATGAACGACGTCTGTTCCGAGTCGATCCGCGGCGGCGGAACCGAAGCCTCCGCAGCCGCCGACGCGGCCACGGCCCCGTACTCCTCCTCGTACCGGCGGATCACCTCACCCACCGGCAGACCGGGCCACAACGTCACCTCGCCGCTGTCCCGCGCGATGACCAGCCGCTGCCGGCCGCCACCCGACACCGGACCCGCCGCACGGTCCTCCGCCCACACCACGAACCCGAGCCCGAACTCCCGTACCCGCACCTCCCGGTGCTGGTACGCGGGCACGTCCCCGTTGATCCATTCCTCGGCGCGCTCCTGCGCCTGCGCAAACGTCACCACCGTGCCGTCACCCCTCATCCGTACCGGCACGCGTCACCGGAACCGAACGTGCGAATCCGCCGTCCACCATCAGACCGGCCACCGTCTCCAGTTCCGGCGGGTTGCCCGCCAGCCGCTCGAGGAAGGCATCGAAATCACCGCCGCACGGCAGCAAAAGCCGCTCCACGCGCTCCTGCACCGACCATCCGTCCTGGTCACGTGCGTCGTCGTAGGGCGAGAACCACACCGAGCCGATGCCCTCGCCCTTCACCTTCAGCGCGATCAGACCGCCCTGCGCGAAGGCCACGCACAGGTAGTCCTTCGTCAGGTGGTCGCGCAGGCACTTGTTGACGTAGACGAGGTCGTTGACCGCCGCCTCCTCACGCACCGTGAAGAACGGCTGGTCCACCAGCAGACCCAGCTCCACGTCCAGCCCCGCGCCCACCGGGGCACAGCCGCCCGAGGCCTTCAGGAACGAGCGGTACGCCTCCGGCAGCCGGTAGCCGAGGTCCTCCTCGACACCCTGCACCTGGCTCTCCGAGACCGACACCACGGACTTCGGCAGCCCGATGTGCACCGGACGCACCTCCTGCAACGGCCGCGTCCCACGCTTCTCGTGGTCCACCGGAGCCGTCGCCAGACCCGCGTGGTGCCGCAGCAGCGCCTTCACCTCGACCGGGACCAGCTCCATGCGCCGCGAACCCGCCACGTGGTGCCAGGTCCATCCGTGCGGGGTGGCCACCGGACCGACCGTGTCCCACAGCTCGTGCCCCGCGGCCTTCATCGCCGCGTTCGCGGACACGCAGTCCGTCAGCCGCAACTCGTCCACGCCGAAACCCTCGGGCGGTTCGGCGATCTCCACCGCCGCACGCGCGTAGGCGGAGAAGTCCGGATACCCGTCACCGTCCATCCGCACTCCGTGGGGATGCCGAGCGGCCCGGACCGGGTCCGGGAAATGCACGACCTGCCCCGAGTAAGCGGCGTTGGGTGGCGCGGCCTGCTGCCCGAGCCGACCTGTCGTCATGGCGGTAGCCCCCTGCTGGATCTGGCTGGTTCACCACAGCCTATGCGCTGGGGCAAGAGGCTCCCCCGCCCGCGACCCGCACACCAGCCCGACGGCCAGGAACATCCGAATTGATACGAAAATTCGACCCCGCTTCCGTATGACAGATGACATTTGGCAGGCTGTCCCCGCAGCACGGGGGCGTGCGCGAAAGCGGTCACCACCGCCGCCACGGGAGGGAAAGCGCGACCATGCAGAACACGGCAACACGTACGGAACCGGGCGACGGCACCGCCGGCGCGACGGGCACACCCGCCGAAGCGGGCGGCCCCACCGGCGACCCCCGCCTGCGCTGGAGCAGCAGCGACGGCCGGACCACCCCACCCGTCCTGCGGTTCCGCCGGGACGGCATCCTGCCCACCGTCGCCGCCGCCCTCTCCGTACGCGGCGAGACCCTCACCGGCACCGCCGGCAAGGCCGACCAGCCACCCTCACTCCACCCCCTCGTCCAGGACTTCCTGGACACCCTCACCAGCGGACAGCGCGAGCGTTTCACCGGACGATGTCCCGAAGCGATACTGCTCTCCCGCCACTTGGCCGCCGTCGAGGCCGCCCGCTCCCGGCGCGCCTCCCGCAAGCCGCTCTCACCCAGCGAGGCCCGCCGCTCCCTCAAGCACGCGAAGATCACCGCCCGGCGCATCCGCGAGGACGGCGACCCCCTCCACGGCAGCTACGCGCCCCCCTGCCGCTCCTGCGACGCCCTCCTCGCCCACTTCGGCGTACGCCCCGTCGACCTCACCCCAGCCGAGTAGCCATGACCACCACCTCCGCCTCCTACGACCGCTCCTCGACCACCCGCTTCCCGGTCGCGGTGGACTCCGCGCTGCGGACCGCCGGCTGGGAGCCCGGCCGCTGGGACGCCAAGCAGGCCGAGTACTGGGCCGACGCCCTCCGGGACCACACCACCCCCGCCGGGCACCGCCACACGGTCTTCCCCGCCGCCGTCGAGGCCTGGGCCGAATTCGGCGGCCTCACCGTCACCGCCCCCGGGCCCGGCCGCCAGATCGCCCCGACCCCGGTGCGCATCGACCCCCTCACCGGGCTCCACCTCGCGCGCACCTTCGCCGACCTGGGCCGGGCCCTGTCCACCGAGCTCTGCCCCCTCGGGGTCGAGGCCGACGGCGGTTCCCACCTGGCGCTCGACCGCGAGGGGCGGGTCTACGGCATCGACCACACCGGCGACTGGTACCTCGGCTCCACGGTCGACGAGGCCCTCACCCTCCTCCTGACCGGCCTCCAGCCCGCCCGCCTCACCACCCAACCGCCGACCTGACCGCTGCGCGGCTCGGCTCCCGCCGGGGGTGACATCGTCGCGGCGGGGGTGATGGGGTGTGGGGCGGTGCCCCGGCGGAATGTCTCCTCGGCCGGTTCGCTGCGCGGCTCGGCGGTAGTGGGCTGTTCCTGCGGGGCGGTGGTGATGGGGTGTGGGGCGGCGCCCCGGCGGAATGTCTCCTCGGCCGGTCCGCTGCGCGGGCTCGGCGGTAGTGGGCTGTTCCTGCGGGGCGGGGGTGTGCGGTGTGGGGCGGTGCCCCGGCCGCTGTCCCTGCGGGGCGGGGGTAATGGGTGTGGGGCGGTGCCCCGGCGGAGTGTCTCCTCGGCTCGGCGCGTGCGGCTTTGTCGTGATGAGGCGACCCTGGTTGCGCGCTCGTCCTGCGGGG
>NZ_JOBX01000022.1:0-94259 GCF_000720645.1 Streptomyces sp. NRRL S-378
GCCCGCCCCCGCGCTGCCCGAGCGCCCCGCCGACGCCCCCGAGCTGCCGGTCCGGTTCGAACGGCGCAGCCACGTCGTCTCCCCGGAGGAGTGGGCCCGGATCCAGGAACGGGCGCACGCCCGCGAGGTGACCCCCTCCGGGGTGCTGGCCGCCGCCTACGCCGAGATCCTCGGCAGGGCCTGTGGACAGGCCCGCTTCACCATCAACTTCCCGCTCTTCAACCGGCTCCCGCTGCACCCGCAGGTCAACGCCCTGCTCGCGGACACCACCACCACCCTGCTGCTCGCCGTCGAACAGCAGGACTCCACCTTCGCCGGACGCGCGCAGGCCGTCCAGCGCCGCCTGTGGGCCGACCTGGAGCACCGCTACTTCAGCGGGGTGCAGGTCCTGCGCGAGCTGACCAAGCTGCGCGGCTCCCTCGCCCCGGCCATGCCCGTGGTGATGACCAGCCTCGCCGGCCACCCGCCGCAGTACGAGGAGACCGAACTGGGCGCGCCGGTCTACGGGATCTCCCAGACCCCCCAGGTCTCCCTCGACTTCCAGGTCTTCGAGAAGCCCGAAGGACTCACCTTCAACTGGGACTTCCTGCCCGCGGTCTACCCCGACGGGCTCATCGACTCGATGTTCGACGAGTTCACCGCCCTGCTGGAGGCCCTCGGCGAGGACGAGGTCTGGGAGCGGTACTCCCCGCCGCCCGGCGAGGAGGGCGCCGACGCGGCCAGGGCCGAGGAGCGCGACACCGGTGACGCCTGGGAGCGCTACTGGGCCGGCATCCGGCGCACCGGCCGAGGCGGCGACGTCATCTGGGACGCCGACAGCGGCGAGGAGTTCCAATGGCTCCTCGACCAGGCGCAGCGCCACTTCCGCCCCGACCTGCCGCTCATCGACCTCGGCTGCGGCAACGGCCGCTACAGCCGCGAACTCGCCCCGCACTACCCGTCGGTCATCGGCGTCGACGTGTCCGTCAGCGCCATCGACCACGCCAAGCGCGAGGCGGAGGGCGTGGCGAACGTCGACTACCTGGCCATCGACATGACCGACGCCGAACAGGCAGCGGTCCTGGGGGAGGGGCCCTACAACATCTTCGTCCGCGGCGTCTTCCACGTCCTGGACACCGAGGCCCGGGCCCGGCTCGCCGCGGTCGCCGACCGGCTGCTGGGCGACGAGGGCACGCTGATCGTGCACGAGCCCGACTACTCCAGCAACTCCTTCGGCTACCTCGGCTTCGTCGGCGGCAAGCGGGGTCGCGCCGAGGACCTGGTCGGCCCGCTGGAGGCGGCCGGCGTCCGGCACTCGCACCGCTTCACCCGGCCCGAGCTGGCCGAGGCGTTCGGCGCCGAGGGCTGGGAGATCGTCGAGGACGAGGCGATAGAACTGCACGCTATCGACCCCCAGTCGGACTCCGACGCCCTGCGGCTGCCCGGCTACTACGCGGTGCTGCGCCGCAGGCGCTGATGGCCGGTCTCGCACTGGCCGGGCCGACCGGAGCGGTGCTGGCAGCGGCAGGGGACGTACGGGTGCTCTTGACCCGTACCGAACTGGACCGCGCCGGCGCCCTCCGGTCGGCCGGCGACCGGGACGACTTCCTGGCCGCGCACGCACTGGTCCGGCTCTGCGCCGGGCGGCTCCTGGGCCGCCCGGCGCAGGGCCTCACCGTCGTTCAGAGCTGCGGCTCCTGCGACCGGCCGCACGGCAGGCCTCGGCTGGCCGAGGCGCCCGGCACCGGCGTCAGTTTCGCGCACACCCGGGGCTGGGTCGCGGCCGCCGCGGCCGACGGCCCCGTCGGCGTGGACGTGGAGGCCGCCGACGACGGCCCCCTGGACTGGCGGACGGCTTCGTCCGTCTGCACGGAGAAGGAACTGGCCGCCCTGCGGTCGGACACCCGCCCCCGGCGCGCCTTCCTGCGCCAGTGGGTACGAAAGGAGTCCCTGGTCAAGGTCGGGGCGGGCACGCTCGATGAGCCGGCCCGCCTCGACCTGCCCGTGTACGGGCAGGAGCCGCCGCGCTGGCACGGCTGGCGGCTGCTGGACTGGGGCGGCGCGGAGGCCGTCGGATGCGTGGCGGCCCGCGAGGAGATGCGGCTGCGGCTGCTCGGCTGAAAGACTGGACCACGTGGAACGACGTACGACCGAACGGCTGCTCAGGGCGCGCGCACAGGCGATCGGGGACGGGGTCCGGGAGGACTCCGTCGCCGCCGTCCTGGACCGGGTGCTGGCCGTCCAGGCCCAGGACCTGCCCGCGGCGGAGCTCGGGCTGCGGGTGCGGGCCCGCGGGCTGACGCAGGAGGCGGTGCGCCGGGCCACCGACACCGAACGCACCGCCGTCCGCGGCTGGTTCATGCGCGGCACCCTCCAGCTGGTGCCCGCCGCCGACGCCCGCTGGCTGCTGGCCCTCTTCGGCCCCGTCTACCTCGCGCTCGCCGCCCGGCGCCTGCGCGAACTCGGCCTGGACGAGGCCCTGTGCACGCGCTCGGAGCGCCTCATCACCGACGCGATCGCCGCGAAGGGCCCCCTGACCCGCGCCCGGCTCACCGACCGGCTCACCACCCTCGGCGTCGAGCCGAAGGGGCAGTCCGCCTTCCACCTCATCCGCCGCGCGGCCCTGGCCGGCCTCATCTGCCACGGGCCGCAGCAGGGCGGCGACGCAACCTACGTCCTCCTCGACGACTGGCTGCCCGCCACCGGACCGCTCCCGTACACCGGCGAAGCGGCCGTACGGGAACTCGCGCGGCGCTACCGCGCGGCCCACGGGCCCTCCGACGCACTGGACTTCGTCCACTGGTCGGGACTGAAGACCACGACGGGAAAGAACGCCTGGGCCGCCGTTCGGGACACCGGTCCCGAGGACCCGCCCGTCCCCGGGGATCCCGACGTACGGCTGTTGCCGGCCTACGACAACTACCTGGTCGGCTACCGCAGCCGGGACCTGTCGGTGCCCGCCGAGCACGAGCGCCGGGTGTGGCCCGGCGGCGGGCAGATCCGGGCCACCGTGCTGGTCGACGGCATGGCCGTCGGCACCTGGTCGGGCGGCCGCCGCGGGGCGCCGGTCAAGGTGGAACCCTTCCCCGGGACCGAGCCCTGGAGCCCCGCCGTGGCCGCCGGGATCGCCCGCGAGAGCGCCGACATCGCACGCTTCTCCAGCTGAGCTCATCGCATGTCTACAAGCGGTCTATAGTCCCGGAATTCATAACCGGGGACCAACCCGGGGTCCATAGCGTCAGTGCCGTCCGACAATTCCGTACCCAATCAGAAAAGGGCGTCGACATGGCACTCGGTCGGCATTCCGATTTCAATCGCCTGTGGTTCGGGCAGACCGTCAGCAACTTCGGCGACAAGATCTCCCTTCTGGCACTACCGACCCTCGCGGTCGTGGTGCTGGACGGTGGAGCCTTGGAGGTCGGCGTGCTCGGCGCGCTGCGCTTCCTCCCCTTCCTGCTGCTCGCCCCGATCGCCGGGCTGGTGGCCGACCGGGTCTCCAGGCGCATCGTCATGATCGTCGCCGACCTGGGCCGTTTCCTGGCCCTGGCCACGATTCCGCTGGCGTTCGCGCTCGACTCCGTCACCATGACGCACATCTTCATCGTGGCCGGCATCACCGGCTGCCTCACGACCTTCTTCGAGGTCTCCTACCAGTCCTGGCTGCCCCAGCTCATCGGTACCGAGAACCTCATCGAGGGCAATACCAAGCTGCAGATCAGCCGCAGCGTCGCCGAGGCGGTCGGCGCGGGCGCCGGTGGCGCGCTCATCCAGCTGCTCGGCGCCGCACGCGCCATCACCGCCGACGCGTTCACCTTCCTCATCTCGCTCATCGCCCTGCTGGTCATCCGCCACCGGGACGTGCGCGAGCGGACCGAGGAGCGGAAGGCCTCCGCGAAGGCGGAGATGAAGGAGGGCATGAAGACCCTCTTCGGCAACCCGGTCCTGCGCGGCCTGTTCACCGCCAACGTCGTGGTCAACCTCGGTGCCGCGATGGGCGACGCCATCCTCATCGTCTACGCCTACAAGGAGCTGAACCTCAGCCCCGGCCAGGTCGGTGCGGCCTTCGCCGTCATGTCGGTCTTCGTCATCGTCGGCGCGGTCCTCTCCGAGGTCGTCTCCAAGAGCCTCTCGGTCGGCCGCCTCCTGGTCATCACCGCGGTCGTGCTCGGCGCCGGTTACATCCTGGTGCCGACGGGCGGCGCGGTCGGCGGCTTCGTCGGACTGATCGTGGTCCAGGCCATCATCGGCTTCGTCTCCCCGATGTTCGACATCCACGTCCTCAGCCTCGTGCAGGGCGTCACCCCGAACGAGCAGATGGGCCGCGTCAGCGGCACCGCGCTGTCCGCGGTGTACGGCGCCCTGTCCCTCGGCTACTTCGCCGGCGGCGCGCTCGGCGAGGCGATCGGCCTGACCGGCGGCCTCGCGGTGGCGGGTGCCGTCACCATCATCGGCGGTCTGACCCTGCTCACCGGACCGGTCGCCAAGATCAAGGAAATGCCGGGCGGCGACGACACCGCCGAGGAGGGATCTCCGGCCTCGGACGAGGCCAGGGTCACCGCCTGACGGTCCAGTCCCACGGGAGCGGGTGCCCGCCGAGCGGCACCCGCTCCCGACACCCGCACCCACGCCCGCACGGGCACACCCGTACCCCGCACGCCCGTACCCCGCACCCGCACGCCCGCGCCGCACTCCCGCGGCGCTCCCTGCCGTACTCCCTCTCCCGAAGACGCACGGAGGCTCAAGGTGAGCGAGTCCCTCGCCGAACGCATAGCCGCACTGCCGAAGTCCCGCAGGGCACTGTTCCAGGCCCTGACGGGCCGCACCGGCGGGCGCGCCGCCGTACGGGAGGACCCCGAGCCGGCACCCCGCGACCCCGCGGACCCGCCGGTGCTCTCCTTCGCACAGCGCCGGCTGTGGTTCATCGACCAGCTCCAGCCCGGCAGCCCCGCCTACAACGTGCCGGTGGCCACCCGCATCCGCGGCCCGCTCGACGTCCCCGCCCTGCACGCGGCGCTCCAGGACATCGTGGACCGCCACGAGGTGCTGCGCACCGTCTACACCTACCAGGAGGGCGCCTCCGAGGCCCTGCCCCGGGTCGTGGACGGCTTCCGGCTGCCCCTGCCGCTGACCGAACTGCCCGACGAGGAATCCGTCCGGCCGTTCTACGACGCGGACGCGGGCGCCCCCTTCGACCTGGCCGGCGCCGTCCCGCTGCGGGCCCGGCTCGGCCGCCTCGGCGCCGAGGACCACGTCCTCGTCCTCAACCTCCACCACATCGTCACCGACGGCTGGTCGATGCGGATCCTCTACACCGAACTGGAGCGCGCCTACGCTGCCCGCACCGGGGCACCCGCCGAGCCGAACGCCCCGCTCGCCCTCCAGTACGCCGACTTCGCGACCTGGCAGCGCCGCCGCGTCAGCGGCGACCGGCTGGACGGGCTCACCTCCTTCTGGCGGGAGGAGCTCGGCGGAGCAGCGCCCGTGGACCTGCCCACCGACCGGCCCCGGCCCCCCGTCTTCGGGCATGCCGGAGCCTCCCGCTACATCGACCTGCCACCCCGGCTCATCGCCCGGCTCAGGGAGTTCGGCAAGTCCGAGGGCGCCACCCTCTACATGACGATGCTGGCCGGATTCGCCGCCACCCTGCGCCGCTGGACCGGCCAGGAGGACATCGTCGTCGGCACCTCCGTCTCCGGCCGCGACCACCCGGCCTTCAGTGAACTCATCGGGTTCTTCGTCAACACCCTGCCGCTGCGCATCAGAACCGGCGGGGACCCCGGCTTCGCCGAGCTGGTCCGCGCCACCCGGCACACCACCCTCCAGGCGTACGCGCACCAGGAACTGCCCTTCGACCTCATCGTGGACACGCTCGGCCTGCCCCGGGACCCGAGCAGGCCGCCGCTCACCTCCGTGATGTTCCTCCTCGACGAGACCCCGGACACGGCGCCCGGCCTCGCGGGCCTGGCCACCGAGCCCATCGACTTCTCCTCGCACGCCACCAAGTACGACCTCATGATCAGCGTCCACGACAACGGCACCGCGGTCCGCGCCCTCGTGGAGTACCCCACCGACCTGTTCGACGCCTCGACCGTGGACCGGCTCCTCGGCCACTTCCTCACCACCCTCGAAGGCGCCGTCGACCGCCCCGAAACCCCGCTGTCCGCACTGCCGCTGCTCACCGACGCCGAGCGGCGCGCCGCCCTGGACGACTGGAACGCCACCCGCGCCCCCTTCCCCCAGGACGCCTGCCTGCACCACCTCTTCGAGCAGCACGCCGACCGCCGGCCCGACGCCCCCGCCGTGGTCCTCGGCGGCCTCGGCGGCTGGAGCGTCACCTACCGGGAGCTGGAGGAGCGCGCCAACCGGCTCGCGCACCGGCTCGTCGAGTCCGGAGCCGGCCCCGACCGGACCGTGGCCCTGTGCCTGCGCCGCGGCCCCGGACTGGTCACCGCGATCCTCGCCGTCCTCAAGGCGGGCGGGGCCTACGTCCCCCTCGACCCGGACTACCCCGCCGAACGCCTCGCCCTGCTGCTGAAGGACGCCGCGCCGCCCATCGTCGTCTCCGACGCCGAACTCATCGGCCGGCTGCCCGTCCCCGCCGGCACCGCCCGGGTGCTCCTGGACACCGACCGCGCCGCGCTCGCCGACCTGCCCGCGACCCGGCCCGAGGTCCCCGTCACCGCCCGGGACCTCGCCTACGTCATCTTCACCTCGGGCTCGACCGGCACCCCCAAGGGCATCGCCCTGGAGCACCGCGGCGTCGTCAACAACCTCCTCGACCTCAACCGCTCCTACGGCATCGGCCCCGGGGACTCCGTCCTCGCCCTCTCTTCGCCCAGCTTCGACATGAGCGTCTACGAAACCCTCGGCATCCTGGCCGCGGGCGGCACGCTCGTCCTGCCCGACCCCGCCGCCGCCAAGGACCCCGCCCACTGGGCCGACCTCGTCGAACGCCACGGCGTCACCGTCTGGAACTCCGCCCCCGCACTCCTCGGCCTCCTCGTCGACCAGCTCGAACACGCCGGAGGTCCGCGACTGCCCAAGCTGCGCACCGCGTTCCTCGGCGGCGACTGGATCCCCGTCACCCAGCCCGACCGGATCCGCGCCTTCGCGCCGGAGCTGTCCTTCGCGGCCCTCGGCGGGGCGACCGAGGCGTCCATCCACTCGGTGGAGCACCGGGTCGGCCGGGTCGACCCGCAGTGGACGAAGCTCCCGTACGGGCGCCCCATGGCCAACCAGCGCACGTACGTCCTCGACCCGCACGACCGCCTCGTCCCCGTCGGCGTCCCCGGCGAACTCCACCTCGGCGGCGTCGGACTGGCCCGCGGCTACCTGAACCGGCCCGAGCTCACCGAGGAGAAGTTCGTCCACGTCGAGCTGGAACCCGGCCGCACCGAACGCCTCTACCGCACCGGCGACCTGGCCCGCTACGGCACGGACGGCACCATCGAACTCCTCGGCCGCACGGACTTCCGGATCAAGCTCAACGGGCTCCGCATCGAACCCGGCGAGGTGGAGAGCGCGCTGCGCGACCGCCCCGGCGTCCGCGAGGCCGTCGTAGCCGCCCGCCGTACCGCCGCCGGATCCGACCGCCTCGTCGGCTACGTCGTCCCCGAGGACGGCGCCGACCTCGACACCGCCGCCCTGCGCACCGCACTCGGCGCGGTCCTGCCCCCGCACTGCGTCCCCGCGGAACTGGTGCTGCTGGAACGCCTCCCGCTGAGCCCCAACGGCAAGGTGGACCGCGGTGCCCTGCCCGACCCGCGCCCCGCCGCACCGGCCCCGGACCGGCCGGCCGCCGTCGCACCGGCCGGCGGCGACCCCGTCGCCCTGCGGATCGCCGCCGTCTGGGCCGAGGTGCTCGGCGTGGCCGAAGTGGCCCCCGACGACGACTTCTTCGCCCTCGGCGGGGACTCCTTCGCCGCCGTGCGCGCCGTCCGGGCCGTCGCCGCCGCCCTGCCGGACGGCGGGGCCGCCGCCCTGCGCGTCGTCGACCTCTTCAGCAACCCGACCCCGGCCGGCCTCGCCGCCCGCAGCGCCGAACTCGGCGGCAGCGGGACACAGGCGCACCGCCTGCTGCACCGGCTCACCCCCGAACGCCCCGCCGGCACCACCGCCCTGACCCTGGTCTGCTTCCCGCACGGCGGCGGCGACGCCATCGCCTACCAGCCCCTCGCGGCCCAGCTCCCGCCGCACATCGAGCTGCTGGCCGTCTCGCCGCCCGGACACGACCCGCTGCGCCCCGGCCCGATGCTGCCGGTCCCGGACTTCGCAGAACTCGCCGCCCAGGAGATCGCCCGCACCGTGCAGGGCCCGTACGCGGTCTACGGCCACTGCGCCGGAGTCGTCACCGCGCTGGAGACCACCCACGTCCTCGAACGCATGGGACAGCGGCCGATCGCCCTGGACCTCGCCGCCGCCCTCCCCGAGGAGGACCCCGAGTACGCACTGGAAATGGAGCGGGTCTCCGGCGACGACGACCTCGTCGCCTACCTCACCACCATGGACGGCTTCGACGGCGTCCTCGACGACCGCGACCTCACCGCCGTCCTGCGGATGGTGCGGCACGACATGACCGAGGCCGCCCGCTTCTTCGCCCGTACCCCCGGCGGCTACGAACAGCCCCTGACCACCCCGCTCACCTGCATCATCGGCGACGCCGACGACGCCACCGAGGGCTACGAGGACGGCTACCGCGCCTGGGGCCGGTACGCCGCCGACGTGTCGCTCGCCGTGATCCCCGGTGGCCGCCACTACTTCGCCAAGCACCTGCCCGACCGGCTCGCCGCCCTGCTCGCAGACCTGCACCGCAACGGAGGAAACCATGTCTGATCTCGCCGAACGGCTCGGCCGCCTGCCCCAGGGACAGCGCTCCCGGCTGCTGGGCAGGATGCGCAACCAGATGACGGCCGGCGTGGGCCGCCGCGTCGAACTCAAGCGCGCCGACCACGGACCGCGCTCCCGCTCCTCCTTCCAGCAGGAGCAGATGTGGTTCGTCGACAAGCTCGGCGCCGGCAAGGCCCGCAACAACATAGCCCTCTCCATAGCCCTGGGCGGTCCCCTGGACCGGGCCGCCCTGCACGAGGCCCTCAACGCCGTCGTCTCCCGACACCAGGTGCTCCACAGCAAACTCGTCGAGATCGACGGCGTCCCCTGGCAGGAGCCCGTCCCCTCCTTCGTGCTCGGCGTCCAGAGCACCGACCTGTCGGGCAGCGACGACGCCGACCGCGAACTCGCCGAGCTCACCGCGGCCACCGCCGCCGCCCCCTTCGACCTGGCCGCCGCCCCGCCCGTCCGCGCCCACCTCGTGCGCCTCGCCGAGGACCGGCACGTCCTGCTCTGGGTCGTCCACCACATCGCCTGGGACCCCGGCTCGACCCGGATCTTCACCGAGGAACTGACCAGCAGCTACGCCGCGGCCGCCGCGGGCAGGCGCCCCGAGGCCCCCAGACTCGCCGTCGAGTACGCCGACTTCGCGGCCTGGCAGCGGGCCAAGCTGGAGAACGACGAGCACGGCCGGGCGCTCGCCGCCAAATGGCGCCAGATCCTCGCCGGCGCCGTCGCCACCGAGGTCATGCCCGACCACCCGCGCGGTCCCGAGACGAAGGGCGACGGCCGCGGCCTGAAACTGACCCTCGACCAGAAGCTGCTGGACCGTCTCACCGAACTCGCCGACGCGGGCAGCACCACCGTCTTCACCACCCTGCTCGCCGCCTTCAACGCACTGCTGCGGCACTGGACCCGGACCGAGGACGTCGTCGTCGGCACCGCCAGCGCCTCCCGCCCCCACCCCGACCTGGAACAGGTCATCGGCTGCTTCGTCCAGATGATCACCCTGCGGACCGAGGTCACCGACGGGCTCACCTTCCGCGAGCTCGTCACCCGCACCGCCGCCTCCGTGATGGACTCCTTCACCAGCAGCGAACTGCCCTTCGAGCAGGTCGTCGAGGCCGTCCGGCCGGTGCGCGACCCGCTGCGCCACCCGCTCTTCCAGATCGAGTTCACCTCGCTCGGCCGCTGGGGCACCCACCGCGCGCAGGCCGCGGACGTCGAGTTCACGATGGATCAACTGCACGACGGCGCGGCCAAGTTCGACATGAGCTTCCTCGTCGGCGAGAACGACGGCCTGGAACTCTCCCTCGAGTACAACACCTCCCTCTACCGCCACGGCACGGCCAGCGCCCTCCTCGGTGCCTTCCGGCAGGTCCTGGAGCAGGTCGCCGAGAACCCCGACCTCAAGGTCGGCGACATCAGCCTGGTCGAGGAGCCCGCCGCCTCCCGGCACGCCCGCGAGCTGTCCCGCGGCGGCCCCGTCGACGAGGCCGCCTGGACCACCACCCTGGACCGCGCCTTCCGGGAGCGCGCCACCATCCACCCCGACGCGACCGCCGTCCGGCACGGCGCCACGCGGCTGGACTACGCGGCACTCGACCGCTGGTCCGAGGCCATCGCCCACCGGCTGCGCGACCGCGGCGTCGGACACGGGGACCCGGTCGCCGTGTGCGTGGCCCGCGGCCCGGCCGCCGTCGCCGGCGTCCTCGGCGTCCTCAAGGCGGGCGCCCACTACATCCCGGTCGACCCGGCCGCCCCGGCCGAGCGGACCCGTACCGTCCTGGCCGACGCCAAGGTCCGCCACGCCCTCGTCGACGAGAGCGCGCAGCTGCCCGTACCGCTGGAACTCGTCAACACCGGGACCGCGGCCCCCGTCCGCGAGGTCCCCTCCCTCGCCCTCAGCTCCACCCCCGCCGACCTGGCCTACGTGCTCTACACCTCCGGCAGCAGCGGAACCCCGAAGGGGGTCATGATCGAGCACCGCTCGGTCACCCACTTCTCCCGCACCATCGCCAAGGCCTACGAGATCAAGGCCGAGGACCGGGTCCTGCAGTTCGCGCCCCTCACCTTCGACGTCTCCGTCTTCGAGATCTTCACCACCCTGCTCGCGGGCGGCTCGCTCGTCATCGCCACCGACGACGAACGCCGCGACCCCGCCCTGCTCCAGGCCCGGATGCGCGAGGACGCGGTGACCGTCGCCGAACTCCCGCCCGCACTCCTGCCGCTACTCGACCAGTCGGCCCTGCCCGACCTGCGCCTGGTCTCGGTGGGCGGCGAGGCCTTCCCCGGCCGGCTCGTCGCCGAATGGACCGCGGGGGAGCGCCGCTTCGTCAACGGCTACGGCCCCACCGAGGCCACGGTCGCCGTGACGCTGATGGACTGCACCGGCAGCTACGACCGCAACCCGCCCATCGGCCGCCCCATGCCGGGCCACCAGGCCTTCGTGCTCGACGAGCGGCTGCGCCCGGTCCCGCCCGGCGTCCCCGGCGAACTGTGCGTGGCCGGCCCCGGTGTGGCCCGCGGCTACCTGGGCCGCCCCGACCTCACCGCCGAACGTTTCGCGGACAACCCGTACGCCGACGGCCCCGAGACCGCCCGCCTCTACCGCACCGGTGACCTCGTCCGCTGGCTGCCCGGCGGGAACCTCGACTTCCTCGGCCGCACCGACCGCCAGCTCAAGGTCCGCGGCCACCGCATCGAGCCCGGCGAGGTCGAGGCCGTGCTGACCGGGCACCCCTCCGTGCAGCAGGCCGTCGTGGTGGCCCAGCCCGCCGCGGGCGGCGAGCGGATGCTGGCCGCCTACGTCACCGTCGAGCAGGTCGGCTCCTACGCCTCCGAGGTCGCCGACGCCGAGGGCCTGCGCGCCTACACGGCCGTCCGGCTCCCCGGCTACATGGTCCCGGTCGTCGTCGTCCTGGACGAGCTGCCGCTGACCCCGCACGGCAAGGTCGACACCGCCGCCCTGCCCCTGCCCACCGAGCAGTCGGCCCAGGGCGGGACCCCGCCGCGCGACGCCGTCGAGGAGCAGATCTGCCGCGACATCCTCACCCCACTGCTGGAATGGCAGAACCCGGACGTGGAGGGCGACTTCTTCGCCCTGGGCGGCAGCTCCCTGCAGGCCACCATCGTGGTCTCCCGGGTCCGGGCCCTCTTCGGCATCGACATCGCCCTCGCCGACTTCTTCGGCCGTCCGACCGTCGCGGGCCTCGCCGAACTCGTCCGTGCCGCGAAGGCCGAGGCCGCCGGTGAACAGGACCGGCTGCTCGCGGTCTTCGAGCAGATCGAGAACATGAGCGACGAAGAGGCCGCCGCCCTCCTCGGCTCCCTCCAGCAGCCGGAGGGACCCTGATGGCCGGTCCGGCCGGGCTGGAGGGGGCGCTCGCCGCGCTCCCCGAGGGCAAGCGCGAGCTCGCCCGCCTGATGCTGGCCGCCCGCCGGCCCGTACCCGGATACCCGGCCCCGCGCTCCGGCGCGGGGCCGGTCCCCCCGACCGCCCTGCAGACCCGGCTGTGGCGCCGGGAACGCACCCACCCGGCCGTCGCCACCGGCTCGCACGCGCTCCGGCTGACCGGCCCCCTCGACCCGCGGCGGCTCGACGAGGCCCTCACCGGGGTGCTGCGCCGGCACGAGGCCCTGCGCACCCGGCTGGTCCGCTCCACCGCGGACCAGCCCCGGCTGCACGTGGAGGAGGAACCGGTGCTGCGGCTCACCCGGGCCGACCTGACGGGCTTCACCCCCCAGGCCGCGGCCGAGCGGACCGCCCTGCAGCTCAAGGAGAGCGCCTCCACCGTCCTGGACCTGGAGTCCGGCCGCACCAGCGCGTTCCGGCTGCTGCGGACCGCCCCCGACGAGCACGTCCTGATCCTCGCCTCCCACCTCGCGGTCTTCGACGGCTGGTCCTCCGGGGTCTTCCTCGCAGACCTCGCCGCCGGCTACCGCGAGGGTCCGGAGGCCCTCACCCCGCCCGAACTCCAGTTCCCCGACTACGCCGACTGGCAGCACCGCTGGCTCGCCGGACCGGACGGCACCGCCGAACTGGCCCGCCGCCGGGCCGTGTTCGCGGCCGACCCGCCCGCACCCAGGGCCCCCGGCGGTTTCGAGCGCGGACACCTGCCCGTACGGCTCGCCCGCGGTCCCGTCGACGCGGGCCTGGAGCTGGGCGCGGCCGAGGGGGCGACCCCCTTCATGACCCTGCTCGCCGCGCTCGCCGTGGTGCTCGCCCGCAGGGACGGCCGTACCTCCGTGGTGATCGGCACCCCGGCCGCCGGCCGGTTCGCCGCACCGCTCGAAGGAGCCGTCGGGCAGTACACCACCGTCGTGCCGATCCGGCTCGACCTCGCCGGCGGGCCGGCCTTCCGCGAGCTCCTGCACCGCACCCGCACCGCGGTGGCCGACGCCCTGGCCCACCAGCGCCTGCCCGTGGACGTGCTGTTCGGCGACGGCACACCGCCGCCGTACAACGTCCTGTTCGCCCTCCACAACTACCCGGCCGTACCGCTGGACCTGCCCGGCATCGAGGTCGGACAGCTCCCCGGGCCGCCCGCCCGCCACCTGGAGCTCTACAGCCCCGACCCGGCCGCCGCCCTGGCCTGCGTGGGCCTGGTGGAGCGGGACGGCGAGATCGGCGGCACCGCCGAGTACAACCGGCACGCGGCCACGCCCGAGGACGTGCGGGGCCTGCTCACCGGGATCGAGGAGGTGCTGGACCGGGCCGTCGCCGCGCCCGGGTCCCCGCTCGTCACCGCCCGGCACTGAGCGCGGGGGCCGGGGCCGTGCGCGCCCCGGCCCCCGCCCCGATCCCCACCGGACCCACCCGGACCCACCAGACCCGCCTAGGGAGTTGCCCGTGCTCACCACCGAGTTCTACCGCGCGCCCGCGGACTGCGGGCTCGTACGGAGCGGGGCCGACGTGCCCCGCACCCCCATGCGGGCCCTGCGCGAGGACATCCACGACATCCTGGTGTCCGCACCCGTCGCCGAGGCCCGGCGCACCCGCGACCCCCGGCCCATCCACCGGGCCCTGGGCGAGCGGGGCCTGCTCGCGCCCCAGTGGCCCGAGGAGTACGGCGGCCGCGGCGTCAGCCAGGTCGCGGCCGCCGTGCTGGTCGAGGAACTCGCCATGCACGACGTCCCCGACCTGCTGCACACCCTCACCGTGCAGATCGTCGGCTCCACCCTGCTCAACGTCGCGAGCCCGCAGATGAAGGCGCGCCACCTGCCCGGCTTCGCCGCGGGCACCTCCTTCGGCTGTGTGCTCTTCAGCGAACCGCAGGCCGGATCCGACCTCAACATCCTCTCCACCCGCGCCGTCTCCGACGGCAAGGGCGGCTACAAGCTCTACGGCACCAAGGTCCACTCGCTCTTCGCCCGCTTCGCGGACTACGGCCTGTGCCTGGCCCGCGGCGAGGACGACGCCTTCAGCCTCTTCCTCGTGCCCCTGGCCCAGCCGGGCGTCACCATCCGGCAGATCCCGGGCATCGGCGACGACGCCTTCCACGAGGTCGCCCTCGACGGCGTGGCCGTCACCGCCGACGACGTCGTCGGCACGATCGGACAGGGCTGGGCGATCGTCGTCAAGACCCTGGCCTTCGAACGCACCGGCCTCGACTACTACGTCAAGGCGCTGCGCTGGTACCGGGCCGCCGTCGAACGGCTGGAGGCCCACACCGACCGGCTGGAGGCCGGGCAGCACGACCAGATCGGCCTGGCCAAGCTGAACGCCCGGCTGCTCGCGGCGGGCACCCTGGTCCGCCGCGTCCTCACCCGCCTCGACCGGGGCGAGCTCAACGAGGACGAGGCGGCCGCCGCGAAGTGGTACACCACCGAACTCGCCGCGGAGGTGGCCTGGTGGGCCGCCGAACTCGACGGCGACACGAGCATGACCCTCGACGACCCGGAGGTCGACGGGGTGGCACACCCACTGGATTCGGCGATGCGTGAGGCCCCGGGGATGCGGATATCCGGCGGCACCGCCGAAATGATGCTGGAGACGCTGGCCCGGCTGCGTCTCGACTCAGGGGCGGAGGTACGGCCATGACGACCCAGGCGGTCAACGGGAGCGGTATGCAGGGGGCGGCCGGCGAGGCGCCCGAACGGTGGCGGGAGAGGGAGGACGAGGACTCGCTCTTCCGGCAGCTCCGGCTCACGGTGCGGCAGGGCCTGGAGGTCGACGGGGACACCCCCGCCGGCGCCTGGGAGGCGCTGACCCAGGTCGGCGCCTGGGAGTTCGCCCTCCCCATCGAGAAGGAGGGCCTCGACCTCGGCCACGCCGTCCTCGCCATGGTGTGCGAGGAAGCCGGCAACGCGATGCAGCCCGTCCCGCTCGCCGACACCCTTCTCGCGCTCGACGTGCTCTCCGCCCTCGGCCCCCTCGCCCCCGAGGGCACCGACGACCTGCTGGACCGGGTGCGGGCCGGGGAGCTCCAGCTCGCCGTCCCGGGCCGGCTCCCCGATCCGCGCGGCACCGTACCGCCCGGCATCGCCTGGAAACCGGACGGCGACGGCGCCGGCGCGGTCCTCACCGGCACCGGCGGCCCGTTCGCCGCCGGCGTCGGGCCCGACGCCCTGCTGGTCCTGGCGAGCGGTCCCGACGGCCCCTGCGTCGCCCTCGTCGACCTGCCCGCCCCGGGCGTCACCGTACGCCCGTTGCGCGACCACGGCGGGGGAGCGGTCGCCGGAGCCGTCTTCGACGAGGCACTGATCCCGGCCGGTTCGGTCCTCCTGCGGGGGCTCGCCGCCGAACAGGCCCTGGCCCGCGTCGGCCTGCGCGCCGCCGTCCACCAGGCGTCCCTGCTGGCCGGCATCACCGCGGCCGCCCTGACCGCCGTCGTCTCCCGGATCCGCGGCCGGCAGCAGTTCGGCCAGGCCCTGGTCAAGCACCAGGGCCCCCGGCTGCGGGTGGCCGGGCTCCTGGCCCGGCTCGACGCCGTGCGCTGGGCCGTCGGCGACGCCGCCCGCGACCTCGACGAGGGCCGGCTCACCCCGGGGGAGGCCGCCGGGCTCATCGCCCTCACGGCGGAGACCACCCTGGACGTGACACGTGACGCCGTGCACCTGCACGGCGCCTCCGGGCTGGTACGGGACGGCCTGGTGGCCGGCTGCTACCGGCGCGCGGCGTGGGAGGCCCTGCGCTGCGGACGCCCCACCCAGCTGTGGGACACCGCGGCGCACACCCCCTGACCCGCCGCACGAGGAACCCGCCCGCACGAGGAAGGGGCCCCCGCACTGCGGGAGCCCCTTCCCCGGGTACCGGCGGCCCGGCCGTCAGACCAGGTCGCGGCGCATGATCCAACGGTGCCGCTTGTCGCTCTTCGCCTCGGTCCGCCGGATCCGGCGGAAGCCGGCCCGCTCGAACATGTCCATCGTCCCGACATAGGCGAGGGTCGGGTTCACCCGGCCGCCCTCGGGGTCCACCGGGTACCCCTCCACGGCGGGCGCGCCGTTCGCCCGTGCGTGCTCGACGGCCCCCTCCAGCAGACCCGAGGCGACCCCCTTGCCGCGGAACTCCTTGCGCACGACGAAACAGGTCACCGACCACACGGGCACGTCGTCCACCGGGGTGATCGTCTTCGAGGACGTGAGCCGGTCGAGCTGGCGGCGCGGGGCCACATTGCACCAGCCGGCCACGTCGCCGTCCAGGAACCCGAGCACCCCGGGCGGCGGATCGGCCTTCTCGGTGAGGTTGCGCAGGTGCTCGCCCCGCTCCTGCGCGGTCATCCGCCCGTAGTCACCGGTGCTCAGCCGCCACGCCATGCACCAGCACGTGTGCGCGCTCTGCTTCGGCTGGAGCACCTTGCGGACGTCGTCCCACAGATCCGCCGTGGCGGGCCGGACTTCTAAACTCATGTTGCTACTTCGCTCTCTTCCGCTTCTTACAGGCGTCCCGCGGGCGCGGTCCTGCGCGCCCCGGCGACGACATCGGTCATCACGGCGGTCAGCACCTCGAGGGCGCGCCGACACGCCTCGTGTCCTGCGTCCAGATGGGTGACCAGCCGGACGGTGTCCGGGTCCGGCGCGGTCACCAGCACTCCTTCCTGAGCGGCCCGTGAAACGACCTCGTCGGCGCCCGGCACCTCGACGAGGACGATGTTGGTCTCGGGCGGGCGCACGGGGAAACCCGCGTCCCGCAGTCCCGCCGCCAGCAGCCCGGCGTGGACGTGGTCCTCGGAGATCCGCTCCACGTGGTGGTCCAGGGCGTACAGCCCCGCAGCGGCCAGGATGCCCGACTGCCGCATGCCGCCGCCCAGGCCGTGCCGGAGCTTCCGCGCCCTGGGCAGGTGTTCGGACCGCAGCAGGAGCACCGAACCGACCGGCGCGCCCAGCCCCTTCGACAGGCACACGGACAGCGAATCCGCCGTCTCCCCGTACTGGGCCGCCGACGCCCCCGTAGCGGCCATCGCGTTCCAGATCCGGGCGCCGTCCATGTGAACGGCCACCCCCGCGCCGGACGTCAGCTCGCGCACCGCGCGCAGCGTCCCCAGCGGGTGCACCGTACCGCCCGCCCTGGTGTGGGTCTGCTCCACCTCCACCGCGCGCGTGCCCAGCGTGTACGCGTTCCCCCGCCGGACCACCCCGGCCAGCAGCTCCGGGGTGACCACCCCGCGTTCCGCCGCCACCGTACGCGTCTGGATCCCGCCGTAGCGGGCCGGGGAGGCCTCCTCGTGGGCCAGGACGTGTGCCTCGGCGTCGCACACCAGCTCCTCGCCCGGCGCGACGAGGAGCTGCAGCGCGATCTGGTTGGCCATCACCCCGGACGGCGTGAACAGGGCCCCGGGGAAACCGAAGAGCCCGGCGACGCGCTCCTCCAGGGCGCGCACGGTCGGATCCTCCCCGAAGAGGTCGTCGCCGACCTCCGCGCCGGCCATCGCGGCCCGCATACCGGGACCCGGCCGGGTCACCGTGTCGCTGCGCAGATCGGCGATGCCGGAACCACCTGTGGTCATGACGGGTCGTCAACTCCTCGGTCGCGGGGCTGCGGGGTCAGTTCGCGCGCCGCCATCCAGTCCAGCAGCGGCCGTACCAGCAGCCAGGTCTCCCGGACGAACTCTCCGGCGCGCGCCGTGTGCAGGCCCGCGGCCGGACCCTGGCGGCGCCCGGCGTCGATCTTGCGGTGGCGCAGCAGGTCCAGCCGCGGGTGGTCCGCGGGCACCCCCCGGGGCCGGGACTTGAGCCGGTCCCCGCCGAGGACGAAGCCCTGCTCCGCCAGCCGGCCGGTGATCGCCGCCAGCTCCGTGCCACCGTCCTCCTCCTCGACGGCGGCACGGTAGCGGGTGACCTCGGCCCCGGCGTACGGGTACCACCGGCCCGAGGCGTACAGCCCGTCCCGGTCCAGGTGCACCCACAACCCCAGGCAGGGCAGCAGGTCCAGGTAGGCGCCCTGATAGGTCTTGTACGGGGACTTGTCGTGGGACATCCGGGTGTCCCGGACCGGGCCGAGCACCTGCACTCCGCCCGGCCCGGCCCACTCCTCGAAGAACGTGCCCAGTTCAGCGGCCAGCTCGTCCATCGGCGCACGCACGTCGCGCTCGTACCGCTCGCGGTGGCGCAGCCGCCACGCCTCCTTGCTGTTGTCGGCCGCGAGGTCCTCGTACAGGCGCAGTGCCGAGGGCGGGAAGCCGCTGAAGGTCACGTCAGGTACCCCGGCAGGGGGTGGGCGGCGCACAGCTCGGAGACCCGGGTGCGGACCCGGTCGCGCAGGGCGTCCGGCAGGACGCCGCCGGGTGCGGCGAGCGCCGTCAGGACGTCCGCGACCAGGTCGGCGCACTCCGCGGCCACCGTACGGTCCATCCCGCGCGCGGCCAGCGTGTTGGTGCCCAGCCGCAGCCCGCCCGTCACCCGGACCGGAGTGGTGTCCCCGGGGACGCGGTTGCGGTTGACGACGATGCCGCAGGACTCCAGGGCCTCCTCCGCCACGTCCCCGGTGACCCCGGTGCCGCGCAGGTCGAGCAGCACCATGTGGGTGTCCGTACCCCCCGTTACCAGCCGGAAGCCCCGGTCCAGGAGCCGCTCGGCGATCGCCTGCGCGCCGTCGGCCAGCCGCTTGGCGACCTCCGCGAAGTCCGGACTCGCCACGAAGTCCAGCGCGCGCGCCTTGGCCGCCACCGACGCCAGGTCGGGGGTGCCCTGGGTGAAGGGGAACACGGCGCGGCGCAGGGTCGCGGCCAGGGTGCCGCGCTCCGGCCCGGCCCTGCGGGCCTCGCGGCCGAGCAGGATCAGCCCGCCGCGCGGACCGTAGAGCTGCTTGTAGGTGCTGGTGGTGGTCACGTGGGCGTGGTCGACGGGACTCTGGTGGAGGCCGGCCGCGACCAGGCCCGCGATGTGCGAGATGTCGGCCAGGAGGTAGGCGTTGGCCTCGTCGGCGATCTCCCGGAACCGGGCGAAGTCGATGCTGCGGGGGTACGCGCTGGCCCCGCACACGATCAGCTTCGGCCGGTGTTCCAGGGCCAGTTCGCGGATCTGGTCGTAGTCGAGCAGCCCCTCCGGCGTCACCCGGTAGCCGTGGGCGCGGTAGTACCGGCCGGTCACCGAGGCGGGGGAGCCGTGGGTGAGGTGGCCGCCGCAGTCCAGGTCGAGACCGAGCAGGGAGTCGCCGGGGCTCAGCAGCGCCGTGATCACGGCGAGGTTCGCGGAGGACCCGGAGTGCGGCTGCACGATCGCGTCCTGCGCCCCGAAGGCCGCGCACGCCCGTTCGATCGCGAGCCGCTCGATCTCGTCGGCGATACCGCAGCCCGCGTGGTAGCGGTTGCCCGGATATCCCTCGGCGGTCAGGTTCCCGAGCGCGCTGCCCTCGCAGGCCAGTACGGACGGGTCGGCGACGCTCGACGCCGCGACCATCATCAGGGTGTCGCGCTGGCGCGCCGACTCCCGGGACAGCAGCTCGTACAGGACGGAATCGCGCTCTCTGAGCCGGGTGTTGGCGTGCGCGGCGAAATCGACCAGGTCCGGGGCGGGCGCCGCGGGCGCGCCGCCCGGGAGCCCGTCCTGGTCCAGCGGATCGGTGACGGGCGCGGGCAGGGTGAGACTCATGACTGTCCCCTCTCGGAATCGTCCTTGATGGCCGTGCGGAACCGGGTCGTGTCCTCAGCCGTCCGCATCGGCGGTGTCCGTCTCGTCGGCCTCCAGCGCACCGAAGGCCTCGGCGGCCGCGACCGCCTCCGCGCCGTGCTGCTCGTCCGCGGCGATCTTCCCGGCCAGCTCGGAGACCACCGGGTTCTGGAACACGGTCTTGACGGGCACCGGCACCCCGAGGAGCTCCCCCAGCAGTCCCGCGAGCCGGGTCCCGCTGAGCGAATCGCCGCCCAGGGTGAAGAAGTTGTCGCCGGGCGCCACCCCGTCCAGGCCGAGGATGTCGGCGACCGCCGCGCACAGCACGAGCTCCAGCGCACTGCCCGGGCCGTCCCCGCCGTCCCGCACGGCCGCGTCCTCGGCGGACTGCTGCTGTCCGGCCGAGGAGCCCAGCAGCAGCCGGTCGACCTTGCCGTTGCGGGTCAGCGGCAGCTCGTCCAGCACGGTCACCGCGGCCGGCACCATGTAGCCGGGGAGCTGCGCGGCGAGCCGCTCCAGCACCCGGTCTCCCGCGCCGCCGCCGGAGCCGGCGGCGGCCACCACGAAGGCGTGCAGCCGTCGCACCCCGTGGGCGCTGGCGGGCGCCACCACCACGGCCGCCTCGACCTCGGCGTCCTGGCGCAGGACGGCCTCGATCTCGCCCAGCTCGATCCGGTGGCCCTGGATCTTCACCTGGAAGTCGTCCCGGCCCAGGATCTCGATGCTGCCGTCCGGCAGGTACCGGCCCAGGTCACCCGTCAGATAGGCACGTTCACCGGTCTCCGGGAGGCGGACGAAACGGCTCGCGGTGCGCGCGGCGTCGTTCCAGTAGCCGAGCGCGAGACCGACGTCGCTGGCCACGGCCATCTCGCCGACGACGCCGAGCGGCCGCTCGTGGGCCGTCCGGTCGACGACGTAGTAGCGCTGGTTGGTGATCGGCTTGCCGTACGGGATGCTCGTCCAGGCCGGGTCGACCTCGCCGATCGGCTGGAACAGCGACCAGCAGATCGTCTCGGTGGGACCGCCCGACCCCACCACCTGGATCCGCGGGCTCTGCGCCCGCAGCCGGTCCGGCAGGGTCAGCGGGATCCAGTCGCCGGAGAGCACCGACAGCCGCAGGGACTCCAGCGGCCGGCCGCCGCCACGCCCCTCGCGCACCTCGGCCTCGCCGACGAGCAGCTCCATCAGGACGGGTACGGAGTTCCACAGAGTGACCTGCTCCGCCTGCACCAGGTCGGCCCAGACGTCGGGCTCGGCGTGCTCGAACGGCGGCGGCACCACCACGGTCCCGCCCTGCGTCAGCACCCCGAAGACGTCGTAGATCGAGGCGTCGAAGTGCAGCCCGGAGATCGCCAGCAGCCGGTCCCGGGCCCCCACCTCGAAGCGCGTCGCGACGTCGCGGATCAGGTTGACCACCCCGATGTGGTCGACCATCACGCCCTTCGGCTCGCCCGTGGACCCCGAGGTGAAGATCGTGTACGCGAGGTCCGCCGGGGTCTGTGCGGTCTCCGGCCGGGTGGCGGTGCCGTACTCGAAGTCCTTGTCCACCCGGTAGCGGCGGGCCGTGGGCGGCCAGCTGATCCGGGAGTCCAGCGCGGACTGCGTGAGGATCCGGTCGACCTTGGCCTCGGCCAGCAGCCGGCGCAGCCGCTCCGGCGGCACGGACGCGTCCAGCGGCAGGTAGGCGGCGCCGGAGGCGAGGATGCCGTACACGGCGGCGTACTGCTCCCAGCCCTTCTCCATCACGACCGCGACCAGTTCGCCGGGCGCCGCCCCGTGCTCGCGCAGGGTGTGCCCGATCCGCCAGGCGTACGCGGCCAGTTCGGCGTAGCTGAGCCGCCGCCCGGAGGCGTCCACCACGGCCTCGGCGTCGGGGGTGAGTCCGGCCTGGCGGGCGAACAGCTCGTGCAGGGTGGTGTACGGGATCTGCCCGGCGGTGTCGTTGACCCGGCGGCGCAGCTCCCGCTCCGCCGGCGGGATCAGGTCGAAGCGCGCGGTGTGCAGGCTCTCCGGGTCCTCGGTGAGCCGCTCCAGGAGGTCCACGTACACACCGAAGGCGGCGTCGACGAACCCGGGCGCGAAGGCGCCGTCCACGAAGTCCCAGATGACGCGCAACTCGCCGGCCAGCTCGCGCAGCTGCACGTCGAGGGTCACCTGCGGGGTCTGGGAGATCGAATACACCTCGTGGCCCAGGTCCGTGACGGGCCGGCGCACCGGGTAGTCGAGCAGGCTGGTGACGACCACGGGCATCCCGGCCTGCGCTCCCACGCCGTGCAGCCGCGTCAGCTCCCGCAGCACGCGCACGCCGTTGAAGGAGCCGTGCTCCATGTCCCGGGCGAGCTGGTCGCGCAGGGCGTGCGCACGGTCCAGGAACGTCGCGCCCGAACCGTCGGCGGCGAGCATCACCGCGTTGGTGAAGTCGCCGAGCACGCCGGTGATGTCCGGGTGCACCGCCGGGCGCTGGAAGACCGGATAGTTGATCGTGAAGTCGGACTCCTCCGCCCAGGTCCGGACCACCTCGGCGAAGGCCGCGGTGAGCAGCACCGACGGGGTCAGGCCCGCCCCGCGCGCCCGCTCCTGGAACCGCTGCCAGTCGGCGGGGGAGAGGCGGTGCTCGCGGCGGTCGAAGCGGACCTCGCCGGCGTCCCCGCCGGAGCCGCCCGCGGGCAGCGAGGGGGCCGGCGGCAGGGTGGGCACACGCTGCACCCAGTAGTCGCGGGCGGCGCGGAAGGCCTCGGTGTGCGGCAGGGCGTCGGCGCGCCAGCGGGCGTACTCGGCGAAGGAGATGCCGGGCTCCGGGAGGTCCGCGTCGGGGTCCTCGTACAGGTCGACCAGCTCGGGGAAGAGGACCTGGAAGGCACTGGAGGCGTCCAGCACCTGCAGGTCGATCCCCAGGTGGACCCGGCCCAGGTCCTCCGGACCGCCCAGCCGGAAGATCCGCAGGTCGAACAGCGGCCAGCTGCCGACCGGGAACACCACGTGGCTCATCTCCTCGCGCAGCGCGGCGAGGTGCTCCCGGGCCGCCCCGGCGGAGAGGTGACGCAGGTCGACGACCGGTATGTCGAAGGGCAGCGGGTCGGACGGCACCCACTGGGTGCCGTCCGTGCCGCCGATCGCGCGGAGCATGTCGTGACGGGCGACCACCTTGCGCCAGGCGGTGGCGAACCGCTCCGGGTCGAGGCCGGGGCGCTCCCACTCGAAGTATCCGTAGCAGCCGATGCCGCCCATCTCGACGGCTTCGCCTCGCCCGATCATCAGTGCCTGCTGCGTCTCGGTCATCGGGAAGGACGCGGCACTGTCCGCGCGAGCGGGCAGGAGCTCGGTCATGGTCCAACTCCATTCGGTGTTACGGGCCGTTGGCTTGTGCGTGCCTGGGTGGATACGGGCCGGGACGCCCTGCTGGGGGGCAGGGCGAGGCTAGGGGCGGTGAGTTAGCCGCCGGTTATGCCCCGCGCGGCCGGCCGGCCCGCCGGACACCGGCGCCCCTCCTCGAGGGAGAGCGCGAAGAGCCGTACGAGCGGGTGGAACAGGTAGCAGGGCTGGCCCCACTCGTCCGCGCCGCTGACCTCCAGCAGGGCCGCGTCGGCGAGCGCCTCCAGCAGCCGCTCGGCCTCGGCCTCCGGCAGGTCCAGCGCGGTCGCCGCCTCGGCGGCTGGGAACGGCCGGGGTCCGGGCCCGTGCCCCAGCGCGGCCAGCGCCGGGAACACCGCCCGCACCTCGGGATCCAGCGCACGCCAGGACGGCAGCAGGGAGGTGTGCACGTCCAGGTCGCCCGAGTGCAGCTCCCGCAGCCGGGTGACGGGATCCGCCAGCCGGTGGGCGAGCCGGTCCGGGGTGCAGTGCGGCCGGGCCGCGATCCGGGTGCCGACGATCCGCAGCGCCAGCGGCAGGCCGGCGCAGTGCTCGACGATCGCGTTCGCCGCGCACGGCGCGGCCGCCACCCGGGCGGGACCGGCCGCGGCGGCGAGCAGTTCCAGCGAGTCCCGGGGCTCCAGGGGCGCGAGGGCCACCGTGTGCGCCCCGGCCACGGTGGGCAGGGCCGTACGCCCGGTCACCAGGACGGCCGGCTCCGGGGTGTTGGGCAGCAGCGGCCCCAACTGGGCCGCCCCCGAGGCGTTGTCCAGCACGATGAGCAACTGCCGGCCCCGGGTCCGCTCGCGGTAGAGGCGGACCAGCTGGTCCTGGTCGTCGGCGGCCGGTACGTCGTCCATCGGACCCAGCGCCCGCAGCAGACGGCGCAGCACCCGGGCCGGGTGCCGCGGGGTGCCGTCCGCGGCGCGCAGGTCGGCGTACAACTGTCCGTCGGGGAAGTGCCGCTGGCAGCGGTGGGCGGCGTGGACGGCCAGCGCGGTCTTGCCCAGCCCCGCCATGCCGGTGACCAGGACCCGGCGGGGGCGGCCGGAGCCCTGCCCGTCGGGTGCCAGGGCGCGGCACACCAGGTCCAGCTCCGGCCCCCGGCCGGTGAAGTCGACGGTGTCCGGGGGCAGCATCGCCGGTGCCCCGGCCGACGGGCCGGACACCCGCGGCCGGGCGCCCGCCCGTACGGCCGGGACGGAGGCCGGCCGCCGGTCGAGGGTGCCGTCCAGCAGCGCCCGGTAGGTGGCCTGGAGCTCCTCCCCGGGGTTGACCCCCAGCTCGTCCGCGAGCACCGCGCGCCCGTGGTGGTAGAGGTGGATGGCGTCCGCCTGCCGCCCGGACCGGCACAGGGCGGTCATCAGCTGGCACCGGATGCGCTCGCGCAACGGGAACTCGGAGACCAGACCGGTGAGCTCACCGGTGATCTGCTCGTGCCGGCCGAGGGCGAGGTCCGCGGCGATGCGGTGCTCCAGGGTCACGGCGCGCGCCTCGCTCAGCCGCGGGGCCTCGGCGTCGGCGAGGTATTCCGTGGCGTTGGCGAACGGCTGGCCGTTCCACCGGGCCAGGGCGTCGCGCAGCAGCTCAGCGGCGCTCTCGTAGTCCTCTTTGATCAATGCCTCGCGGCCGCCGAGCGCCAGCTTCTCGAATTCGTTCAGGTCGACGGTCGCATTACCGATGCTCATGGCATATCCCGGCGGTCTGCGATCGATCGCGACGTCGTCGCCGAGAATCTTGCGCAGGCGTGAAATATAGGTGTAGAGCTGTGCGCTGACGGTGGCCGGGGGCGCCCAGCCCCACAGCAGCCGGCACAGCCGGTCGTCCGACACCACCTCTTCGCGGGCCAGGAGGAGCGCCGCGAGCACGGTGTGCAGCTTCGCCCCGGAGAACGCGACCCGGTGGCCGTCCCGCCGTACCTCTACTGGCCCGAGCACTCGGAATTCCATGTACCGCCCCATCCGTGATTCCTGAGAAGAATCTTCGAACGAAGCTAGAGGAGTGCGTTGTCCCCTCGATATCGTGGCGATTTCGCGGGGGGCTCGGGTCATGAAATCGATGGAACACGGAAGAGAAAGGAGCCGTCCCTACTGTTCCATTCGTGCCGCAGCGAGCGGCAGAGATGATCCACCGAGAGGGGAATCCGAGATGCGCAGCACCCGGACGGCGAAGACGACGGCCGCTTGCCTGGTCGTTCTTGCGGGGATGTTCGTGGGCACGGGGGCCGCCACGGCCGTCACGGCGCAGGCGGGCACCAGCGTCCAGGCGGACGACATGCCCTGGGGAGTCGTCAAGCCGCTGCACCCCTCGCACCCGGGCTCCGCCGGTACCGACGGCGACATGCCCTGGGGCTGACCGTCCGGGGGACGGGCGGCCCGCACCGCAAGCCCTCCCTTACGACCGCAGTCCCGTACGGCTTCGGTCCCACTGCACCGCAGCGCCGAACCACCGCTGCACCGCAGCACCGAACCACCGCAGAACCGTACGTCCGCGCATTCCGCCGTCGCCGCCGCGGCCCGATCCGTACCGGACGGGTCTCAGTTCGCCGGATGCGCCAGCAGGGCCGTCAGTTCCTCCGGAGTGAAGGAACGATGCGGCAGCCCTCCGGGCCCCCCACCGCCCGGCTCGCCCTCCGCACCCTGCACGGCCGTCAGCAGCCGCCCCGCCTGTACCCGCCAGGGCTGCGCGCCGACCTCGCCGAAGGCGGCACAGGCCCGCCGGAACCTCTCCGCCGCCTCCGCACGGCGGCCCCCGAGAGCGTCCACGCACCCGAGGTCCGTCTCCACCCGGGCGTACAGGAACCGGTCCGCCAGCTCATCGGTGATCTCCAGGGCCTGCTGCAGCGTGTCCCCCGCCGCCTGCAGCAGGCCCTGGCTCCACTGCGTCTGGCCGAGGCCCCGCAGGGCGTGGGCCTCACCGACCCGGTCGCCCTCGCCGCGGGTCAGCCGCAGCACGGCGCCGAACGCCTCGGCGGCCTCCCCGAGATCCCCCGCGCGCAGCCGCACCTCGGCCAGCCGGTACACGCTCTGGGCCTCCGCCCGCACCGATCCGGTGCGCCGGCTCAGCGCCACCGCCTCCTGCGCCAGCGGCAGCGCGCCGCCCACGTTGCCCCGGTCCAGCTCGATCTGCGCCTGGAAACCCAGCAGATGGGCCTCGTTCCCGATGTCCCCGGAAGCGTGGAAACCGCCGAGCGCCGCCTCGCAGTACTCCAGCGCCCGCTCCCAGTCGCCCTGGAACCGCGCGCACATGGCCAGGTTCCGCTGGGCGAGCGCCGCCCCGCCGAGGTCGCCACTGTTGCGCAGCAGTCGCAGCGCGGCCATGTTCCAGCCCTCGGCCTGCTCGTAGCGCCGCTGGTAGATCGCCAGCGACCCCAGGAGCCGCAGCATCGTCGCCTCGCCGGGCTCGTCGCCGGCCCGCCGGGCGGAGGCCAGGGCCTGCTCGGCGCTGCGCTGCCAGTCCTCCAGGTAGTTCTTGGTCTCGAAGTGCGGCACCGCGCTCTCGGTCAGCATCCAGGCGTAGCCGGCCCGGCCCGTCTCCGCCGCCTGCGCCACCACGTCCGTCACGGCGGTGCGCTCCGACTCGAACCAGTCCATCGGCGAGCCCAGCAGCTCGTCGGCGATCTCGCCCAGGAAGGCGGGGGCGGGTGCCGCCGGCCGGCCCACCGGGAACTCCCGTCCGTCGATCCGCCGGTGCGCCTCCTCGGCCAGCCAGAGCCAGGCCCCGAAGGCCCGCTCCAGCGCGGCGTCCGCCTCCTCCTCCGGCTCGTCCGACTCCGCCCGCTCCCGGGCGAACAGCCGCAGCAGGTCCTGGAACCGGTAGCGGGCCGCCCGGCCCGGTGCCGCCTCCGCCACCTCCAGGAGCTGGGCGTCGACCAGGTGGTCGATCAGCTCCTCCGCGTGCCACACGCTGGTGTCCAGTACGGCCGCCCCCGCCCAGGCGGCGAAGTCCGCCGTGCGCAGCAGCCCGAGCCGCCGGTACATGCGGGCCGCCTCCGGCGGCAGGTCCCGGTAGGTGAGCCGGAAGCCCGCGCGCACCCCGCCCTCGCCCGGGCTCAGCACGTCGAGCCGGGACCGGTGGTCGCGCAGCCGCTCCACCAGGCTCCGCACGCTCAGGCTGGGCTTGGCCGCCAGCCGGGCACCGGCGATCCGCAGCGCCAGCGGCAGGCAGTCGCACAGCGCGCCGAGCTGCTCCACCGCCACCGGGTCGCTGCCGAACCGGTCCGCCCCGGCCAGTTTGATCAGCAGGGCCGTCGCCTCGGTCGGCTCCAGCATCCGCAGCCGGATGCTGAGCGCCGTGTAGTCCCCGGTCAGGTCGCCCAGGTTCTCCCGGCTGGTGGCCAGCACCACACTGCGTCCGCCGCCCGGCAGCAGCGGTCTGAGCTGGTGGAAGGACCGTACGTTGTCCAGGACGATCAGCGTCTTGCGGGTGCTGAGCAGACTCCGCAGCAGTGAGGCCCGCTCGTCGGGATCCGCCGGGACCTGGGGTGCGGCGATCCCGAGGGCGCGCAGGAAGCGGTCGAGCACGGCGGCGGGGGACACCGGCGCCTGCTCCTCGTCGTAGCCGCGCAGATCGGCGAAGAGCTGGCCGTCGGGGAACTGGTCGGCGACCTGGCTCGCCCAGTGGACCGCCAGCGCCGTCTTGCCCACCCCGCCCACACCCACGATCGTCGCCAGTGCCGGGGTGTGGGGGTTGTACGGCTCCTTCAGCAGCCGGTCCAGCGAAGCCATCTCGTGCTGCCGCCCGGTGAACGCCATGACTCCGGCCGGGAGCTGCGCCGGGATCGTGTGCACGGCGGCCGGTGCGGGGGCGAGTACGGCCGGAGGGCGGGTCAGCTCCGGTGAGTCCCGCAGGATCAGCTCGTGCAACTGCCTCAGCCCCGGACCGGGTTCGATCCCGAGCTGCTCGGTCAGTAACCGGCGGCCGTGCAGGAACACGTCGAGTGCCTCGGCGCGCTGGCCCGACCGGTACAGGGCGAGCATGAGGTGCTCGCGGCACTGCTCGCGCAGCGGGTGCCGGGACACCAGTTCGGTGAGTTCGCCGATGAGCGCGCGGTGCCGGCCCAGCTGCAGCATCAGCCCCGCGCGCTCCTCCACCAGCGTGAGCCTCATCTGCTCCAGGCGCGTCGCCTCCGCCTCCAGGCGGGAACCGGGCGTCTCGTCGAGCGCCGAGCCCCGCCAGATGCTCAGCGCCTCCTCGAAGAGCGTGCAGGCCTCCTCGGTGCGGCCGTGCCGGGCGGCGTCCCGGCCCTGGTCGGCCCGCTCCAGGAATTCCTGGACGTCGACGCGGTGCTCGCCCTTGGCCAGCAGGTAGCCCGGGGGAGAGGTGATCAGCAGATCGGTCACGCCGGCCTGCTTGAAGGTCTTGCGCAGGGTGGCCACGCAGATGGCGATCTGGTTCCGTGCCGTCGCGGGAGGGGAATCCGGCCAGACGGCGTCCACCAGGGTGTCCACCGAGACGACCCGGTCGGCATAGAGCACCAGCATCGCGAGGACCGTCGCCTGGCGCCGGCCGTTGATGCGCAAGGGGCCGTCGTCGGCCTGGACGAGCAGTGGCCCCAACAGTCTGAAGACAAACCGATTCAACAGGTCCCCCGCCTTTGAAACCCCGGTCAGGCGCGAACGGTACCGCAAAGACGATTCCTCGGTGCAGTCAACTCTTGGGAAAAACAGCGGCTGTTTCAGGCCACCTTGTCCGTATAGCGGTAGCGCGGGGAACGCCCCTCACGGAGAGTCGCCGGCGCCGGCCGAGGCGAGTGCGCCCGACAAACCCCGCAGCATTTCGGCCGTCCGGTGCACCTCCTCCTCACCGCCCAGGCTCTCGCACAGGTGCCGGGCGAGCCCGTCCAGGCAGGAGTCGATCTCCCGCTTCGCCGCCGCGCCCCGCTCGGTGGCGGCGAGCAGTTTCGCCCGGCGGTGCGCCGGATTGTCCAGGTAGACCGCGAGGCCCTGGCGGACGAGCAGGTCCGCTATGCGCTGGACGCTCTGCCGGGTGGTCCCCACCCGCCGGGCCACCTCGGAGACCGACAGGGACTCCTCCGTCACCGCGCTGAGGACCTGCCAGCGTGCCGTACTGAGACCGGACGACAGGGCCAGCCGGTCGACGGCCGCGGTGAACCGCCCGTTCAACCGGAAGACCGCCACGGCGGCCCGGCTGAACGCCTCGGCCTCCCCGGACTCCGCTGTACGCGTCAACGCCGGCCCCCTTCCGTACGTCTTCCGGGTCGCTGCACGATAACAGTGCGTGGTCGTACGGACGAGAGCCGTGCGGCCACGCTCCGCAGGCATCGGCCCGGACTGGTCCGTTGGCAGCCCCATGGCAGACGGAACCCTTCGGTAACCAGGCCAATGGACCACCCCACCCGGCTCGAGTTGAGCCAGTGGGCCTCCAGGTGCTTATCTGTGGCGTATCCATGTACTTACGGCGCCGCGCAGCGCCGGACGGCAACGAGGCCGGTTCCGGAGCGCGGCGCCTTCGCCGTGCCCGTCCGCCGCCCACCACCCCGGGCGGCGCCGGACCGGCGCGCACCACTGCAGGGGGGCGGCACACCGCTGTGAAGAGGATGTTCGTAGCTCCGGATCCGGGGCGCCTGAGGCTCAGGACGTCGGCCCGCGCCGTGATCGGCGTCGCCACCGCGGTCGCCCTCGCCGAACTGTGCGGTCTGTCCCTGACCGCCTCCATCACCGGCGGACTGGCGGCCCTGCTCGCGCTCTTCACCGTCACCGACGCCACCGTGCGCCGCCAGGCCGTCACCACCGCTCTGCTGCCCGCCGCCGGATTCCCCGTCCTGGCCCTCGCCACCGCCCTGCACGGGGTGACCCCCCTGCGGGACGCCGCGTTCGTGCTCGTCGTCTTCTGCGGGGTCTACGCCCGCCGCTGGGGCCCGCGCGGGCACGCGCTCGGGATCTTCGCGTTCATGAACTTCTTCATCACCCAGTTCCTGCACGCCCTCCCCGGCCAGCTCCCCGAGCTGTACGCCGCCGTGGGCCTCGCCCTCGGCGCCGCCGCGGCCGTACGGTTCCTGCTCTGGCCCATCGAACGGCGCACCCCACCGCCCGCCGCCCCCGCGCCGCTGCCCGGCAACGGCCTGGCCCGGCACACGACCCGCCAGGCCTTCCAGGCGACGGCCGCCTGCGCCGTCGCCCTCGCCGTCGGCCAGGTGCTCTCCGAGGACCGCTGGTACTGGGCCGTCGGCACCGCCTGGTGGATCTTCGTCAACACCGCCTCCCGGGGCGAGACCCTGGTCCGCGGCTTCCGCCGGGTGCTCGGGACCGTCGTCGGCGTGGCCGCGGGCGTACTGATCGCCATCCCGCTGGACGGCGCGCCCCTGCCCACCGCCCTCCTCGTCGCCGCCTGCGTCTTCGGGATCTTCTACACGGCCGCCGTCTCCTACAGCTGGATGATCCTCGCGGTCACGCTGATGGCCGGGCTGCTCTACGGCCTGCTCGGCGTGCTGGACCCCGGCCTGCTCGTACTCCGCCTCGAGGAGACGGCCGTGGGCGCCGTGTGCGCCGCGCTGGCCGTCGTCCTCGTCCTGCCGGTCACCACCCACGCCACGAACGACGCGTGGATCCAGCGCGCCCTGCACTGCGTGCACGCCGCCACCGCCCAGGCCACCGCCCGCCTCGCCGGCTCCCCGACGGCGGACCCCGCCCCGCACGCCGCGGAGCTGGAGACCCTGCTGGCCCGGGTCCGGATGGCGCTCGCCCCGCTGGTCCACCCGCTCAGCCCGTTCCGTGCGCGCAAGGCCCGCGCCGGCCAGGTCATCGCCCTGCTGGACGACTGCGCCCGCGAGGTGCGCGGCCTGGTGACCGTCGCCGCCGACCCGGACGCCGGCCACGACGCCCGCCTCGCCGCCGCCTGCTGGCGCGTCGAGGCGGCTGTGCAGGCGCTGACCGCCGGCGAGCGGGAACACGAAGGGCCCGCGGCCACCGGCGCCACCGCCCCGTCCGCCGCCCCCACCGAACCCGCGCTCGCCCACCTCCAGGGTCTGGAGCGGGCCCTGACCGAACTGGCCACCCCCCTGGGCAGCGACCCCAAGGCGCCGTTCGTCATCAGCGCCTGAGCAGAGCGCCCCAGGCCGGCGTCCCCTCCGCGGGCAGCCGGCCGGGGGTGTGCACCACCCCCAGCGCCTGGGTGGCCCGGGTCAGCGCCACGTACAGGTCGCTCGGCCCGAAGCCGGCCGGCTCCACCACGATCACCGTGTCGAACTCCAGTCCCTTGGCCTGGCGCGGATCCAGCAGGACGACCTCCCGGGTCAGATCGGGCTCCGCGCCCTCCCGTACCTGCGGCAGTGCGGCCACCAGTGCCCCCTGCAGATCCCGCGGCGCGATCACCGCGAGCCGCCCCTCGGCGGGCCGCTCCCGCCGCACGGCCTCCGCGACCGCCCCGGCGAGGTCGTCGGCCGCCCGCGCCCACGGCCGCACTCCGGTGGCCCGTACCGAACGCGGCGGCTCGAAGCCGGGATCGCGCTCGCGCAGCACGGCCGCCGCCACCTCCATGATCTCGGCCGGCGTGCGGTAGTTGACCCCGAGCCGGACCAGCTCCCACCGGTCGCCGACGTACGGCGCCAGGATCCGCTCCCAGGACCCGCAGCCCGCCTCGTCGCCGGTCTGCGCCGGATCGCCGACCAGCGTCATCGAACGGGCCGGGCAGCGCCTCATCAGCAGCCGCCACGCCATCTCCGACAGCTCCTGCGCCTCGTCCACGATGACGTGCCCGAAGGCCCAGGTGCGGTCCGCCGCGGCACGCTCGGCGGTGCTGCGGTGGTCGGCCTCCTCGTGGCGCTCCGCCATCCGCTCGGCGTCGATGATGTCGTGCGCCGCGAGGTACTCGTTCTCCTCGTCCTCGAACTCGTAGGACTGCGAGCCCGCGGACACGTCCAGCACCCCTTGTGCGTAGGCGATGCGCCGCTGCCTCAGCCGCTCCTCGGCGGCGCGCAGCGCGCTGTCGTCCTCCCCGAGCAGTTCGGCCGCCTCGTCCAGGAGCGGAACGTCGGCCGGGGTCCAGTCGGGCCTGGCCGAGGGTGCGCGGCGGATCAGCCGGGCCTCGTCCTCGGGCAGGTGCGTGGGCTCCGCCAGGAAGTCGGTGATCAGCTGCTGCGGGGTGAGGGACGGCCACAGCGAGTCGATCGCCGCGTGCACGGCGGCGCTCGTCGCGATCTCCTTGCCGAGCTGGGCCACGTCGTCCGGGCCGAGCAGGTTCGGACCGCCGTACGGATCGGCCCCCAGCCGGTCGGCGAGCTGCGCGGTGAGCGCGTCGACGATCCGGAAGGCGAAGGCGGGCCGCGCCCGGTTGTGCGGCAGCCCGGTGGCCCGGGCCCGGTCCCGCGCCTCGTGGGCCATCGTGCGGTCCAGCAGCAGGGTCCCGTAGTCGTCGTGGTCGATCTCCAGCGCGGCCTCGGGGACGGTGTCGTACTCCTCGCCGCTGCCGGCCGGCACGTGTTCCGGCAGGCACTGCCGGTCGGCCACGACCCGGGCGAGGACCTGCGCCATCGCGGCGCGGCCCTTCACCGCGGCCGCCCCGGGACGGTCGGTGCCGGTGGCGTGGACCCCCGGGAACAGTTCGCCCGGCGTGGACAGCAGCACACCCGTCTCCCCGAGTGCCGGGAGCACCCCGCCGATGTAGCCCAGGAACGCCGGCCCCGGCCCCACGATCAGCACGCCGCGCCTGGCGAGCAGCTCGCGGTGGGCGTACAGCAGGTACGCGGCACGGTGCAGCGCGACCGCGGTCTTGCCGGTGCCGGGTCCGCCCTCGACCACCAGCACCCCGCGGTGGGTGGAGCGGATGATCCGGTCCTGCTCGGCCTGGATGGTCCGTACGATGTCGTGCATGCGGCCGGTGCGGGCGGCGTCGAGCGCCGCCAGCAGGACCGCGTCGGCGTCGGCCCCCTCGTGGCCGGTGCGCTCCGCGTCGGTCAGGTCGAGGATCTCGTCGTGCAGGGCGGTGACCACCCGGCCCCGGCTGCTGATGTGGCGACGGCGGCGCAGCCCCATGGGGGTGTGCCCGGTGGCGAGGTAGAAGGGGCGGGCGACCTCGGCCCGCCAGTCCAGGACCAGCGGGGTGCGTTCCGTGTCGTCGGCGCGGATCCCGATGCGTCCGATGTGGTGGTCGCGGCCGTCGGAGAACTCCAGGCGCCCGAAACACAGGCCGTTCTCACCGGCATTCAGGGCGGACAGCAGACCCGACTGCTCGGCCACCAGGACATCGCGTTCCAGGCGCGCCTGAAAGCCCGTTCCGACGTCGCGCAATGCCCCTTCGACCGCCTGTTCGGCCTGGTCGCGCAGGTCGTCGAGGCGCCGATAGAGGTCGGTGACGAATTGCTGCTCTTTCCGGAATTCCTCGGTTGACAATTGCACTCCTGCCGCGATACAGTGTCCTCGTAAGCTTTTGTGCGCTCTCGCTCAAAGCGAAGTTGCGAACTATTCAATATACGCCTCCTCCTCCCTCGGCAGCGAATTCGGCCGGGGGATTTTTTGCGTACGGTGGACCTCATGACCACCGCACACGCCCCGGCCGACAAAATCGTCTACCGCCTCGCCCGCCCCGAGGACGCGGCCGCCATCGAGGCCCTGGACAGCTCCTTCAGCACCTCCACCGTCTTCGAGGTCGCCGCGTCCGGCGACGGCTCCGGCTTCCTGCTCCGCGAGGTCCCCGTGGACCCGCCCGTGCACAAGGTGTTCCCGCCCGAGGAGCACGACGAGCAGGGGTTCGCCGGCGTCCGGGGCCCCGACGTGGACGCGGACACCCGCACCTTCGTGGCCCTCGACGGCGGCGAGCTCTGCGGGTTCGCCGCCGTCGGCTACGCCGCGTGGAACCGGCGGCTGACGATCGAGGACATCGAGGTCGCGCCCGGTCACCGCGGCCGCGGGATCGGGAGCGCACTGATGGAGCACGCCGCGGAGTTCGCCCGCGAGCGGGGCGCGGAGCACCTCTGGCTCGAGGTCAGCTCGGTCAACGCCCCCGCCGTGCACGCCTACCGGCGCATGGGGTTTGCCTTCTGCGGCCTCGACACCGCCCTGTACGGGGGCACGCCCTCCGCCGGCGAGCAGGCGCTGTTCATGAGCCGCCCCTGCGGCTGACCCGCGCGCGCCGGACCGTCTGACGACACGCCAACTCCCGCGGCGCGCCGGATCCTACGTCTCCGTGCCCCCTGTCCGCAGTCCGATCCTCCAGGATCACCCGGACGAGTGCTCCGGAAGCCCATGCGATACGCCGCTGACCTGCGGCAGGTACAACGGGTAATTGTTTACTGCACATTCATCCGGCACGTACAGGGTGGATCTGGTCGGACAGGGGGTAACCCGCCGGAATGGAAATTCTTCAACAGCGCTCCACCACCGCACAGGTGTGGCAGGCGGCCGAGGAGTTCATCCGACTCTTCCACAGGGAGAACGCCGGCGCGGGTGATCCGCGCGCCCGGCTCGCCGCCGTGAGGGCGGAACTCGCGGACACCGGTACCTATGTGCACACGCCCGAGGAGCTGGTCCACGGGGCGCGCGTGGCCTGGCGCAACAGCAACCGCTGCATAGGCAGGCTCTACTGGAACTCGCTGCGGGTACGTGACCGCCGCGGGCTCACCGACGCCGACGCCATCGCCGCAGAGTGCTTCGACCACCTGCGCGAGGCGACCAACGGCGGCCGGGTGAGGCCCACCATCACGGTCTTCGCCCCGGAGGCCCCCGACCGGCCCGGCCCCGTGATCTGGAGCGAGCAGCTGGTGCGGTACGCGGGATACGGCGACCACCCGTCCATAACCGTCGGCGACGCCCGCAACGCCCCGCTCACCGAGGCCCTGCTCCAGGTCGGCTGGTCCGGCGGCGCCGGCACCCCCTTCGACCTCCTCCCACTGGTGGTCCAGGGCGTCGACGACAAGCCGCGGTGGTTCGACACCCCCGCGGACGCCGTCCTGGAGGTCCCGATCGTCCACCCCGACGGCGACGGCTGGGCGGACTGGGGCCTGCGCTGGCACGCCGTCCCCGCCATCTCCAACATGTGCCTGGAGATCGGCGGCATCCACTACCCGGCCGCGCCGTTCAACGGCTGGTACATGGGCACCGAGATCGGTGCGCGCAACCTCGCCGACACCGACCGCTACAACCTCCTGCCCGCCGTCGCCCGCCGCCTGGGCCTGGACACCTCCAGCGACCGCTCGCTGTGGAAGGACCGCGCCCTGGTCGAGCTCAACCGGGCGGTCCTGCACTCCTTCGACCGCGCGGGCGTGACCATCGCCGACCACCACTCCGAGTCCCGCCGCTTCCTCTCCCACATGGAACGCGAGGAGCGCAAGGGCCGCGAGGTGGGCGCGGACTGGTCCTGGATCGTGCCGCCGATGTCCGGCGCGGCGACCCCGGTCTTCCACCGCACCTACGAGGACCGCCCCAGCAGCACGGCGTACGTCCACCACCCCGGCGCGCAGGAACGGGCCCGGGGCCGGGATTTGGTCTAGACCTTCTGTTACCGTCGGCTCCGAACGGATCCGACAGCGGTGAGAGGGGTTTCCTGTGGGCGGCGCGGACAGCACGGACCGAAGCGGCGAACACCGGGCCTACATCGGCTCCTTCACCTCGGGGGGCGGCCGCGGTGTGACCATCGCGGCCGTGGATCCGAAGACCGGGGCGCTGACCCCGCTCTCGGTCGCCACCGCCGAGGATCCGTCGTACCTCGCCCTGGCTCGGGACACCGGCGTCCTCTACGCGGTGAGCGAGACCGAGCGGGGCGAGGTGGCGGCCTTCCGGCCCACCGCCGGGGGGCTCGCGGCGCTGGGCGCGCCCGTGCGCGTCGGCGGCTCCGGCCCCACCCACGTCAGCGTCTCCGGGCGCCGCCTGTTCACCGCCAACTACACCTCGGGCAGCGTCAGCAGCCTCGCGCTGGCCGCCGACGGCAGACCCGGCGGACCGGCCCGCGTCCTCGCGCACCGGGGCTCGGGCCCCGACACCGCCCGGCAGGACGGGCCGCACGCCCATCAGGTGCTGCCCGACCCGACCGGCCGCTGGGTGCTCAGCGTCGACCTGGGCACCGATTCGGTCCGGGTCTGCGTACCGTACGCGGTCACGGGCGAGCTGCGGGTGCACACCGAGACGGCACTCCGCGCCGGTACGGGACCCCGCCACCTGGCCTTCCACCCGGAGGGCGCCGCCGTCTACGTCCTGCACGAGCTGGAGCCGCAGGTGACCGTCTGCCGGTGGAACGGCGCATCGGGGCATCTGGAACCGGTCGGTGAGGTTTCGGTGGCCTCCACGGGCGCCCCAGGGGCCGTACGGGCGTACCCCTCGGCGGTCGTGGCCTCCCCCGACGGGCGGTTCGTGTGGGCGGCCGTCCGCGGGGCCGACGTGCTCGTCACCCTGTCGCTCGCCGACGGGCCCGGGAAGCCGCGGCTCACCGGCACCGTGGACTGCGGCGGCGCGTGGCCGCGGGACCTCGCCGCGGACGCCGCGGGCAGCCGCCTCTACGCGGCCAACGAGCACTCGGGCGACGTCACCTGGTTCGACGTGGACCCGCTGACCGGGCAGCCGCACCGGGCCGGTTCGCTGGCCGTGCCCGCCGCCACCTGCGTGGTCCTCGGCTGAGTCCCGTACGCGGGCCGGACGCGGGCCGTAGGCGGGCCGGACGCGCGAAGGCCCCCGCCGGCCGGGAGATCCGGGCGTAGGGGGCCTTCGCGCGTGTCGGGCGGTTCAGCGCGCGGGCGAGCCCTGGGGGATCCCCAGAGCCGCGGTGTACTGCGCGACGGCCAGCTTGCCGAGCGCCGGGTAGGCGCCGAGCACCTCGGCGGTGGCGCAGTCGGCTTCCTTGCACGCCGTGTCCAGCAGCCCGTCGGCGGCCTCCGGGCCGATCAGGTACGGGGCGAGCGCGAGCTGGGTGGAACCCTCGCGGCGCAGCTGGTCGGCGACCGCGGCCACCGAGCCCTCCTGGTCCAGCGCGGCGGCCTGGACGGGCACCGCGAGGCGGGCGGCGAGCAGCATGCCCGTGATGCCGGCGGCCTGTACGGCCTCCTCGCCACCGGTGGTGGCCAGGACGATGCCGTCGGCGGCGGTGGTCACGGTGAAGAGGCGGGCGCGGTCGGCGCGGGCCAGCCCGGCCTCGGAGAGGCGCACGTGCAGACCCTCGGCCAGCAGCGGGTGCGGGCCGAGGACGTCGGCCAGCTCGGCGGCGGCGGAGGAGTCCATCAGCGACTGGCGCATCCGGCGCAGCAGGTCACTGTCCGGGCCGGCCAGCAGCGGGACGACCACGGCGTCCGGGCCGCTCTGCTCGGGCACCTCGTGGCCGGCCGCGCGCGCGAACTCGGCACGCGCGGTCCGGTCGGCCGCGACGGAGTTCAGCACGCCGGACAGGGACGGGAACTCGGAGGCGTCGTCACCCTCGAGGAAACCGATGCGGGCGTCGAGGCCCGGCAGCTCGGAGCGGCCGATGCTGATGATCTCTTCCGCGAGCCCCCGCGAGGCGGCCGAAGGCGCACCGGGCACGGCGAGCACCAGCGCGGGCGCGCCCTCGGGCGCAGCCGCGGGCTCGGGCCGGCGGTGCCGTCCGGTCGGGCGGGGTCGCGGCATTCGTACGGGCAGGCCATTTGCGGGGCCAGTGGGGGAGCTCATGGCGCCGCATGCTACTGGCTTATCGGAAGAAGGTGTTCGGGCAGGGCCTTATCGTGCCGCATCTGTCCGTATTTATCCGGTGAATTGCAGATACGTTCAACTGACGGACGGCAAGCGCCAGTCCACAGGCTGTGATCCCTGGCCGACCAGCAGTTCGTTGGTCCTGCTGAAGGGCCGGGAGCCGAAGAAGCCGTAATCCGCCGACTTGGGAGAGGGGTGCGAGGACTCCACCACCGGCAGGTCGCCGAGCAGCGGCCGCAGGTTGCGGGCCGCGCGGCCCCACAGGATGGACACCAACGGCTTGCCCCGCGCGGCCAGCGCGCGGATGGCCTGGTCGGTGACGGCCTCCCAGCCCTTGCCCTGGTGCGCGTTCGACCGGCGGGGCGCGGTCGTGAGCGAGCGGTTGAGCAGCAGCACGCCCTGCCGGGTCCACGGGGTGAGGTCACCGTTGGCGGGCCGTCCGGTCCCTATGTCCCGGTGCATCTCCAGGAAGATGTTGTCCAGGCTCGGCGGCACCGGCCGTACGTCCGGGGCCACCGAGAAGGACAGTCCCACCGCGTGCCCCGGGGTGGGGTAGGGGTCCTGGCCGACGATGAGGACCTTGACCTCGTCGAAGGGCTGCTGGAAGGCGCGCAGCACATTGGCCCCGGCGGGGACGTACGTCCTCCCCGCCGCGATCTCGGCTCGCAGGAAGTCGCCCATCGCGGCGATCTGCGTCGCCACCGGCTCCAGAGCACGGGCCCAGCCCGGCTCGACGATCTCGTTCAACGGTCGTGCTGCCACGGTGGATCACTCTACTGGCCGATCGTCGCCGCCCGCACGCACAGGACGTCGGGCAGGTGCTCGGCCAGCAACTGCCAGCTGTCGCCGTCGTCGTGGCTGGCGTACAACTCGCCGTTGCGGTTGCCGAAGTAGATTCCCGCGGGGTCCGCGTCGTCCGTGCAGAGTGCGTCCCGGAGCACCGTGCCGTAGTGGTCGGAGTCCGGGAGCCCGCGCGTGAGCGGTTCCCAGGTGGCGCCCGCGTCCTCGGTGCGGAAGACCCGGCACCGGTGCTCTGCCGGGACCCGGTCCGAGTCGGCGTTGAGCGGGAACACGTAGGCGGTGTCCGGACGGTGCGGGTGGGCAGCCACCGCGAAGCCGAAGTCGGAGGGCAGCCCGCCGCCGATGTCGGTCCAGCGGGCGCCCGCGTCGTCGCTGCGGTAGACGCCCCAGTGGTTCTGCAGGTACAGCCGGTCCGTGTCACCGGCGTCCTGGGCGATCTTGTGCACGCACTGGCCGAACTCGGGGTTCGGATCCGGCAGGAACACCGCCGAGACCCCCTGGTTGGACGGTTCCCAGCTGGCCCCGCCGTCCTTGGTCCGGAACACCCCCGCGGTGGAGACCGCCACCGTCACCGCGTCCGGGTCGCCGGGATGGGTGATCACCGTGTGCAGGCCCTCGCCGCCGCCGCCCGGGACCCACTTGCCGCGGCTCGGGTGCTCCCACAGCGGGCGGACCAGCTCGAAGGACTCGCCCCGGTCCGTCGAGCGGAACAGCGCCGCCGGCTCCGTCCCCGCGTACACCACGTCGGGGGCCTCGGCCCCGGCCGGCTGGAGCTGCCAGACCCGCTCCAGCGAGGCGCCGGTGTCCTGGGGGAACTTCACGGCGGCCCTGGCCGGTTCCCGCCAGGTCGCCCCGAGGTCGTCGGAGCTGAAGACGGACGGACCCCAGTGGGTGCTGTCCCCGCCGACCAGCAGCCGGGGGGCCGGGCCGCGCCGGTCGATGGCGGCCGCGTAGACGGCCTGGGCGGTGAAGTGGGGCCCGCCGAACTCCCACGGCCCGTCGCCCCTGCGACGGCCGATGAACAGTCCCTTGCGGGTCCCCACGAGCAGCAGTACGTCGGCCATGGCCGGCACCTCCGGACCTCGTCGTCCTTGCGGGCGGATCGTTCCTCGCGGAGCGTCTTCCCGGCCAGTCTGCACCCGCCCACCGACAGGGGCCCGGCAGGCGCTGCACACCTCACATCGGATGATCTATACCGATCATTTACCGCTCGGAAATGATTGCGCCTTGCATGGGGGTGTTCGCAGTGGGTTGACTTCAAGCCACTGCTGCCGCGCGTGAGAGGACGTACGTGGCCACCGAGTACCTGTCTCCGCTCGACCTCGCTTTCTGGCGGATGGAATCCGCCGACCACCCCATGCATCTCGGCGCCCTCGCCGTCTTCCGCACCCCCGGGCACCCGGGGCCGGGCGACGGGGACGCCGCCGAGCGCGCCGCCGCGCTCCTGACCGCGCGCTGTGCGGCCGTCCCGGGCCTGCGCCGCCGGATCCGCGACGTGCTGCTGCCCCTCGGCGCCGCCGCCTGGTCGCCGGACCCCGGCTTCGATCCGGCCCGGCACGTCTACCTCGTCCGCACGGACCTGACCTGCCCGCACGAGGCCGCCGGCCCCTTGATGGCCCGCCCGCTGGACCGGGAGCTGCCGCCGTGGGAGGCGCACGTCCTGGCCGGGCCGGATCCGGACTCCTTCGCGGTGCTGTTCAAGTTCCACCACGCCCTCGCCGACGGCCTGGGCGCACTCGCCCTCGCGGCCGCGCTGTTCGACGAGGTCCCCGGGCCGCGGGCCCCGGTGCGCCCGGTTCCCGGGCAGCGGGCCGGGTCCGTCCTGAGCCGGCTCCCGGGAGCCCTGGCCGCCAGGGTCCAGGGCGTCGGCCAGGCCCTGGAGATCGGTGCCGCCATGGCCCGCGGCGGGCTGCCGCTCGGGGTCCCCGCCGCGCTCACGGCCGGTCCCGCGGGCTCGGGCAGCCGTACCGTCGCGGGTCTCGCGCTCGACCTCGACGAGGTCAACCTGATCCGCAAGGGGGCCGGCGGCACCGTCAACGACGTGCTGATCACCCTGGTCGCGGGCGCCCTGCGGCGCTGGCTGGCCGGGCGCGGCGACCCCGAACCCCTGGGCGCCGGACCGCGGGCCCTGATCCCCGTGTCACGCCGCCGCGGACCCCGGGACGGCGAAGGCGCCGGGAACCGGCTCTCCGGCTACCTGCTCCGGCTGCCGCTCGCCGAGCCCGACCCGCTGCGGCGGCTGGACCGCGTACGCATGGGCATGGACCGCAACAAGGACGCCGGGCCCGCCCGGGGCGCCGGGGCCGTCGCCCTGCTCGCGGACCACGTCCACCCGCTCGGCCACCGGCTCGGCGGGCCCCTGGTCGCCCAGGCGGCCCGGCTGCTCTACGACATCCTCGTCACCAGCGTCCCGCTGCCCGGCCTCACCTTCTCCCTGGGCGGCAGCCGGGTCCACGAGGTCTACCCGCTCGCCCCGCTGGCCCGCGGCCAGTCGCTGGCGGTCGCGGTCTCCACCTACAAGGGGACGGTCCACTACGGCCTGGTCGCCGACGCGGCCGCGGTTCCGGACCTGGCGGCGCTGACCGGGGCGCTGCGGGCCGAGCTCGACGCACTTGTACGAGAGGTCTCGTAGTACGAGGAGGTTCGTAGTATGGTGAGTCTCGTACTTAGCCGCCGATCCCGGCGCGCCCGGTGACCTCTGGAGAGCCCCGATGAGTGCTGCCCCCGCCGTACCCGCCACTTTCGCCGCCCTGTTCGAGCCCTGCACCCTGCGGTCGGTCACCATCCCGAACCGCGTGTGGATGGCCGCGATGTGCCAGTACAGCGCCGAGGCCTTCGGGCCGGACGCGGGCGTCGCCGGCGACTGGCACTTCGCCCACTACGCCGCCCGCGCGACCGGCGGGACCGGCCTGATCATCCAGGAGGCCACCGCGGTCTCCCCGGAGGGCCGCATCTCCCCGTACGACCTCGGCATCTGGAACGACACCCAGGTCGAGGCCCTGCGCCGGATCACCGGCTTCCTCAAGGCCCGGGGGACCGTCCCAGGCATCCAGATCGCCCACGCCGGCCGCAAGGCGTCCACGGACCGGACCTGGACCGGCGGCGCGCCGGTCGGCCCCGACGCGCACGGCTGGCGGCCGGTCGCCCCGAGCGCCGTGCCGTTCGCCGAGGGCCACCCCGTCCCGCACGAGCTGACGGTCGATGAGATCGCCGAGATCACCGGCCAGTTCGCGGCCGCCGCCGGGCGGGCCCTCGCGGCGGGCTACGAGGTCGTCGAGATCCACGGCGCCCACGGCTACCTCATCGGGGAGTTCCTCTCCCCGCACAGCAACAGGCGCACCGACGCCTACGGCGGATCCTTCGAGAACCGGACCCGCTTCGCCCTGGAGGTCGTCGACGCCGTCCGGGCGGTGTGGCCCGAGGAACTCCCGCTCCTCTTCCGGATCTCCGCCACCGACTGGCTGGAGGAGGAGGGCTGGACCGCCGACGAGACCGTGCGCCTGGCCCGGCTCCTCCAGGAGCACGGCGTGGACCTCCTCGACGTCTCCACCGGTGGCCTCGCTCCCGGGGTGACCATCCCGGTCGGCCCCGGCTACCAGGTGCCGTTCGCCGCCCGGGTGAAGGCCGAGACGACCCTCCCGGTGGCCGCCGTCGGCTTGATCACCGAACCGGAGCAGGCCGAGAAGATCCTGGCCAACGGCGAGGCCGACGCGGTCCTGCTGGGCCGCGAACTGCTGCGCGACCCCTTCTGGGCCCGCCGCGCCGCCGAAGAGCTCGGCGCGTCGATCCGGACGCCCGAGCAGTACCACCGGTCCTGGTGACGGCTGTGCGGCCGCGGCCCCGGGCCGCGGCCGCACCGGCCGCTCCCGCCGGTTCCCGCGACGCGCACGACTCCTTCGACACCTCTCGTACCATGGGGGCCGGACCAAGCCGAGTGAGCGGAGCAGGGACATGACGGATCGGGACACCTCCCGCACCCTGGCCCACCCGGAGGCGGCCGAGATCCGCCTGGAGGGCGTGCTGCACGCGCTCTCCGACCCGGTGCGGCTCTCCATCGTCCTGGACCTCGCCGCCTCGGCGGACGACCTGGCCTGCTCGCACTTCGACCTGCCGGTCACCAAGTCCACGACCACGCACCACTTCCGCGTCCTGCGCGAGAGCGGTGTCGTACGCCAGGCCTACCGCGGCACCACCAAACTGAACGCCCTGCGCCGCGACGACCTGGAGGCCCTGTTCCCGGGCCTCCTCGACAGCGTCCTGACGGCGGCAGCCGCCGAGGCGGAGCGGCTCGCGTCCACCTGACCGCGGGTCCGGCGGTCCCACCGCCGGTCACGGCCGCGGGGGTGCCGTCGCCGGTCACCGGCACGCCTTCGGCGGTGGTCTCCTCGGTGCGGACCAGGGGTTCGGACACCGCGGTTCACCGGCAGGCCGTAGCCGCTCCGGGCCTTCCGGCGACATGACCGGCCCGCGCACCCGCGCCCCCCGCCCCCGCGCACCCGGGGCGGCACGGCCACGCTCCCCGGACGGGGCAGGTCCGGCCGGACGGCACCCGGACGCACGTCCGCGGAGGGACGACCAGCCGGAGGCCGGGGGAGGGCCGCCTACGCCGGGTCCGCGCCCGCCGCGTCCAACAGGCCGGTCCAGTCCGGGATCTTGACGGTGCGTCGGCCCAGGGAGCGGCCCAGATCCTCCTCGGCCGACTCGATGGCCAGCCAGCCAGGCCACTCCACCGGGTGCAGGCCCGCCGCCCGCAGGGCGGCCAGCGGGTCGTCCGGCAGCTCGCGCCGGGCCAGCGCACCCGCGTCCTGGAGCAGTGAGGACACGGTCTCCTTCGCGCACGGACGGTTCGTTCCGATCACTCCGGTCGGGCCCCGCTTGATCCAGCCCGCCACGTACTCGCCGACCGAGGCCCGGCCCGCGCGCAGCACCCGCCCCGCGGCGTGCGGAACCGTGCCCCTCGCCGGGTCGAACGGCAACCCCGTCAGCGGGACGCCCATGTACCCCACCGAGCGCAGCACCAGCTGCGCCCCGACGTCCTCGTGGACGCCCGTCCCGGTCACCCCGCCGTGCCCGTCCGGGGCGGTCCGCTCGAAGCGCACCCCGGCGACGCGGCCACCGGGCCCGCCGAGGATCTCCACCGGGCGCAGATAGAACCGCAGCGCGATGCGGCGCGGTTCCCGGCCGGGCTCCTCGTCGGCCCAGCCGCGCAGCACCTCCAGGTTGCGCCGCGCCACCGCCGGCAGTGCGGCGGCCGCGCCCGGGTCGGCGTACATCGGGTCCAGCGCCAGCTCCGCCGGGTCCGCCCCGATGTCCACGCCCGGCAGCGTGCCCAGTTCGCGCAGTTCCTTCGTGGTGAACCTGCCCTGGGAGGGCCCGCGCCGGGCCACCATGGAGACCTTGCGCACCCCGCTGTCCGCGAGCGCACCGAGGGCCGGCTGCGGCATGTCCGTCGGAGCCAGCTCCGCCGTGCCGCGGGCCAGGATCCGGGTCACGTCCACCGCGACGTTGCCCGCCCCGACCACCACCGCCGCGTCGACCCCGGGCAGGCCGAAGGCCTCGGCGGCGGCGTCCGGATGCCCGCTGTACCAGGACACGAAGGCCGTCGCGGAGTGCACCCCGGCCAGTTCCTCGCCGGGGATGCCCAGCATCCGGTCCCGCGCCGCGCCCACGCAGTACACGACCGCGTGGTACAGCTCCAGCAGCCGCTGCGCGGGCAGGGCGGTCCCGCCGACCTCGACGTTGCCGAGGAAGCGGATCCGCTCGTCCTCCAGCACGGTGCGCAGGCTGCCCTGCAGCGACTTGATCTTCTCGTGGTCCGGTGCGACCCCGTACCGCACCAGCCCGTACGGGGCGGGCAGCCGGTCCAGTACGTCGACCAGCACCCCGGGCACCTCGCGCTGCTGGACCAGCGTCTGGGCCGCGTAGACCCCGCTGGGGCCCGATCCGACGACGGCGACACGAAGCACGGCGGAGCTCCTCCCGCAGGTGGTTCCAGCATGGCACCGGCACGCCCGCTCGGTCAGCCCATCGTGCGCATCCGGTGGATCTCGGCGCTCTGCGTGGCCACCACCTCGTTGGCCATCTCCTCGACGGCGACGTTGTTCCCGCCGGCCAGCGCCTCGCCCGCCATCGTCAGGGCCCCCTCGTGGTGGGCGGTCATCAGCTTCAGGAAGAGCCGGTCGAAGTCGGCGCCCCTGGCCGCGGTCAGCTCCTCGAGCTGCTGCGCGGTCGCCATGCCCGGCATCGAGCCGTGGTCGTGGGCGTGTCCGTGCCCGGGTGCTGCGGTGCCGGAGCCCGCCGCCGGTGCCGGATGGCGGTCCAACCATTTCTGCATGGCACCGATTTCGGGGTTCTGGGCGGCGGTGATCCGTTCCGCCAGCCGTTTGACCGGTTCCGCCGCCGCCCGTTCGGGAGCCAGTGCGCTCATCGTCAGGGCCTGCCGGTGGTGTTCGATCATGCGCTGCACGTACGCGTGGTCGGCGGCGTTCGGGCTGTCGTCGGGCTTCGCCCGGGCGGCCTGTTCGGGGGTGAGGGTGCGTGAGGTCTCGCCGGGTCTGCCCGGCGCGACGATCGAGGCCGGCCCGTCGTCGGCCCGGTCCGCTCCGTCGTCCTGGCAGGCGGTGAGCGTCAGCAGGAGGCAGGCGGTCGCCGCCACCGCGGCGAACCGGAGAGGCCGCGCGGACAAGGCCGCGATGCCCCGGAGGTCTTTTGCCATGTCCATGAAGGGAAGATACTGCCGGGGTCCTGGTTCCGTTCCCCTGCGGACGGAACCGATCGGGCTCCCATGGGAGGCACAGTGACCTCACTACGCACCAGGACAGTGGGCAGCAGGAGGGTGGGGGTGGCCGTTCTCGCGGCCGGTCTCCTCACGACCCTCCTCGCGGCCGGGCCGGCGGCGGCCACCCCAGACCCCGGCGATTTGACGCCCGGCCACGGCAACCATCAGGGCGCGGGCACCCTCGACGGCCCGCAACTCGCCCCGGGCGACATCCCCGGCCAGGACGAGATCGTGCACAGCGCCAACATCAAGCCCCTGGCCAACATCCCCTCCACCGATGCCACGGCGATCAACACGGACCTCGCGTTCCAGGGCAGGTACGCCTACGCGGGCAACTACAACGGCTTCACCATCTACGACATCGCCAACCCCAAGGCGCCGAAGAAGATCACCGAGGTGCTCTGCCCCGGCGGGCAGAACGACATCTCCGTCGACGGCGACCTGCTCTTCCTCTCCACCGACTCCTCGCGCAGCGACGACTCCTGCAACAGCGTCTCGCAGCCCGCGACGGAGAAGTCCTCGTGGGAGGGCATCAAGATCTTCGACATCAAGGACAAGAAGAACCCCCGGTACGTCAAATCCGTCGAGACGGCCTGCGGCTCCCACACGCACACCCTCGTTCCCGGCCGCAAGGACATCTACCTCTACGTCGCCTCCTACTCGCCGAACGAGGCCTTCCCCGACTGCAAGCCGCCGCACGACGGCATCTCCGTGGTGAAGGTCCCGAAGAAGAGCCCGACCGAGGCGGCGGTCGTCGCCTTCCCGGTGCTCTTCCCCGACGGCGGCAACCCGGGCGCGCCCACCAACCCCGGCGTATCCAAGACAACCGGCTGCCACGACATCACCGTGCTGCCCTCGAAGGACCTGGCCGCCGGCGCCTGTATGGGCGACGGCATCCTCTTCGACATCAGCAGGCCCGAGCAGCCGCGCGTCATCGACCGGGTGCAGGACAACGTGAACTTCGCGTTCTGGCACTCGGCCACCTTCAACGAGCGTGCGAACAAGGTGGTGTTCACCGACGAGCTCGGCGGCGGTGGCGGCGCCACCTGCAACGAGGCCACCGGCCCCGACCGGGGCGCCGACGGGATCTACGACATCGCCGGCCGCGGTGACCAGCGCAAGCTCGTCTTCCGCAGCTACTTCAAGATCCCGCGCCACCAGGCCGACACCGAGAACTGCGTGGCCCACAACGGCTCGCTGATCCCGGTCGGCGGCGGCCGCGACATCATGGTGCAGGCCTGGTACCAGGGCGGCGTCTCGGTGTGGGAGTTCACCGACTCGTCCCGGCCCCGGGAGATCGCCTACTTCGAGCGGGGACCGCTGACGACGGACCGGCTGAACCTGGGCGGGTCCTGGTCGGCGTACTACTACAACGGACACATCTACTCGAACGACATCGCCAAGGGCCTCGACGTGCTGCGGCTCGACGACAAGCGCACCGACAGTGCCAAGCGGGTCCGCCTGGACCGGCTGAACGTACAGACCCAGCCCGAGTACCGCTGAACCGCGTGAGATCAGGGGTGTGAGGGGAACGTTCCGCCGGGCGGCCCGCCGTCCGGCGGAACACCGAGGTCCCAGTCCAGCCCGTAGCGCTGGAACAGCTCCGCCCGCAGCCGGGCGGCCGGCATCGGGGCCCCGGGCAGCAGCACCGCCACCACCGCGCCCATCAGCAGGGCGCGCAGCAGCGGGTAGTCCGCGTCCACGTCCTGTGAGCCGTACCGGGCGACGGTGTCCCGCAACAGCTCGGCCAGCCGCTGCTGCTCCGGGCACTGCACGAAGCCCTCGGCCGTGAGGATGCCCGCCATGTGCGTCCGCATCAGCAGCGGTTCGTCCCGGGCGAGGCCCAGGATCGCGTCGATGGCCCGCGCGAGCCGCTCGCGCCCGTCCTCGCTGCGGGGCTCCCGTTCCAGCGCGGCGTACAGGGTGAGGTGCATCAGCCGGTGCACGGCCGACTGCAGCAACTGCCGTTTGCCCGGGAAGTAGTACGAGACCAGGCCGCGCGCCGCGCCCGCCCGGTCGGCGATGTCGCCGAGGGTCGTCGCCTCGTAACCGCGCTCGGCGACGAGCTCCACCGCGGACCGCAGCAGTCGCTCCCGGGAACGTCTGCGCAATTCTTCATTGACCGATGCGCTGCGCGGGGACATGCTTACTCCTGCGTTGACTGGCTCACGGCCAATATACTCAGCGCACGGGGTCGCCTGCTCTGGGTGACACGGGGGATCATCCAGGGCAGGCCACGCCACTCACCGGCCCGCCCCGGCTCCAAGGGCCCGGCCGCGCGCCGTAAGCGGGTCCGGCCTCAGGGCTGCGGTGTCGTCGTCGCCATGCCGTTCGGCCCGCGGACGGCGTCCAGAACGGCCTGCCCCTGGCTGTCCACGAATTTGGTGAACAGCTGCTGGGAGTAGCCGAAGATGATGGCCCACGCGATGATCTGAGCCGTGGAGTCCAGCGCGCTGAGGCCCGGAACGAAGCCGCCGCGCATGAGGAGCAGTCCCAGGGGAGCCGTGAGGGCTCCGGTCGGCAGCTTCAGCAGGGCGAGGACGACCGGTACGTTGTACGGCAGTGCGGTCCCCCTGATCCGCCGCAGGCTCGCAGCGGAGGCGATGGCCGCGGCCACGACGCCGACGGTCTCGACCACGATGTAGTCGTACTTCCGTGCCGTGTCGGCGATCATGGCGGTGGTCGGCGGCGTCCTGCCGGTGTCCGCGCTGTACGTCGGGCACACCACCTCGTACTCGCCGCCGCTCTCCGGAGTGAAGCAGAGCGGGATCGCGTTCTTCCACGCGAAGGTCATGACCGCGACGGCGGTCGCGGCCAGGAACAGGGCTCCGGTCACGGAGACGGTGATCCACACGAAGCTGCGGACGCGGAGGGTCTCCCTGCGCAGGAGCCGTCTGGCGTGGCTGACCGTCTCGGCGAGGAAAGCGCGCTCGCTCGGCGTGAGGGCGGCGGCCGGCGTGTTCGGATCCAGCTCGTCGTGCTGGATCTTCCGGGCCAGTTCCGCCGCCCGGATGCGCCGCGGGTCGTCGGCCGCGAAGTGCTCGTCGATCAGCGCCAGCATCTGTGGGAGCAGCGCCTTGATGTCCTCGCCGGAGGCCATCCAGACCATGAGGTTCAAGGTCGTGTCGACGTGCGACTGGGCGACCCCGAGGTGCGCCGCCCGCCGTACGCGCGGATGCGAGTGGTGCTCCAGCACCGAGCGGGCCTGGCGGAGCCCCTCGACGGCCCTCTCCGCGTAGGCCGGGGCCAGATCGCGTCGCTCCGGGTCGGCCGACGCCCGGGTCAACAGGGCGTCCAGGATGGCCTCCAGCTCGGAGATCCTCGCCCGCAGCCCTTCCTTCTGCTCCCACGGGCCCATCTCCGCGCGGGACGCGCTGAACGGCATCCGGACGCGGAGCCAGCCCTTCGCCTGCCCCAGCCACCCCTTCCCGGCCGGTGGCCCACCCTGCACGTCCGCCATCGGGCCTCCCTCGCTCGGATCGCGGCTCCACGATGGGCGTCCGCAGCGGCGGGGGCGCGCCCGCGCGGCGGCCCGCTCGCTCGGTCGGCCGACGGGTTTCACCGCAGAAACGATGTGGCGGGTACGCCGATCGGCCCCGGGGCGGCCGGCCCCGGGGCCGCTCCCTCAGCGTTCCTGCGGACGCCGGACGGGTCTGCGGCCGCGGACGCACACCGACGCCGCGAGGACCACCATGGCGGCGCCCAGCAGCCAGCCCGCCAGCACGTCCGAGAACCAGTGCACGCCGAGGTAGAGCCGGGTGAAGCCGACGCCGAGCACCGTGACGGCCGCCGCGGCCCAGGCGGCCGGGGCCCACCCCGGGGCCGGGCGGGGCATCAGCCACAGCAGCATCCCGCACACCACCGTCGCCGTCAGGGCGTGGCCGGACGGATAGGCCGCGTAGTGCGCCGAGTCCACCGGGTCCGACCACACCGGACGCTCCCGCCCCACCGCCGCCTTCAGCCCCTGCTGCACCACTGATGCCGCCACCACCGCCAGCGCCACCCGCACGGCCCGCTCGCGGTCGTCGCGCCGCCACAGCAGGAAGAAGGCCACGGCGGCCAGCACCCGCATGGTCCACGGGTCCCAGACCCAGTCGGACAGCACCCGCATGGACCACGTGACCCCGGGGTGGGTGACGGCATGGGCGTGCAGGTCCCGCGCCACCCGTTCGTCGTAGGCCGGCAGCGGCTGCCAGCCCGCCACCACCAGTGCGGTCAGTAGCCCCACGAGCAGCGCACAGCCGATGCCCACCCAACGAAATAGATCGTTCCGCATAGGGCGATCCTTGCACCGGCGCCGGGCGGACGGGGCCGGGCACCACTACGTCAGGGCGCTCAGCCCCGGTACGAAGGCCACGAGCAGGGGGATCGCCGGCACCAGCGTGGCCAGCGCCGTCAGCTGCAGCCGGCGGCCCGGCGAGAGCCTGGGCGCGGCCGACAGCAGCCTGCGCACCCGCTGCGGAACGTGCGCCTCCGGCGCCGAGGAGGCCGCGAACACCCCGCGGTCCTCGTTGAGTCCGACGAGCGCCAGGGCGACCGTGAGCCGGCCGAACCGCCGCGAGGCCATGTCGTCCGCGGCCAGCTCCACCAGGCGGTGCATCTCCGCCTCGAAGGCGGCGAAGACCGGCACCTGCGGGAAGCCCCGGGACAGCGCCCGGGAGCAGTGCAGCAGCCAGTCGTGCCGGGCCGTCGCGTGCCCCTGCTCGTGTGCCATCACGGCGTCCAGCTGGCTGCCCTTGAGCCGGCCCAGCGCCGCCGTCGTGACCACCAGCTGCGGAGCCGCACCCGGCAGCCACCAGGCGTCCGGCCGCGGACCCTCCAGTACGACGAGCCGCGCGCCCACGGGGTCCTCCCCCGGCAGCAGCGGGGCCCGCTCCAGCAGTTCGCTGCCCTGCGCGCGCCGCCTGGCCCGCGCCCGCAGCACCTCGCCGGTCAGCATCGCCGCCGTCCACAGACCGCCGCCCGCGAGGGCGAGGGCGGTGACGGCGGCCCAGGGGCCGCCGGACGGGCCGAGGGCGTAGGCGTCGACCACCCCGTGCGGGGCGGCGGCGAAGAGCCGGCCCCGGACGGCCTGCCAGGCCGCGGCGGCGCTCAGCAGCATGGACAGTCCGAAGCACAGCAGCACCGCGCCGACGACGCACTGCCACACCCACAGGGCCACCACCGGCTCGCGCTCGGGCCACTGGGCCCGGGCCAGCAGACGGGGAGCGAGCAGCGCGGTCAGGGCGCCGAGCGCAAGGAGGGCGGCGGGGACCATCATGGCCACCAGCCTATGAGCGAGCGGCTACCTGCGGGTATGAGACGGGGGCATTGGTGACGCAGGACACGTTTCGAGGGCCCCGTCACATCGACGGCAGCATCGCCAACATCCCCATTCCCATGGCGAGTCGGCACGCCCTGGCGAGCTCCGTGGGCGCGCCGTGCGCGGGCGCGGGCGCGGGCGGGGGCGACGCGGACGGGGCTGAGGGCGCGGGGACCGGACCGCCCGCGGTGAGCAGCCGCGTTCCGCCGAGCACCACGTAGCCGGCGTAGTAGAGCAGGAGGCTCCCGGTCAGCAGGGGCGGCCCCGCGCCGTGCCCGTGGCCGCCCCCGGCCACCGGCGCGGCGGTCATGTAGACCATCGTCAGCGAACCCACGAGGTGGTGGGCGTGGTGCGCCCCGCCCCGCAGCAGCCACAGGGCGTGCAGGGCCGCGGCGCAGAAGACCACCCCGAGCACGGGCTGCCGCCACGCGCCGCCGCTGCCGAGGGGCACCGCCATCAGCGCCATGCCGAACCCCATCACCGCCTCCCCGGCGGCGGCCCCGCCCGACCCGTGCGCCCGCCGCAGGCAGTACGCGCCGCTCACCGCGCACAAGAGGACCAGCAGCCAGGAGGAGAGGGAGGCGGACAGGGACGAGGCGGATCCGTGCACGGCGGAACCTCCCGGTTCGTCGGCGTCACGTGGAAAGATGCCCTCCTCGCGCAGTGCTCACGCGGCCCGGGGATAGGCTCTCCCCGCCGTCCCAGGCATGTCATATGCCACCGCACCGAACGGAGCGCCCATGTCGACCGCCCAGCCCGCAGCCCTCAGCTTCCGCAACGCCGTCGAGGCGGACGTACCGGAACTGGTGGCGCTCGTGGAGTCCGCGTACCGCGGGGACGCCAGCCGGGCCGGATGGACCACCGAGGCCGACTACCTGGACGGACAGCGCACCGACCCGGACGCGGTCCGCGCCGTCATCGACAGCCGGGACGGCGTCCTCCTCGTCGTCGAGCGGGCGGGCGAGCTCGTCGCCTGCTGCCACATCGAACACCGTGGCGACCACGCCTACTTCGGGATGTTCGCCGTCCGCCCGGGCCTCCAGGGCGCCGGCCTCGGCAAGGAGATCCTCGCCGAGGCGGAGCGCCGCGCGCGTGACACGTGGGGCGCCCGGGAGATGCGGATGACGGTGGTGAACGTGCGGGAGGAGCTCATCGCCTACTACGTGCGCCGCGGCTACCGGCGCACCGGCGAGCTGAGCCCCTTCCCCTACGGCGACGAGCGCTTCGGCATCCCGCGCCGCGACGACCTCGCCTTCGAGCTCCTCGTCAAGCCACTCTAGGGGCCTTCCGCCGCTCAGGCGGTGAAACGGCCCGTGCTGCGGATCTCCGGGAAGTCCGTGGTCACGCCGTCCAGTCCGAGCGCCCGCGCCAGCCGCAGCTGGTCCAGGGTGTTGACCGCCAGGCCGGTCACCCGCAGGCCCGCCGCGTGCGCCGCCTCCACCGCCTCCAGGGAGATCCGGTGGATGTCCAGGGAGATCGTGGCCGCGCCCGCGCCCAGCGCGCGGCTCACGACGGCCTCGGTTCCCGCGCCGAGGGACTCCACGAACAGGGCGGTCCGCACGCCCGGCACCCGGCGGGCCGCCTCGGCGAGCACCGCCTCGTCCGCGGAGGCGATCTCCACCCGGGAGACCAGGTCGCGGCGCAGGAGCAGCTCCGCGAGCGCCCCGGCCGCCGCCCGGTCCTCGACCGCCACCTGCAGCGGCGAGCGGACCGCGTCGAGCACCTCCTCGAACACGGGTACGCGCTCGCCCTGACCGGCGTCCAGCCCGCGCAGCTCGGCCAGGGTCAGGTCGGCCACGGCTCCCGAGCCGTCGGTGGTCCGGTCCACCTCGGGGTCGTGCACGGCGACGAGGACGCCGTCCTTGCTGAGCCGGAGGTCCAGGGCGATCCCGTCCATGCCGGAACGTTCCGCTCGGAGATACGACCGCAGGGTGTTCTCAGGCTCGACACCCATGACCCCGCGGTGACCGATGGTGAGGAAAGTCAAGGTTCTCTCGCTTCCGTCGACGGCGGCTCCCCGCGCGGTCGCGGTGTCCCGACCGGCCGCGCGCGATGAGGTCGCATGCTAGTGCGCCGGTCGTGGATAGGGACCGTGCGTGCACGGCCCCGCCGAAGCGTCACCGACCGCTTCCCGCCAGGGTTGTGCGCCCCCGGACGGGCGCCCGCGGCCCTGCCGCGTCACCCGGGCGTGGGCGCGTCCCCACCGGCTTGACGCCCTGGCGTCCCGTCCCGCGCGGTGAGTTCCGCCAGGTCGGCCAACAGGGCCTCGCCCAGCTCCAGTTCGGCCAGATGCTGCCGCTCGCTCCAGCGCAGCGCCAGGGCCGGGAAGGCCCATTCCGGCACACCGGCCGCCTCCTGTGCGGCCTCCCGTACGGCGGCCAGCTCCTCCCGGGTGCGTTCCAGGTGCTCGCCGACCATCGCGCGCAGCCGCGCCGGTTCGGCCAGGTGGCCGAGCCAGACCCGCAGCAGCAGCCCGTGCTTGAGCACCGGGGGTCCGGCCTCCGTGGGGTCGGCGGCCCAGCCGGACAGGGCCTCGCGCCCGGCCGCGGTGATGGCGTAGCGGCGTTTGGCCCGCGCCTCCTCGGGCCCCGAGCGCGCGGAGGACGCGTACCCCAGTTCCTCCAGACGGCGCAGCTCCGCGTAGATCTGGCTGATGGCCGGCGACCAGTAGAAGAAGCGCAGCGAGGAGTCCGCCCACTTCTTCAGCTCGTAACCGGTCCGCTCGCCGGGGAAGGACAGCAGGCCGAGGACGGCCCACGCGGTCGGCGGAAGGTCTTGCTTCTTCGACTTATGACTACTAGTCATATTCCGCATTGAAGTAGGACCGGGCACGGGACGCAACCCTGGAGGCACCGTGAAGTTCTCCGTCATCTTCGAGGCCCAGCTGGCCGACCCGACCGTCGAACGGGAACACCAGGTCATCCATGACTGCGTCGAGCAGGCCGTGCTCGCCGAGCGCATGGGATTCGACCGGATCTGGGCCGTGGAGCACCACTCCCTGAAGTGGTACGCCCACATGTCGGCCCCCGAGGTCTTCCTGACCTGGGTCGCGGCCAGGACGCGCACCATACGCATCGGGCACGGCGTGGTGTGCATGCCCTTCAACTTCAACCATCCGGTGCGGGTGGCCGAGCGGGCCGCCATGCTCGACCTGCTCTGCGGCGGGCGCCTCGACCTCGGCGCCGGGCGCGGCGGCACCGAACAGGAGACCTCGCTGTGCGGGGTGGACAAGGAGCGGACCGCGGCGGAGGTCGAGGAGGCCCTGCGGATCATCGGCAGGGCCTGGCAGGAGGAGGAGCTGGAGTACCACGGTGAACTGATCGACATCGACCCCCACCCCATCCTGCCGCGGCCGCGGCAGACCCCGCACCCGCCGCTGTTCCTGGCGTGCAGCCGGAGCGACACCCTGGTCCAGGCGGCCGAACTGGGCATCGGAGCACTGGTGATGGGCTTCGCCGGGCCCGGTTCGATCGCGCAGATGCGGTCCGTCTACGACGCCGCGATCGCCGGGCGCGACGGGAGCCGTTTCGTGTCCACGGTGGTGAACGACCACTTCTCCGTCCTGTGTCCCACCATCGTGCTCGACGACGGCGAGCAGGCGCGGCGCATCGGGACCCGGGGCCAGCGCTTCTTCGCCCAGTCCATCGGCCACTGGTACGGCGGTGCGGGCGTCCCGGACGAGGCCGTGGTCGCGGGCGCCGACGAGCCGGGGGAGATGCGCAGGGCCGCCGAGCAGGTGGTGGCACGCCTGCACGAGCTGGACATCCCGGTCCGGCCGACCTCGACGGCCACCTTCAACGCCGACCACGCCTACGGGACCGCCGACGACGCCATCGCCTACGTGGAGCGGCTCCGGGCGGCCGGGGCCGACGAGATCATGTGCCTGATCCAGATGGGCACGGTGGAGCAGGAAGCGTGCATGGAGACCCTGCGCCAGTGGGGCGAGAAGGTCATACCGTACTTCCGGAGCCTGTGATGGGCGGCCGTCCGGAGCCCGGGGCGTCCGCGGCCCGGAACCGTCTGGACCCGGCCGCACTGCCGTACGCCGACGCCCTCGCTGCCTCCTTCCCGGACCTCGGCCGCGGTGTCACCCGGGCCGACGAGGCCCGGCGGATCCTGGCGGCCGCGCCGCGCCCGTCCGGCGGCCCGCCGCGCGTGGGGGCCGTGGCGGACCGGACCGTACCCGGGCCGCCGGGCGCCCCGCCCGTACCCGTGCGGATCTACCGGCCCGATCCCGGGCGGTGGCCCGGGCCCCGTCCGACGGTCGTGTTCTGCCACGGCGGGGGGTGGGTCCTGTGCGACCTGGACACCCACGACACCCTCGCGCGTCACCTGACCCGGGCGGCCGGTGCGGTCGTGGTCTCGGTGGACTACCGCAGGGCTCCCGAGCACCGCTTCCCGGCCGCCGTGGAGGACGCCCACGCCGCGTTGTGCTGGGCCGGCGCCCACGTGGACGGGCTGGGCGGCGATCCGGGCGCCCTGGTCGTGGCCGGGGACAGCTCGGGCGGCAACCTGGCGGCCGCTTCGCTGCTGCTGGCCCGTGAGCGCGGGGGACCGGCCGTCGCGCTCCAGGCACTGGTCTACCCCGCGCTGGACGCCGCCCAGGACAGCGGGTCGTACCGGAGCGCCGCCGAGGGCTGCTTCCTGACCGCCGCGCACATGCGCTGGTTCTGGGAGCAGTACCTCGGTCCCGGCGGCGACGCCCGGCACCCGCTGGCCTCCCCGCTGCGCGCCGACCCCGCCGGGCTGCCGCCCGCCCACCTGGTGGTCGCCGGGTGCGATCCGCTGCTGGACGACGGCCGTGCGTACCACCGGCGGCTGACCCGGAGCGGGATCCGGTCGGTTCTGGATGGCCACCCCGGCATGTTCCACGGCTTCCTGGGACTGGCCGGGGTACTGCCACAGGCATGTGAAGCCTTGGCGCGACTGGGCGGAGCTATCAGTTCCACCCTGATGAACGGGAAGACTTTCGGTGAAGCGGGGGGTGACGCAGGATAATTTCCCGAATCACCTCTTGAGTAGGAGAGCCTCGCGCGCATACGCTGTGCGGACGTGAGGTTCTCCTGTGGAGGAAGTGACATGACGGAAACTCTTGTGCCGGGCGTCGGCGGTGCCGTGATATCCGCTGGGGCGCGGGTGGTCGACCACCCTGCGTGGCCCGAGCTCAAGGCCGCCGTGGAGGAGATCCGCCCCTGGCAGGCGGCCGACGGTTCCATCGACTTCGAGGTGGAGGGTGAGCACGCCCGCGCCACCGTCCTGGCCGCGGTCGAGCGCGTGATCGGCGCCGTCGAGACGCTGTCCCCGCTGCTCCCGCACGCCACCGCGTACCATGAAGCGCTCGTCGCCGACCTGCGCAAGTGGGCCGCGGACGACTTCCGCGTGCCGGACTTCCTCGACTCCCTCATGGCCTTCCACCCGGCCGCCGAGCGCGCCGACGGCCTGCAGCACCTCGTCGTCTTCCCGATGTACACGCAGAACGGCAACCCGGACCGCAACCTCGAGGCCGTCGTGCTGAAGATGGTGTGGCCCGAGTGGCTCTCCGAGCTGGAGCGCACCCGCTACGACAACCCGCTCTTCCTCGGCATCACCTTCGAGGACTTCACCCCCGGCTACGACACGCACTCCGCCGTGCTGTTCCCGGAGACCATCGCCGTCCGCGAGGCCCCCGAGCGCTTCACCTGGGGCGGCATCTTCTGCGACCGCGAGGCCGCCCGCTACCGCAAGGTGACCGCGGCCGCCGTCGACATCCTGGGCATCGACCTGCCCGAGGACATCGCACGCATGGTCGACGACCAGGAGCGCTGCGAGAAGGCCTTCGTCCTGTGGGACATGGTCCACGACCGCACCCACAGCCACGGCGACCTGCCGTTCGACCCCTTCATGATCAAGCAGCGCCAGCCGTTCTGGATGTACGGCCTGGAGGAGCTGCGCTGCGACCTCACCGCCTTCAAGGAGGCGGTGAAGCTGGAGTCCGAGGGCAACGAGCACGGCCGTGACGTGCAGTACGCCGTCCTCTTCGACCGGATGTTCCGCTTCCCGGTCTCCGGCGACCGCAACCGCAACTACGACGGTCTCGGCGGCCAGCTGCTCTTCGCCTACCTCCACAAGCACGACGTCGTGCGCTGGACGGACAACAAGCTGAAGATCGACTGGATGCGCGCCCCGCAGGTCACCAACCAGCTCTGCGCCGAGATCGAGGACCTCTACCGGGCCGGCATCGACCGCCCGAAGCTGGTCCACTGGTTCAAGGCCTACGAGCTCGTCTCGACCTACCTCGCCCCGCACCCGGGTTCCAAGTGGGCCAAGGGCGCCGACGCGCTCGACCTGACGCAGCCGCCGCGCAAGCTCGTCGACGACGTGCTTCCGGACGAGTTTCCGCTCAGCATGTTCTTTGAGGCGCTCGCCAAGAAGCTCAAGGGCACCATCGCCTCGACCAAGGGCATCACCGCTCTGAACGCAGAGCACGCCGAGCGGGTCGCCGCGTGAGCACTCGCCCACAGGAGGCTGCACAGATGAACGGCTCCGGGAACGGCAACGGGAAGCTGAGCGGAGCGGTGGTGGCGGTGGCCGGGGCCGGCGGGCCCGCCGGCCGCGCCGCCCTGCTCCGCCTCGCCGAGGCGGGAGCGGTGGTCGTCGCGTCCGACGCCGATCCGGCCCGGCTCGCGGAGGCCGTGGACGCGGCCCGCTACGCCCACGGCGGCGCCACCATCACCGGTGACACCGTGGACCTGCTCGACCTGGACGCCACCAAGGCCTGGGCCGAGCAGACCGAGAAGGAGTTCGGGCGGGTCGACGGACTGGTCCACCTCGTCGGAGGCTGGCGCGGCAGCAAGACGTTCACCGACGTCGACCTCGCCGACTGGGCCTTCCTGGAGAAGCTCCTGATCCGCACCGTCCAGCACACCTCGCTCGCCTTCCACGACGGGCTGCTGCGCAGCGACCGCGGGCGCTACGTCCTGGTGAGCCAGTCCGGCGCGCACAAGCCGGTCGCCAACAACGCCGCGTACAACGCGGGCAAGGCGGCCGCCGAGGCCTGGACCCTCGCCATGGCGGACTCCTTCCGCAAGGCGGGGGGTGACGAGGGTCCCGGCGCGGCAGCTGCGATCCTGGTCATCAAGGCACTGGTGCACGACGCAATGCGCGCCGAGCGTCCCAATGCGAAGTTCGCGGGCTTCACCGACGTGAAGGAGCTGGCCGAGGCCATCGCCGGCGTGTGGGAGCGGCCCGCCATCGATGTGAACGGACAGCGTCTGTGGCTCACTCCGCAACCGTGAAGACCGATGCCCGCCGGCACCACGACCCGGCAGTGCGCGGCTTCGCCAGCGACAACTACGCGGGGGTCCATCCGGAGATCCTGGAGGCCCTCGCCCTCGCCAACGGAGGTCACCAGATCTCCTACGGCGAGGACGAGTACACCGAGCACCTGCAGAAGATCATCCGCAGCCACTTCGGTGCGTACGCGGAGGCCTTCCCGGTCTTCAACGGCACCGGCGCGAACGTCACCGCCCTGCAGGCGATGACCGACCGCTGGGGCGCCGTGATCTGCGCCAAGAGCGCCCACATCAACGTGGACGAGGGCGGCGCGCCGGAGCGGATGGCCGGCCTCAAGCTGCTCGCCGTGCCCACCCCTGACGGCAAGCTCACGCCCGAGCTGATCGACCAGGAGGCCTGGGGCTTCGAGGACGAGCACCGCGCCATGCCGCAGGTCGTCTCGATCACCCAGAACACCGAGCTCGGCACGGTGTACACGCCGGACGAGATCAAGGCCATCTGCGAGCACGCCCACGGGCTCGGCATGAAGGTCCACCTCGACGGCGCCCGGATAGCCAACGCCGCGGCCTCGCTCGACGTGCCGATGCGCACCTTCACCAACACCGTCGGCGTCGACGTGCTGTCCTACGGCGGCACCAAGAACGGGATGATGTTCGGCGAGGCCATCGTCGTGCTCAACCCGGACGCGGCCCGGCAGATGAAGCACATCCGCAAGATGTCGATGCAGCTCGCGTCGAAGATGCGCTTCGTGTCGGTGCAGCTGGAAGCGCTGCTCGCCAAGGACCTGTGGCTGCGCAACGCCCGCCACGCCAACGACATGGCGCAGCGGCTCGCGGCCGGTGTCCGGGAGACCGACGGCGTGGAGATCCTCTACCCGGTGCAGGCGAACGCGGTGTTCGCACGGCTGCCGCACGAGGTGTCCCGGCGTCTGCAGAAGCGTTACCGCTTCTACTTCTGGGACGAGGCCGCGGGCGACGTCCGCTGGATGTGTGGCTTCGACACCCAGGAGGAGGACGTCGACGGCTTCCTCCAGGCCCTGAAGGAGGAGCTCGCCCGCTAGTCGGCCGACCTCTGGACGCAACCGCATAGGTATGCCACCCCTCGCAAAATGATTGATTCGCGATGGGTGGCACACCTATGCTCCGGGCCATGCAGCTGATCCAGCAAAGCCCCCACCTCTTCGCGTACTTGGCCTCGGATGAGGCCATCGACCACTGGCATCCCGTGGTGCTGGAAGCGGCGGACCGGCTCTGGTCCGCCACCGGCGACGCATACTCATACGCCCAGGCGGCCTTCGAGTACGTTCGCGACGACATTCCGCACTCGGCCGATTCGGGCGACCCGCGGGTCGCCTGGCGGGCCTCCGAGGTGCTGGGCACGCGCAACGGCATCTGCCACGCGAAGTCGCACGCCCTGGTCGCCCTGCTGCGCGCCCAGGGGATACCGGCCGGGCTGTGCTACCAGCGCCTCGCCGACGACGACGGCTCGCACCCGCTCGTCCACGGGCTGATCGCCCTGCGCCTGCCCGGAGGTGACCGCTGGAGCCGGCTCGACCCGCGCGGCAACAGGCCGGGGGTGGACGCGCGCTTCGACCTCGTCGAGGAGCGCCTGGCCTTCCCCGTCCGCCCGGAGCTGGGCGAGGTCGACCACCCCGAGCTGTACGCGGCCCCGCACCCGGCCGTGCTCGCGGCGCTGAAGGATTCCACCGATCGCCAGGACCTGTGGCGAAGGCTGCCGACGGCGCTCCGGTGACGCCGCGGCCGACGGGGGCCGGGGTGTCAAGCCACGTGATGCCGGGGCGTGACGGGCGGCGGGGGGCGGGGCGTACTGGAGGTGTCCGTTCCGCCCTCTCGTCCGAGGAGAACCGTCATGACCCACCCCCTTCGCCCCCGACGCCTGGCCCTCTTCGCGGCCACCACCGCCCTGGCCGCCGGAGCCGTACTGGTCCCCACGACCGCGTTCGCCGCCCCGCAGGCGGTCCCGCACGACGTCGTGGCGGAGAAGGACGCGCCGGGCGGGAACCGCCACGGCGCGTGGCAGAAGGACGGCGCACGGGGCAAGGAGCGTCCGGGCAAGGGCGGCTCGAACGACGGGAAGCACCGTCCGAAGGAGCCGCAGTGGCAGTGCATCACCGCCCCGTGCGGTCCCCCCGGCAAGGCCGGCTCCGACCACGGGAAGCACCGTCCGAAGGAGGAGCCGCAGTGGCAGTGCATCACCGCTCCCTGCGGACCTCCGCGCGACCCGGCCGACGACGGCCGGACCTACCCGGCCTGAGCCGCCGCCCAGGCGGGTGGGGCGGGCTCAGCCCGCCTCGCGGACCTGGGCCGCGGTGGGCGCCGTACCGCCCAGGTGGGCCGGCAGCCACCAGGTGTCCTCGGGGCCCCGCGGCTTCTCCGGGTAGGCGCGCTGGGCCGCGTCCAGCAGCTCCTGCACGCGCTCGCGCAGCCGCCGCGTGATCGCTCCCGCGTACTGGTCGGTGGGGGCCTCGATCGGCTCCCCCACGCGCAGGGTCACGGGGATGTGGCTGCGCTTGAAGTTCTTGGGACGGCCCTTGGTCCACAGGCGCTGCGTACCCCACAGCGCCACCGGGATCAGCGGTACGCCGGCCTCCTGCGCCATGCGGGCCGCACCCGACTTGAAGCTCTTCAGGGTGAAGGACTGGGAGATCGTCGCCTCGGGGAAGACCCCGATGATCTCACCGGAGCGCAGCGAGTCCAGCGCGTGCTGGTACGCCGTCTCGCCCTGCTTGCGGTCCACCGGGATGTGCTTCATCGCGCGCATCAGCGGACCGGACACCTTGTGCCGGAACACCGACTCCTTCGCCATGAAGCGCACCAGGCGCTTCTGCGGCCGCGCCGTCAGCCCGGCGAAGATGAAGTCGAGGTAGCCGATGTGGTTCGACACCAGGACCGCACCGCCCTTGCGGGGGATGTTCTCGGTGCCCTTCATGTCGATGCGGATGTCCAGCGCGCGGAACAGCCCGTGCGCGGCGCCGATCACCGGAGGGTAGACGAGCTCAGCCATCGGGAGACCCGCTTTCTGCCTGGGGAGGTGCTCCCGGCCGGAAGTTACGGAAGCGTAGGTACGCGACCATTGGGGATGGTGCCCCAAACGAGGGCCGCTGGCCAGTCCAGACGCCCCTGCCCGGGGAGATTCTCGTCACGCCGGGAATGTCCGGGCCCCGTCGGGTGTCCCATCCACGTACGAGCGTACGACGATCATGTGCGTGGACGAAGGCGACGGTGTGACGGGAGTGCGGATGCTCGGGCGGGAAGACGGGCAGGAACGCGGACAGGACGACGCGGGCGGCGGGGTGCCGGGGTTCCTGGACGCCGCGGAACTGGGCGTGCAGCCGGGCCGCCGGGCCACTCTGGTGCAGTTCTCCAGCGCCTTCTGCCAGCCCTGCAGAGCCACGCGGCGGATCCTCGCCGAGGTCGCGGGGATGGTCGCCGGGGTCGTGCACGTCGAGATCGACGCCGAGGACCGGCTCGACCTGGTGCGGTCGCTGGGGATCGAGAAGACCCCGACCGTGCTCGTACTGGACGCGACCGGCCGGATCGTGCGGCGGGCGGCAGGCATGCCCCGGAAGGTCGACGTGATCGCCGCGCTCGGCGCCGCCGTATGACCAGGAGCCCGAGTACGGCGAGAAGCCCGCGCATGACGAGGAGCCTCCGAGTGACGCGGCGGCGCCGTGTGCCGACCGGTGAGTCCGGCGGCGGCCCCCGGGCCGTGGCCGGAGGACCGGACGCGCCGGTGTGCACGCCCGCACACCGCGTGACGCGTCTGACATCTGCCCGATCCCGCTTGACTGGGTCCACGGGAGATCGCCACGCTGACGGTATGCGGTATGAACTCCTGCTCCACGGACGGGTCCATGTGGACCTCGTCCGCCACGCGAGCGCGCGCTGTCCGGATCACTGAACGCCCCGGCCCTGATCCCGACTGTGCCCGCGTGTCCTGCGGCAGAAGGCAGAACCCTGATGAGTGCTCCGACCGTCCCGACGGTCCCCACGGCCGCTTCCCCCCTTTCCGGTTCCGGCGCCGGCCGTCCCGGCTCGCCCGACCTGCTGCGCTCCGTCTTCCGGCAGCACGCCGCCGGAGTCGCCGTGATCACGTCCCAGGACGGCGGCCGCCCGGTGGGCTTCACCGCCACCTCGCTCAACTCCGTCTCCGCGGACCCGCCTCTGCTGTCCTTCACGATCGGCACCGGGGCCTCCAGTTGGCCGGCGGTGCGCGACAGCGAGTACCTCGGCGTCCACATACTCGGCGAGCACCAGCGGGAGCTGGCGGGCCTGTTCGCGCGCAGTGGGGCCGACCGGTTCGGGCCGGACACCGGCTGGGCCGTCGGCCCGCACGGGGTCCCGGTGCTGGACGGCGTGCTGGCGTGGCTGGTCTGCCGGGTGGTGGCGAGGGTGCCCGCCGGGGAGCACCGTGTGATCATCGCGCAGGCCGTCGTGGGCGATCCGGCCGGAGAGGGCCGTCCGCTGCTGTACCACCAGGGGCGCTTCAACGCGCTGCGCGACTGAATCGTCCCTGCTGGGGCGGGCCGGCCGGCGTTGGGCAGATCACAGTTCACCGACCTTGCGACTTGGTGGGACCCACGGTGTACTGACGAGTAACATTCCCTTCGGAGCGTGGCCCGCCCCGATCGGGATCCGCCCGAGAAGGCGCCTATGCTGCCTGCATAAGGCGGTACACGAAAAGACGATGCGGTAGGAGAGCCGGCGTGAGCCTGAGGATCGTTGTCTGTGTGAAGTACGTGCCCGACGCCACCGGCGACCGGCAGTTCACCGAGGACTTGACCGTCAACCGTGACGACGTCGACGGCCTGCTGTCGGAGCTCGACGAGTACGCCGTCGAGCAGGCGCTGCAGATCTCCGAGAATTCGGACGACGACGTCGAGATCACCGTGCTGACGGTGGGCCCCGAGGACGCCAAGGACGCGCTGCGCAAGGCGCTGTCGATGGGCGCCGACAAGGCCATCCACGTCGAGGACGACGACCTGCACGGCACGGACGTCATGGGCACCTCGCTGGTGCTCGCCAAGGCCATCGAGAAGGCCGGCTACGACCTGGTCATCACGGGCATGGCGTCCACCGACGGCACCATGGGCGTCCTCCCGGCGATCCTGGCCGAGCGCCTGGGCGTCCCGCAGGCCACCCTGCTCTCCGAGGTCAAGGTCGAGGACGGCACCGTGACCGGCCGCCGTGACGGCGACAGCGCGAGCGAGCAGCTGGAAGCCTCCCTCCCCGCGCTCGTCTCGGTGACGGACCAGTCGGGCGAGGCCCGCTACCCGTCCTTCAAGGGCATCATGGCCGCGAAGAAGAAGCCGGTCGAGTCCTGGGACCTGGAGGACCTGGAGATCGAGGCCGACGAGGTCGGCCTGGAAGGCTCCTGGACCGCGGTCGACTCCGCGGCGCAGCGCCCGGCCCGTACCGCCGGCACGATCGTCAAGGACGAGGGCGAGGGCGGCAAGCAGCTGGCCGAGTTCCTGGCCGGCCAGAAGTTCATCTAAGAGCTTCGGTCACCCCTCAGTAGCCCCCAGACACTTCGCAATCGCAGGAGAGCAGTCCCATGGCTGAAGTTCTCGTCTACGTAGACCACGTGGACGGCGCCGTCCGCAAGCCCACCCTCGAGCTGCTGACGCTCGCCCGCCGCATCGGCGAGCCCGTCGCCGTCGCCCTGGGCGCCGGTGCCGACGCCACCGCCGCCGTGCTCGCCGAGCACGGTGCGGTCAAGGTCCTCACCGCCGACGCCCCCGAGTTCGCCGAGTACCTCGTCGTACCGAAGGTGGACGCGCTCCAGGCCGCGTACGACGCCGTCTCCCCGGCCGCCGTGCTCGTCCCGTCCTCCGCCGAGGGCAAGGAGATCGCCGCGCGCCTGGCCGTCCGCATCGGCTCCGGCATCATCACCGACGCCGTGGACCTGGAGGCGGGTGACGAGGGTCCGGTCGCGACGCAGTCGGCGTTCGCCGCCTCGTTCACCACCAAGTCCCGTGTCTCCAAGGGCACCCCGGTCATCACCGTGAAGCCGAACTCGGCCCCGGTCGAGGCCGCCCCGGCCGCCGGCGCGGTCGAGGCGCTCGCCGTCACCTTCGGCGCCCTGGCGACCGGCACCAAGGTCACCGGCCGCACCCCGCGCGAGTCGACCGGCCGTCCCGAGCTGACCGAGGCCGCGATCGTCGTCTCCGGCGGCCGTGGCGTCAACGGTGCCGAGAACTTCGGCATCATCGAGGAGCTCGCGGACTCCCTCGGCGCGGCCGTCGGCGCCTCGCGCGCCGCCGTCGACGCCGGCTGGTACCCGCACACCAACCAGGTCGGCCAGACCGGCAAGTCGGTCTCCCCGCAGCTCTACATCGCCTCCGGCATCTCGGGCGCGATCCAGCACCGGGCCGGCATGCAGACCTCGAAGACCATCGTGGCCATCAACAAGGACGCCGAGGCCCCGATCTTCGACCTCGTCGACTACGGCGTGGTCGGCGACCTCTTCGCGGTCGTCCCGCAGCTGACCGCGGAGATCAAGGCGCGCAAGGGCTGACCGCCTGACCTGCGCTTCTCTTCGTAGCGCCGCTTCCTCGGGGCCGTGTGGTGATTCTCACCGCACGGCCCCGAGTCGTTCGGCCGGGACGGCCGAGGGACCATTGACGGAGCGGAACCGCGTGACTAAATTCTGCTATGCGGATCTAAGCTTCCGTGAAGCGGAAAAAGGAGAGTGCACGATGGGTCAGCAGGAGAAGGTGGCGACGAGCCTCGCCGGCGCGGTCAGCGAGGGCATCAGCGCCTCCCTCGCGCCGGTGGACGCGGAGCTCGCGCGCCACTACCCGGGCGACCCCGGCACCCGGCAGCCCATCCACACGGTCTACGTACCCGGTGACGTCTTCGCCGCCGGCACCATCCGCTCCTGGGGCGACCAGGCCCTGGCCGCGCTCGACGAGCACGCCCCGGACGCCGCCACCTTCGCCAACGTCCTCGGCATCTCCGGCGAACTCGCCGTGCCGGTCTACGACCGCGTCCGCGCCAAGCTGCTGCGCGAGCCCGTCGAGGACCTCCGCGTCGACTTCGAGGACGGCTTCGGCGTCCGGTCCGACGCGGAGGAGGACCAGGCCGCGGCCCGTGCCGCCCGCCTCGTCTCGGAAGCCTTCTCCGACGGCACCAACGCGCCGTACATGGGCATCCGCATGAAGTGCATGGAGGCCAACGTCCGCGACCGCGGCATCCGCACCACCGACATCTTCCTCTCCGGTCTGCTGGAGCACGGCGGTCTGCCCGAGGGCCTCGTCCTGACCCTCCCCAAGGTCACCTACGCCGAGCAGGTCAGCGCCTTCGTCAAGCTGCTGGAGGCCTTCGAGACCACCCGCGGGCTGCGCCCGGGCCGGCTCGGCTTCGAGATCCAGATCGAGACCAGCCAGTCCATCCTGGCCTCCGACGGCACCGCCACCGTCGCCCGGATGATCGAGGCCGCCAAGGGCCGCGCCACCGGCCTGCACTACGGCACCTTCGACTACAGCGCCTGCGTCGGCGTCTCGGCCGCCTACCAGGCCAGCGACCACCCCGCCGCCGACCACGCGAAGGCGATCATGCAGGTCGCGGCCGCGGGCACCGGCGTACGCGTGTCCGACGGCTCCACCAACGTGCTGCCGATCGGCACCACCGAGAAGGTCCACGAGGGCTGGAAGCTCCACTACGGCCTGACCCGCCGCGCCCTGGCCCGCGCCTACTACCAGGGCTGGGACATGCACCCGGCGCACCTGCCGACCCGTTACGCGGCCGTCTTCACCTTCTACCGCGAGGGCCTCGAGGCCGCCGCCGCGCGCCTGAAGGCGTACGTGGCCAAGATCGAGGGCGACGTGATGGACGAGCCCGCCACCGCCAAGGCCCTCGCCGGATACCTGGTCCGCGGCCTCGACTGCGGCGCGGTCGGCGCCGACGAGGTCACCGCCCTGACCGGCCTGACCCGCGCCGAACTCGACGCCTTCGCGATCCCGCGCCGCTCGGCCACCCTGACGGCCACCGCCTGACCCGGCCCCGTACGCCCGCCGTACGGGGCGCGTGCGGCCCGGGTGACCACCCGGGCCGCAGTGGTGCGGGCGCGTGCCCGCGGGAGGGTCGGTCGAGGATGAGCCGGCGCTCGTCCTCGGTCGGCTCGCCCCCCTCCCGACGCCGCCGCGCGCCTCCGGTCGTTCCCGGTCGTTCCGGGAAGCGTGAGGCTGGCAGAGCCCCGATGGGCCGTCAACTTCGGGTTGATAGCGCATGGGAACGGTTGAGCGGACCGCGTCGGGGAGCCGGACGGCCGTACCGGCGCGCAGCTCCGCACACCTCCTGGCCACGAAGGGAGTGGACACCGGGCGTGGATCCTCGGCCATATCGCGGGCGGAGAACGTCAGTTCGCCGGAGGGAGTTCGCCCGAGCCGCGGGGGACGAGGCGGGTGGGGAGTTCGGTACGGGTCGGGGTGAGCGCGGTTCCCGCCAGGCGCTGGAAGAGGCGGTCCGTGGCCACCCGGCCCATAGCCGCCGGGTCCTGGGCGACCACGGTGACACCGGGTCGCAGCAGGTCCGCCAGTTCGAAGTCGTCGAAGCCGACCAGGGCCACCGGGCGCCGGAGGGAGGCCAGGACCCGCACCACGGTGACCGTCACGCGGTTGTTGCCGGCGAAGACGGCCGTCACCGGCTCCGGGCCCGCGAGCATCGACCTCGCCGCCGGCGCGACCCGGCCCGGGTCCGTCGAGCCGAGCGAGACCCAGGATCCGGCCACGGGCAGGCCCGCCTCCGCCATGGCCGCGTGGTAGCCGCGCAGGCGTTCCGTCGCCGTGTGGATGCGGGGGTGGTCCCCGATGAAGCCGATCCGGCGGTGGCCGCCCGCGATCAGGTGCGCGACACCGCCGCGGGCCCCGCCGAAGTTGTCCGACAGCACCACGTCGGCGTCGATCCGGCCGGCCGGCCGGTCCACGAACACCGTGGCCACGCCCGCCCGCATCTCCGGCTCCAGATACCGGTGGTCGTTCCCGGCCGGGATCACGATCAGCCCGTCCACCCGGCGGGCGCACAGCGCGAGCGCCAACTCCCTCTCCCGGTCCGGGTCCTCGGCGCTGGAGCCGTTGATGAGCAGCGCCCCGTGCGCGCGGGCCACCTCCTCCACCGCCCGGTTCAGCGGTCCGTAGAACGGGTCGGCGAGGTCCTCCAGGACCAGACCGACGGTGGCGGTGCGGCCCTTGCGCAGCACGCGCGCGCTGTCGTTGCGGCGGAAGCCCAGGGCCTCGATGGCCGTCCGGACCCGCCTCTCCGTCTCCGGGGTGACGCCCGGCTCGCCGTTGACCACGCGGGACACCGTCTTCAGGCCGACGCCCGCCTGGGCCGCCACGTCCTTCATGGTCGGCCGGTTGCCGTAGCGGGGGTCGGACGTGCGGCGGTTGTGGGGCACGGTCGTGAATCCTCCCTGGTACTCGGGCGAGCATGCGGGCTCGTGACCTCGAGCATAAGCACTCGGCCGATAGTGAGGTTTTCGTGGCAGGGTGGGGCGGGCAGGCCACTGGGGGCTCCGGACGAGCCATGGGGAGAGGGGTAGACGTGATTGTCTGGATCAACGGCACGTTCAGCGCCGGGAAGACCAGCACGGCCCGTGAACTGACCGGGATCCTCCCGGACGGCACCCTGTTCGACCCGGAGCTCATCGGCGACGCGCTGCGGGTGCTGCTGCCGCCCAAACGGCTGGCGGAGGTCACCGACTACCAGGACCTGCCGAGCTGGCGGCGGCTGGTCGTGGACACGGCCGCGGCGATGCTCGCCGAGGTGGGCGGGGTGCTCGTCGTCCCGATGACGCTGCTGCGGCAGGACTACCGGGACGAGATCTTCGGTGGGCTGGCGGCGCGGCGGATTCCGGTACGGCATGTCCTGCTCGCTCCTGCTGAAACGATCCTTCGGGAGCGGATCGCGACCCGCGTCGAGCCCGGCGCACCCGAGGACGTGGACCTGCGCGTCCGGCAGTGGGCCTACGACCACATCCCCGTCTACCAGGAGGCCCTCGGCTGGCTCACCGGCGACGCGCACGTCATCGACAACGGGCTCCTGACCGTACGGGAGACCGCCGAGCGGATCGCCGAAGCCGTCCGTTCCGAGACCGCCCGGGTCTGCGACATCGTGCAGACCCCGGAACCCACGCGGGAGACGGTGGCCGCCGGGGTGCTGCTCTTCGACGAGCTGGACCGGGTGTTGCTGGTGGATCCGACGTACAAGGCGGGCTGGGAGTTCCCGGGAGGCGTCGTCGAAACGGGCGAGGCCCCCGCCCGCGCCGCCGTACGGGAGGTGGCGGAGGAACTGGGCCTCGTACTGGACCGGACCCCCGGACTCCTCGTGATCGACTGGGAACGCCCGCAGCACCCCGCTTACGGAGGACTGCGCCTGCTCTTCGACGGCGGTCACCTCTCGGACGAGGCGGCCGCCCGCCTCCGGCTGCCGGGCCCCGAGCTGCGGGCCTGGCGCTTCGTGACGGAGGCCGAGGCCGCCGAGTTGCTGCCGCAGCACCGGTACGAACGCCTGCGCTGGGCGCTGCGCGCCCGGGAGCGTGCCCGCCCCCTCTACCTGGAGGCGGGCGTCCCCACCGGCGGCTGAGGGGCGCCCCTCCCTCTGTGGGCCCGGTCCGCCTCGCGTCAGGCGGGCGTCTCGGCGGCGGCCTTCGCCAGGGCTGGCGCGGTGTCCACCGTCAGGGGGTCGCCGTGGCCGAAGCAGGCGACCGACGGCGCGAGCCCGGCCAGGCGGCGGAAGGACTCGACCGCCCGGCCGCGGTCGACGTTGAAGACGCCCAGCATCAGCGGGCCGACGGCGGCGATGCAGTCCCCCGCGAACAGCACGCCGTGGTGCGGGAGGTGGATGCCGATGCTGCCGTCGGTGTGGCCCGGGGCGTGCACGACGTACGCCCCGTCCCCGAAGCCCAGCGCGTCCCCGTCCTCCAGCTCGCGGTCGACCGGAGTGGGCGGGGCCTCCGGCACGGTCAGGCCGTGCTCGTACAGCGGGATCTCCCAGTCCAGGAGCACCGGTTGGGGAACGGGCCGCTCGCCCCGGATCACCGGAGCGTCCAGCCGGTGCGCGAGCACCCGTGCGCCCCAGCGGGCGGCGAGCTCCCCGGCCGCGCCCACGTGGTCGCGGTGGCAGTGCGTGAGGACGATCCGCTCCAGGCGCTCGGGCAGCAGCCCGAGGGAACGTATCGCCCCTTCGATCTCCGCGGCGGATTCGACGTTGCCCGCGTCGATGAGGGTCAGGGCTTCGCCGTCCTGCCACAGGTAGGCCTGGCCGATGGGGAAGCGGAGCATGTGGAGCCGGCTCGGAAGCACTTCGACAAGATCCATGCGGCGACCGTACGGACGGCCCGCCGCCCCGCGCACGGGACTTCACCGTGAGCGGAGTACGCCCAGGGCGCACTGCGCCCTGGGCGTACACGGAGCGTCGGGCGGCGGCCCGGATCAGGCGCGCTGGGACTCCGCGTAGTGGACGAGGAAGAGGGCCTCGGCCACCGACAGGCGCTCCAGCTCCTCCGGCGACACGCTCTCGTTGACCGCGTGGATCTGCGCCTCCGGCTCGCTCAGCCCGATCAGCAGCATCTCCGCCTGCGGGTACAGCGACGTCAGCGTGTTGCACAGCGGGATCGACCCGCCCATGCCGCTGATCTGCATCTCCTGGCCGGGGTACGCAGTCTCCAGGGCCGCGCGCATCGACGCGTACGCCGGGCTGTCGGTGTCCGCCTGGAACGGCTGGCCCTGGCCGACCAGCTCCAGTTCCAGACGCGCCTTCCACGGCGTGTGGGCCTCCAGGTGGGCCCGGAGCAGCTTGACGGCCTCGGTGATGTCCACGCCCGGCGGCACGCGCAGGCTGACCAGCGCGCCCGCGCTCGCGTGCACCGACGGCGTCGCGCCGACCACCGGCGGGCAGTCGATGCCGAGTACGGTGACGGCCGGGCGGGCCCACAGGCGGTCGGCGATGGTGCCGTCGCCGATCAGCTCGACCCCGTCCAGGACCTTCGCGTCGGCGCGGAAGTCCGCCTCCGGGTACTGCAGGCCCTCCCACACCGCGTCCGAGGCGAGCCCGTCCACGGTCGTCGAACCGTCGGCGGAGCGCAGCGAGTCCAGTACGCGGATCAGCGCGGCCAGTGCGTCGGGCGCGGCCCCGCCGAACATGCCGGAGTGCAGGTTCCCGCCCAGCGTGTCGATCTTCACCTTGAGCAGGCACATGCCGCGGAGGGTGGCGGTCACGGTCGGCAGGCCGAGGCGGAAGTTGCCCGCGTCGCCGATGACGATGGTGTCGGCGGCCAGCAGCTCCGGGTGCGCCTCCGCGTACTGCTGGAGACCGCCCGTGCCCTGCTCCTCCGAGCCCTCGACGATGACCTTCACGCTCACCGGCACACCGCCGTTGGCCTTCAGTGCGCGCAGCGCCAGCAGGTGCATGATGAACCCGCCCTTGCAGTCCGCCGCACCGCGCCCGTACCAGCGGCCGTCGCGTTCGGTCAGTTCGAAGGCGGGGGAGACCCAGGCGTCGTCGTCCAGCGGCGGCTGCACGTCGTAGTGCGCGTAGAGCAGCACGGTCGGCGCGCCCTCGGGGCCGGGCAGGAAGCCGTACACCGACTGGGTGCCGTCGGGGGTGTCGAGCAGCGCCACGTCCTGGAATCCCTCGACGCGCAGGGCGTCGGCCACCCAGTTCGCCGCGGCCTCGCTCTCGCTCCGGGGGAACTGCGCCCAGTCCGCCACCGACTGGAAGGCCACCAGCTCCGTCAGCTCCTGCTTGGCGCGGGGCATCAGCGAGGCGATGGTCTCGGCGATCGGATTCTGGGACATGGGCACGCTCCTTTTGGGTGCGACGTTGTATCCGTGTAGGCCGCTCGCGCATCCGCGGGGCGGGCGTATGCCGGGTACGGCGAGAGACAGTCCGATCTTCGCACAGCGGAGCGGGGCGGTGTCTCGCCGTAGGATTTCCCCGGCATCGGAGCAACGGGTGATCAGGAGCGGCAACACATCGTGAGCAGCGACGACGACGTACGTGACGCAGGTGCGGATGCAGGTGCGGCAGGCAGGGACGCCACGGCGGACGCGGACGTGGACGCGGGCGTGGACGCAGGCACGGGCGCGGGCGCGGGCACGGGCGAGGTCCCGGCCGAGCAGGGGGCGGGCCACGAGGTGGCCGGGGGGTCCGGCGAGGTGTGGGACGTGGTCGTGGTCGGAGCCGGACCGGCCGGGTCCTCGGCCGCGTACGCGGCGGCCACGGCGGGGCGGCGCGTCCTGCTGCTGGAGAAGGCCGAACTGCCCCGGTACAAGACCTGTGGCGGCGGCATCATCGGTCCCTCCCGCGACGCCCTCCCGCCGGGCTTCGTCCTGCCCCTGAAGGACCGCATCCACGCGGTCACCTTCTCGATGGACGGCAAGCTGGCCCGGACCCGGCGTTCGAAGCACATGCTGTTCGGGCTCATCAACCGGCCCGAGTTCGACGCCGGCCTGGTCGCGGAGGCGGAGAAGGCGGGCGCCACCGTCCGTACGGGCACCGCCGTGACCCGCGTGGAGCAGCACGGGGCGGCCGTGCCCGACCGGCGCACCGTCGCCGTGGTGCTGGCAGACGGGGAGACCGTCCTGGCGCGCGCGGTGGTCGGCGCGGACGGCAGCGCCAGCCGCATCGGCGCGCACGTGGGCGTCGAAATGGACCAGGTGGACCTGGGCCTGGAAGCGGAGATCCCCGTCCCCGCGACGGTGGCGGAGGACTGGAAGGGACGGGTGCTGATCGACTGGGGCCCGCTGCCCGGCAGTTACGGCTGGGTCTTCCCCAAGGGCGACACCCTCACGGTCGGGGTGATCTCGGCCAAGGGCGAGGGGGCCGCGACCAAGCGGTACCTGGACGACTTCATCGCCCGGCTCGGGCTCGCCGGTTTCGAGCCGTCCGTCTCCTCCGGGCACCTGACCCGCTGCCGCAAGCCCGACTCGCCGCTCTCGCGCGGCCGGGTCCTGGTCGCCGGCGACGCGGCCGGACTCCTGGAGCCGTGGACCCGCGAGGGCATCTCCTTCGCGCTGCGCTCGGGGCGGCTCGCGGGGGAGTGGGCGGTGAAGATCGCCGAAGCGCAGGACGCGGTGGACGCGCGCCGGCAGGCCCTCAACTACGCCTTCGCCGTCAAGGCGGGGCTGGGCGTGGAGATGGGGGTCGGCAAGCGGATGCTGACCGTCTTCGAGGCCCGGCCGGGTCTGCTGCACGCGGCGATCACCGGGTTCCGTCCGGCGTGGCGGGCCTTCGCCCGCATCACGCGGGGCGCGACGACCCTGGCCGACATGGTGCGTACGTCCCCGCTCGCGCGCAAGGCGCTGCACGTGCTCGACGCACGGCAGGCGGCGGTGCGGGGCGGCGACCGGGGGTAGCGAGGGAGCGTGTGCGGGGCCCCGGCCGACGGCCGGGCCGGGGCCCCGTCCGTGCTTCCGGAGCCGGCCGGCCGTCGCCGGGCCGTGGTGTGCGGGCCGCGGTGTGTGGTGGTCGGTGCGTGGTGTGCGTGGTGTGCGTGGTGTGCGGGATGGGTGGGGCGTGGCGGGTTCCGGGTGGCCGGGGACGTACTCCCCGGCGCACTCCCGGGGGGCCGCGGGGGTGCTCGGCGGCCCCCCGGGCGGTGTCAGCTCGTTGCCGGGACGATCCGGAAAACCGGGTGGTCGTCGGCGATCGCCCGGATCTCCGCGTCCGAGGCCTTGGCGTCGACGCCGCGGAAGAACTGGTTGACTTCCCAGCCCCACTTCTCCAGGTAGGTGCGCAGGATCGCGGTCTTCTCGACCGGGTCGGTGATCTCGACGACGGTGAAGGTGCGCACCTTCCGTCCCACGCGCAGCTCGCCGCCGCCCGCGACCCGCATGTTGCGCACCCACTGGGAGTGGCCTCGGGCCGACACGAGGTACTCCCCGCCCTCGTACGTGTGGGGATTGACCGGGATGCGCTGCATCCGGCCCGACGTGCGGCCGCGCACCGAGAGCTCGGCGCTGCCGGCCAGGCTGATGCCGTAGCGGGCCAGCTTGCCGAAGAACGCGTTGAACCGGGTGACGAGCGGGCCGGCCTGGACGTAGTACGGGGTGGGCGCGTTCACGAGGACCTCCGGGCCGTCTCTGTGTGCTCCATTTCGAGAGCACTGCTCTCGCTCGAGTTCAGTCTGCATCGGATCGGTGCACCAGAGCAAGAGCAGTGCTCTCGAAATGGAACGCCGCTCCGTTTCCTGGGCGGTGCTCCGCCCCCGTGGCACACTGACCCGCATGAACACCGTGCGAGGGGCCAGGGAACGGGCCCGCATCGAGGTCACCGGCGCCATCAAGGACGAGGCCCGCCGCCGGCTCGCGGCCGAGGGCGCCGCCAAACTGTCCCTGCGCGCCGTCGCCCGCGAGCTGGGCATGGTCTCCTCGGCCCTCTACCGCTACTTCCCGAGCCGCGACGACCTGCTGACGGCGCTCATCATCGACGCGTACGGCAGCCTGGGCGCCGCCGCCGAGGAGGCCGACGCCCGTGCCCTCGCCGCCGGAGCCCCGCCCCGCGGCCGCTGGATCGCCGTCTGCGAGTCCGTCCGCACGTGGGCGCTGCAGCACCCCCACGAATACGCCCTCGTCTACGGCTCCCCGGTGCCCGGCTACAGCGCCCCCGCCGACACCATCGGGCCCGCCTCCCGGGTCGGCAACGTCCTCATCGGCATCGTCCGCGCCGCCTACGAGGGGCGCGGCCTCGCCCTGCCGCCGCTGCCGCCCGCCCTGGGCCCCGAGGCGGACCGGATGACCGCCGATTTCGCGGAGGGCCTGCCCCCGGCGGTCGTGCCCGCCCTCGTCGCCGCGTGGGCGCAGCTGGCCGGCCTGGTCTCCTTCGAGCTGTTCGGCCAGTTCCAGGGTGTCGTCGAGGAGCGCTCCGCGTTCTTCGCGCACGCGGCCGGGCAGTTGGCGCACGGCGTCGGACTGCCCGCCGTATGACACGAGGGCGGGGGAGGGGGCCGTCCCCCCGGTAATTCACGTGATGGGACGATGGCTCGCTCTCCTGTTCCTCACGCCAATACAGGGGGTTCAGCCTTGAACGACGGGCCGTCCGTCTAGTGTTCCTCGGGTCCCCAACCCCGCCTCCGTCGGAGGAAACGTTTCATGCCTCGCGCCGAGAAGGCCTTGTACGCCGTCCTGGCCACCGCCTTACTGGCCGCGCCGGCGCCCTCCGTCGCGACGCCGCCGCGCGAGGCGCCCGCCGGGTCCGTTCCTGCCGCCGCCCCGTCACCGGCCCCGCGCCCCACGCCGCGGACGCCGGGCGTACGGGGCCTGGAGATCGGCGTCCCCGCCTACGCGATGGCGAACGACCGCATGCTGACCGACCTCACCGCCACCGGCCCCGCCCCCTCGGTGGTCGTGCTGAACCCGGGCAACGGCGACGCCCCCTTCAGCGCCCCCTGGCGGTCCCGCGCCGACGCGCTCCGCGCCCGCACCACCGCCACCGGCGAGCGGACCAAGGTGCTCGGCTACGTCCACACCGACCACGGCAACCGCGACACGGCCGCCGTCAAGGCCTCCGTCGACAACTACCTCAAGACCCCGGACGGCCGCCTGCACGTCGACGGCATCTTCTTCGACGTCGTCAGCCGCGACTGCGGCCCCGCCAACGCCACCCGGGACCACTACGCGGAGCTGCGCCGCTACGTCCAGGACACCATGAACGCCGCGGATCCCACCGTCCCCGACCTCGTCGTCAACAATCCCGGCACCGCCATAGCCGACTGCTACCTGGAGCCCGCCCGCCGTACCGCGGACGTCTTCGTCACCTATGAGGACACCTACGCCGCGTACACCGGGGCCGGCTGGCTCGGCGGCAACGTCTTCGACCACGACTCCGGCTACCGGCCCGGTACCGAACTCGACCCGAGCGGAACGGCCTTCTGGCACCTGGTCCACGACGTCCCCGACGCCGAGGCGATGCGCGCCACCCTCCGCACCTCCTTCGACCGGGGCGCGGGCTACGCGTACGCCACGGACACGGTCATGCCCAACCCCTGGAACACGGGCCCCACGTGGAGGTACACCTCCCAGACCGCCTACGCGGCCACCCTCGGCTAGGCCGTTTTTTTCGGACCACGGAGAATCGGCCTGCGTGTGGTGAGGCGCGCGTGGGAGCAAAGGGGCAGGGATGGCGCTCGTCATGGAACGTCCTCGAGGGCGCTCTGCGTCCCGGACAGGGCGAATGCCTGGGCCCCCGCCACCAGCAGGGATGCTGCAGCGGTTGGTCGACGACAACGATGAGTTCCGGATGGCCATTGAGCGGCTCGGCCAGCACAACTTCCCAGTCTGGCCCGCATCGATCCGTACGGGGACACCACGCTGCGCGGTGAGGCGGTAGACCAGATGGTGCGGGAGCCGGAAGGTTCGGATCTCGCTCGTCTGAGGAGTGGCGAGCACGAGGTCGTGGCGACGCTGGTGGCCTGGGGCCGGCGGTGCCGTGCCGACCGAGAGCTGCGGATTGCCTTCTCGGGCGATGAGAGCGTCGCTTTCAGTCATCGGATCGTTGGTCCGGATGCAGTCGGCTGCGGATGTGGGCGATCGACGGCACGTGGAAGCGGGTCTTCGCCGCCCTGCTCGCCGGGGCTGACGTCGAAGGCGATCTGGACTGGGTCGTAGGGGTCGACTCCACGATGGTCCGTGCCCATCAGCACGCCGCCGGGCCCGCCAAAAGGGGGGTTCCGGTCGGCGAGCCGCACGATCACGCCCTCGGCCGGTCCCGCGGCGGACTGACCACCAAGATTCATCCGGCGGCCGACGGCCGGTGTCGGCCTCTGGCTTTCGTCCTCACTCCCGGCCGGGCCGGTGCGCTCCCGCCTTCCCGCAGGGCATACTCGTCCCGGGCGATCCGCGAGCACCTGCGCAAACGTGGCACCCGAGCGGTGATCCCACAGCCCGACGACCAGATCGCCAACCGTAAGCGCCTCGGGCGAAAAGGCAGCAGGCCGCCCGTCTTCGACAAGATCGCCTACAAGCAGCGGAACACGGTCGAACGCTGCATCAACAACCTGAAGCAGCATCGCGGTCTGGCCACGCGCTACGACACAGGGCAACCAGCTACCAGGCGGCCCTTCACCTCGCGGCGATCCACACTGGGCCGCGAGGTGATCGCTGACAAACGGCCTAGGTCTGCGGCCCGTACCTCCCCAAAGGCGCGGGGGACAATGCATGTGCCGGCCTGCGGGTCGTCTGGTTCCATGGTCCCGTGAACGCCGTGATCACCAGCCTCATCGCCGTGCTCGGTACGCTGCTCGGGTCGGTGGTGACGCACGCGTTCCAGCAGCGCTCCGCGCGGCGCACGGAGCGGAACGCCCTCGACGCGCAGCTGCGTCAGGAGCGGCTCGACGCCTACGGCGCGTACGCGGGCCTGCTGGTGGCGTTCCGGCAGGCCATGCTGCACCACTGGTTCTGCGTGCACCAGGGCCGTGACGCCGAGGACGAAGCCGCCCTCCGCGCGCGCTCGTTCGAGACCCGCTCCAGCGCGCAGCAGGCACTCTTCCGACTCCAGCTGATCACCGACGACGCCGGTCTCGGTAGCGCCGCGGTCGATGCCTTCACCGCCGTCGGTGCCATCGACCGCGCGCAGGACGTCCCCGAACTCGTCACCCGACGGGACGCGACCCGGGAACTGATCGACGCCTTCGTCGCGAACGCCCGCCGCTGCGTCTGAGGTTCGGGCCGCGGCGGACCGGGTCGCGGCCCGCGACTCCTGGCGGCGGTCCGTCAGCGGGACCAGATGTCCAGCAGCCGGTTGGCGGCGCGGAAGTGGTCGGGTGCGTCCGCGTTGCACACCACGGTGACGGCCGTGTTCCGGTCCGGGGCCACCTTGAAGGTGCTGTGGAACTGCTCCCAGTCGCCGCGGTGCACCAGGCTGTCGTCGGGGAGCAGCAGCACCCCCGCCCCGTACCGGCCCTTCTCGATGCCGCGCCCGCGCAGGACGTCGCCGACGTCCACCGCCCCCCGGGTGACTCCGGTGAGGAGTTCCGGACCGCCGACGCGGCCGGTGCGGTAGTTGTCGGCCCAGCGGACCATTTCGGCGGGGGTGGTCTGGACCGACCCGTCTCCATACTGTTTCCAGGGGGAGGATTCGGGGGTGAAGGAGCCGTCCTTCTCGTCGTACGACTTCGCCTTGCCGGGGACGTCCACCGCCGGGGACAGGGTCATGCGCAGGTGCAGGGGGGTGAAGAACTCCCGCTGGAGGAAGGCCGGGAACGGCTGTCCGGTGACCTTCTCGACAATCTGGGCCAGCAGGACGTAGTTGGAGTTGGAGTAGGAGAAGCGCTCGCCCGGCGGGCCCTCCGGCCGCGACGCGCGGATCGCCGCGATCGCCTCCCGCTGGCCGGCCGGATCGGTCAGCCCGATGCCCTCGGCCTCCAGCAGGTCCTGGTAGTCGGGAATGCCGCTGGTGTGGCGCATCAGATCGCCCACGGTGACGTCCCGGGCCCAGGCGGGCGGGTCGTCGAGGTAGTCGGACAAGGGGTCGTCCAGCGAGAGCCGGTGCCGTCCTGCCAGCAGGAGGACGGCACCGGCCGTGAACTGCTTGGAATTGGACGCCATGTCGAAGACCGTCCTCGGGGTGATGGCCCGCCCGGTCGCGAGGTCGGCCTTCCCCCTCCCCGCCTCCCAGGCGACGCCGCCGCGTCTGCCGACCGCCGCCGCACAGCCGGGGCCCTCGGCGGAGGGCACCAGCTCCCGGAGCACCTCCGCGCTGCGCCTCTCGCGGTCGTCGTCACCGGCCGCGTACGCCTGCGGCCCGGCGACACCGGACAGCACGGCCAGGACCAGGGCGCCCCCTGCCGTGCGCAACGAAGCCGTCCGGTGCACGCCGACCACCTTCTTCCCTGTGGTCAAGGGTCCTGCGGCGGGCACGCCCCGGCCAGTTGATCACCCGCTCGGCGGCCCTGCACCCGGCAGGTCCAGCCGGTGTCGCCCCTCCTACGGGTCAGCATGGCGAGGGGAAGGGGCCGCCCACGGGCCTGGCGTCGGAGGCGGTGTCGCTGGCACGGTCGGTGCCGGTATCGGTCATGCGGACCAGCATCGCAGCGGAGATGATCATCCGCGCGGGCTTCTCGCTGAGTGGGACCGCCCGGGCCCGGTCAGCGGTAGTCGTCCGGGTGGCCCTGCATCCAGGTGTTGATCCTGTCGCGGGTGCTGATCAGCAGGGTCTGGTGCTCCTTCAGGTTCGTGAAGCTGCGGTCACCGGCGAGTTGCGCGTCGAGCTCCGCGATGAGCGCGATGGGTTCGGGGAAGTGTCCGGGGCCCTTGGGGTCCGCCTTCATCGCCGCGTCCAGGCCATGGAGTTCGTCGTGGACCCGGCCGAGGAAGTGGGCGCATCCGGCCGGCGTACACGCATCGTTCAGCGTCGCCTGGAGTCCCGCGAAGGCGTCCCGGACCTTCTCCGGCGCGGCGCCGGGGAGGGCGTCCGGCCCGCCGGAGGCCGCAGGCGCGGCGGCCGGGCCCGAACCCGACCGGCCGGCCGCCGCGGACGCCGGTGCCGGGACCGCCACCGACGCCGATACCGGTGCCGACGCGGCCGGCGCGGCGGCGGGCGCGGCCGGATCCGCGTCGCAGGAGACCGCGAACCCCGCCAGGACCACCGCGGCCACCGCCGTGCCGCGCACCGTGGAACCGAACACCTGCCACCCCCCAGATCGTTGAGGAGGTGACCATAACCGCTCGTCCCCCGCAGGTCATCGGGCGGGCGGGGCGGTCGGGGCCGACGGCCGGCCCCCACCCCCGGCGCAGGGCTCAGATCCCGGCCGTGTCCGCCCACAGCGCGGCCAGTGACAGGTCGCCCGTCACGCCGGGACCCGCCAGCGGCAGCCGGTTCCACAGCGCCGCGTACAGCCAGGCCGCCTCGCCGGTCACCTCGCAGTCGACCGGATCGCCCGTGTCGCCCAGCACCGTCCGCGCCGGCGCCGGCGACAGGTGTACGGTCCACACCGCCCCCGTGTCGGCGGCACGGATCCGCATCGTCCGCGGCTCCGGCGTCCGCACCCGGCTCCGCGGCCGCGCGTGGAAGCCGGTGAGCAGTTCGTCCACCCCGTCCTCCGCGAAGTCGGGTGCCACGGGAGTGAGGATGACGCCCAGCGCGGACTCGGCGTCCATCCGGTGCACGGTGGTCTCATGGGCCTGGCGGCGCGCCCAGAACGCCGTCGGCGACGGCGGGGCGGTCGGCAGGAAGGTCCAGCACTGAACGTCCCCCGGCGCCTCGGTCAGCGTGCGCACCAGATCCGCGTGGCCCTCCCTGAACCACGCCAGGAGCTCGCCGTCGACCAGTTCCGGCGCCTCCGGGAAGCCCGTCGGCTCCAGCCGCCCCTCCGCGACGTAGGCGGCGGCCCAGCGGTGCACCGACCCGGTGTGCCGCAACAGGTCGGTGACGTGCCAGCCCGGACAGGACGGGACGAAGGCATCCGTACCGGCCCGTTCGGCCACATCGGCGAGCAGTTCGCCCTCCCGGGCGAGGGTCTTGACGTATTCGGTGATCTCCATACCGGGAGTCTCGCAGTCCCGGCACCGACAATGGAGGCATGGACGGCGAACTCTTCCCGCGCGAGCGGACCGTGATCGCCCCCGGCGCGGTGCACGTGCCCGACTGGCTCGGGGCGGACCGGCAGCGAGAGTTGCTGGCCGCCTGCCGGGAGTGGGCCCGGCCGCCCGCCGGCCTGCGCACCGTGCGCACCCCGGGCGGCGGAGTGATGACCGCCCGGCAGGTGTGCCTGGGGCTGCACTGGTACCCGTACGGATACGCCCGCACCGCGGTCGACGGGGACGGGGCACCGGTCAAGCCGATGCCGGACTGGCTCGCCGGACTCGGGCGGGAGGCGGTGGCCGCCGCGTACGGGGCGCCCCCCGACCCCGGCGCGGCCGCCTACGACATCGCCCTGATCAACTTCTACGACGGGGACTCCCGCATGGGGATGCACCGCGACGCGGAGGAGAAGTCCCCGGCCCCCGTGGTCTCGCTCAGCCTCGGCGACAGCTGCCTCTTCCGCTTCGGGAACACCGACTCCCGCGGGCGCCCGTACCGCGACGTCGAGCTGCGCAGCGGGGACCTCTTCGTCTTCGGCGGCCCGAGCCGGTCGGCCTACCACGGGGTGCCGAAGGTCCTGCCGGGCACGGGCCCGCGGTCGCTCGGGCTGACCGGGCGGCTCAACATCACACTCCGGGTCGGCGGGCTGGGCTGAGGGGCGGCGTCCGGCACCGTCCGATCATGCGAGGATCGATGCCATGAACGGCAACGGGGCCCCGCCGCGGGTGGGGGATGCGACCACGCCATCGGTGTCGAGCGCGGGCGCGCGGACCAAGCTGGAACGGGGTCGCGGCGCGCTCGGACCGGCGCTGGAGCTCGTCCACACCGGCCGCGCCCCGACCCGTGCCGTCCTGACGGCCGAGCTGGGGGTCACCCGCGCCACCGCCGGGGCCGTCGCGGCCGAGCTGGAGGCGCTCGGGCTGATCCGGGTCGACTCCCGCCCCGGCGGCTCGGGCGGCGCCGGGGGCACGGGCGGCGGCCAGGGGCGTCCCTCGCACCGCCTCTCGGTGGCCGAGGACGGGCCGGTGGCGCTCGCCGCACAGGTGCACTCGGACGGTTTCCGGGCCGCCCTGGTGGGCCTCGGCGGCCGGATCGTCGCCACCGCCCCCGGCAAGGTCACCGTGTCCGCCGACCCGGCCCAGGTGCTCGGCGCGGTCGTCCGGGCGGGCGCGGAGCTGCTCGCGGACAGCGGCCGCCGCTGCGTCGGCGCCGGGCTCGCGGTCCCGTCGGCGGTCGCCGAACCGGACGGCACGGCGCTGAACCCGCTGCACCTGGCCTGGCCGGCCGGCTCGCCCGTGCGGGAGATCTTCGAGGAGTGCGTGAAGGACGCCGGGATCGACGGCCCCGCCCTGACCGGCAACGACGTCAACCTCGCGGCGCTCGCCGAGCACCGGCACGGTGCGGGCCGCAGCGCGCAGCACCTGCTGTGCGTGGCCACCGGGCACCGCGGGGTCGGCGGCGCCCTGGTGCTGGACGGCCGCCTGCACAGCGGCAGTTCGGGCCTGGCCCTGGAGGTCGGCCACCTCACCGTGAACCCCGAGGGGCGGGCCTGCCACTGCGGCGGCCGCGGCTGCCTGGACGTGGAGGCGGACCCGCTGGCCTTCCTCACCGCGGCGGGCCGCAGCCCCGGCCCCGAGGTGTCGCTGCTCCAGCAGGCCCGCGACCTGCTGCGCGAGGAACCCGAGGAGCCTGCGGTTCGGGCGGCCACGGAGGAGCTGATCGACCGGCTCGGCCTGGGCCTCGCCGGCCTGGTGAACATCCTCAACCCGGACCGGATCATCCTGGGCGGGCTGCACCGGGAGCTGCTGTACGCGGACCCGGAGCGGCTGCGGGCGGTCGTAGCGGACCGCAGCCTGTGGGGGCGCAGCGGGGGCGTGCCCATCCTGCCGTGCACCCTCGACCACAACAGCCTGGTCGGGGCGGCGGAACTGGCCTGGCAGCCGGTGCTCGACGACCCGCTGGGAGCCCTCGCCTAGCGACGGCCCGGCGGACCGCCCCCCGGGGACGGCCCGTGGGGCGGTCCCGCCCGGAGGAGCGGTCACCCGGGACGGACGGCCACCGGGGAGGGGGCCGGCACCGGCAGCGCCGCCGGGACGGTGTCCGGCACCGGCAGCACGGCCGGAACGGTGTCCGGCTCCACGGCCACGACCACGGTGCGCGCCGGTTCCCGTACGGGCCTGGCCGCGATCGAGACCGGGTGCGTCGGAGCCACCGGGGCGGGCGTCGCCGTCAGGGAGAACCAGACGACCTTGCCCGGTCCGTCGGGCCGTTCGCGCACCCCCCAGGCCTCGCTCAGCGCCTCGACGAGGGCGAGCCCGCGTCCGGAGGTCTCCAGGGGCCCTGCCCGCGTCGTGCGCAGGACCGGGAGCCGCGGATCGCTGTCGATGACCGAGACCGTCAGCCGTCCGAGCCGGAGCTCGATCTCGACGACGCAGGTCTTGTCCGGCTGCGCGTGGCGGTGGACGTTGCTGAGCAGCTCCGTCACGCCGAGCGCAGCCCGGTCTATGAGCGGATCGAGCTGCCAGTGGCGCAGTTGGGCCGAGACGATTCTGCGGATTTGGCCGATCCGCGACGGCAAGGCCTGCAGTTCGACGACGCAGTGCCTGCGGGAATGACTGATCACGGCTGCGACTCCCCGACATGAGTGTTACGGGTGCTGCACCCTCGGTAATGCTCCACCAGGGTCACCCACGGTGCCGCTCAGTGCAACCGAACGCGATCGAAAGCGATCCGCATAGATACCCAAAGTGACTGTTTGTGCAGGTGGGAGAGGTACATTGCGAAAGGTAGGGGGCGAGCAGACCCATGAAGGAGCGCGGCGCATGAGCACCACCGGAACGACAGGCACCTCCGGCACCGGCGGCACGGGAACCACCACCGGTACGACGGCCACGACCGTCGATGTCGACCGCAGCGACGCGGACTACCGTGCCTGGCTGAAAGAGGCGGTGCGCAAGGTCCAGGCCGACGCCAACCGCTCGGCGGACACGCACCTCCTGAAGTTCCCGCTCCCCGAGGCGTGGGGCATCGACCTCTACCTCAAGGACGAGTCCACGCACCCGACGGGCTCCCTCAAGCACCGCCTCGCGCGCTCGCTGTTCCTCTACGCCCTCTGCAACGGCTGGGTCCGGCCGGGCCGCCCCGTCATCGAGGCCTCGTCCGGTTCGACCGCCGTCTCCGAGGCGTACTTCGCCAAGCTGATCGGTGTCCCGTTCATCGCCGTGATGCCGCGCACGACCAGCCCGGAGAAGTGCCGGCTCATCGAATTCCACGGCGGCGCATGCCACTTCGTGGACGACCCGATGAAGATGTACGAGGAGTCGGCGGAGCTCGCCGCCCGCACCGGCGGGCACTACATGGACCAGTTCACGTACGCGGAGCGGGCCACCGACTGGCGAGGGAACAACAACATCGCGGAGTCGATGTACCAGCAGCTCAAGCTGGAACGTTTCCCCGAGCCCGCCTGGATCGTGGCGACCGCCGGTACCGGCGGCACGTCGGCGACCATCGCGCGCTACGTGCACTACATGCAGCACGACACCCGCATCTGCGTCCCGGACCCGGAGAACTCCTGTTTCTTCGAGGGGTGGACCCGCAACGACCCCGACGCGAGCAGCGATTGCGGTTCGCGCATCGAGGGCATCGGCCGTCCGCGGATGGAGCCGAGCTTCGTACCCGGCGCCATAGACCGGATGATGAAGGTCCCCGACGCGGCGAGCGTCGCCGCCTGCCGCGCGCTGGAGACGGCCATAGGACGCAAGGCGGGCGGGTCGACCGGAACCGGCCTGTGGAGCGCCCTGAAGATCGTCTCGGAGATGGTGGCGGAGGGCCGTACCGGCAGCGTCGTCACCCTGCTGTGCGACCCGGGTGACCGCTACCTGGACAAGTACTACTCCGATGAGTGGCTGGCGGCGCAGGGGCTCGACATCGCCCCGTACGCGAAGACCCTCGACACGCTGCTGACCACCGGCGTCTGGCGCGAACCCACCGCCTGACACGCCCCGGAGGCCGCACCCCCTAGGAGCCGCCGCCCCACTCCCACATGCTGTGCACCACCGGTTCCAGGGCGCGGCCCCGGCCGGTCAGGACGTAGCGGACCCGGGGAGGCCAGCCAGGGGTGCGGTGGCGCTCGATGACGCCGGCCCGGGCCAACTGGGCCAGCCGGTCCGAGAGGACCTTGTCCGACAGGGCGGGCAGCGCCGCGGACAGCTCGGAGTAGGAGGCCTGGCCGCGGCGGAGGAACTCCCGCAGGACCAGCGGCGTCCAGCGGCCGCCCAGGGCGGTGAGGGTGACGTCGACCTGACAGTGCGGTTCACGGGCGGGCGGGACGAGGGCGCTGTCCGGGCAGTCCGCCAGCGGACCGTCGGCCCGCGGCCCCTCCACCGGCGGACCGTCGGCCCGCGGCCCCTCCACCGGCAGACCCTCCACCGGCGGGCCGTTGCGGGGGACGCCCTCCGGCGCGTGTCCAACCGTTTGGTGAGTCACGAAAGCCCCTCATAACGTCCGTCGCGAACAGCCCGCCCGTGCATCTCCAGGGGGTCCTTGTGCGCGTCCATCATCTCAACTGCGGTTCGCTCCGTACGCTTCCACCGCTCGGCGGAACACCGCCGACGGGCGCCGCCCCCGGCGAACTGCCCGCGGTCTGCCACTGCCTGCTCATCGAGACGGACGCGGACGGACCGGTCCTGGTCGACACCGGCCTCGGCACCGCCGACCTGCGCCGGCCCGACCGGTCGCTGGGCGCGGACTGGGTGGCCCACGCCCAGCCCGTGCTGGACCCGCAGGAGAGCGCCCTGCACCAAGTCGCCCGCCTCGGGTACGACCCGCGCGACGTGCGGCACATCGTGCTCACCCACCTCCACCGGGACCACACGGGAGGCCTGGCGGACTTCCCCCACGCACGGGTGCACGTGCACCCAGACGAGTACCGGGCCGTCACCGACCCCTCGGCCGCGCACCACCGCCACAGCCTGGACGGCTTCATGCCGGCGCACCGGGCCCACGGCCCGCTGCTGTCACCCGCGACCGCGGACGGACACACGACCTGGTTCGGTTTCCCCGGCGTGGCCCGGCCGCAGGGGCTGGAATGCGAACTGCTGCTGGTGCCGCTGCCGGGCCACTCGGCCGGGCACGCGGGCGTCGCGGTGCGCGACGACGACGGCCGGTGGCTGCTGCACGCGGGCGACGCGTACATGTATCACGGCGAGCTCGAGCACACCCCGGCCCTCGGCCATCCCCTCCTCGAACCGGTCCAGCAGGGCGCGCAGACCGATGCCGCGGCACGCACCGCGACCCGCGACCGGCTGCGCGACCTCATCCGCGACCACGCGGACGAGGTCACCGTCTTCAGCGCGCACGACCCCTGGGAGTACGCCCGCCTGGCGCGCCCGGCCGCGGTCAACGGCCCGGCGTGCGGGGGCCGGTGAGGCGGGCGTCCAGGGTGCGGACCGCCGTGCGGAAGGAGTGGCCCAGGCCCGGACGGGCGGCGGTCAGGGCCAGACGGAACGCGGCCGGACCGTCCGCGGCGAAGGTCCAGCGGACGTGCGTGCCGGAGCCGGCCGGAGTCAGCCTCCACTCCTCCAGCAGGGCCCGGACACCGGGCGCGTTGGTCGTGTCGACCCGGTACGCGTAACGCCGTTCAGGATCAGCGGCCATGATCGTCTCCTGCATGCGCACCCCGCCCAGCAGCCTGATCTCACGGCCCGCCCCGCCGTACGTGGGGCGGGCCAGCGTCACCGCCCTGAACCAGCGCGGCCAGCCCTCCACTTCCTCGGCGAGCGCCTGGTACACCGCCTCGGGCGGCGCCGCCGCCCCGGCGGTGAACACCAGCCGGACCGGCGCCACGTCAATGAAGTCCAGCCCCACCGGGCGGAGTCGGCGAACCATGGCGTTACCTCCTGAGGGCTGGTCCGGGCGGACGTGCGCGGTCACCCTAGCCGTGCGCCCCCGCGATGTCCGCTGCCACCACCCCGTGAATTCCCCACCGGGCGCCGCCCGCCCCGGATCGGCGGGTTCCCCCGTACGGGGCCTGGGCAGCGACCCGGCCGCGCGGGATGCTGGAGACGCGCCGATTCCCCCGCGAGCGGAGGCCTGCGTGCCAGACCGCCCCCAGACCGATCCGCCCCTCGCCCTCGAACTCCTCGTCCACGGCGTCGCCGGCGCCTCCCCGGCCGAACTGCTCGGCGACCCGCGCACCGTCCGCGTCACCGGGGACTCCACCGCGGCCGTGTTCCGCCGCACCGACGACGCCGACGCCGAAGCCCACCCCGAGCGGTACGCCGGGCTGCCCGTCCCCGAGGCCTACTGCTGGTCCCGGCTCACCTCCGGCAACGGGGCCCGCGCCCTGTGGCTGCTGCTCCTGCCCTTCATGGTGGCCAACCTCGCCCACTGGGCCCGGCCCGCCGCCCCCACCGGACTCGCCGCCGACCCCGCGCCGCGCGCGGTGCGCACGTACGGGGTCCTCGTACGGATCGTCGCGCTCAGCCTGACCGTCCTGCTGATCGCGGCCGCCTGCGAGGTCGCGCTCGACCTCGTCGCCTGGCAGTGCGCGGGCTCCGCGACCTGCACCGGCACCGGCTCCCGGCTGGGTTTCCTCGCGCCCGACGGCGGCGGCTGGTGGTCCCAGCCCGGGCGCCGCCTCTCCCTCGGAGCGCTGGTCCCCACCGCACTGACCGGGCTGCTCTGGTTCCTGTCGAACCGGACCTGGAGCGCCTACGAATCCCAGCCGCCGCCCGCGGGCGCCGCCGACCCGGACACCGCCTCCGACCCGGCGCCCGCGCTCGGCCGCCCCGGATTCTGGTACGGGCGCCGCATCGTGGCCCGGCTGCGCGCCGCGCACACCGCGGCCGGGCTGCTCACCGTCGCGGTGGCCGTCTCCGCGCCCACCGCCGCCCACGACCGCCGGACCGCGGGGACCGCCCCCGGCCTCGAAACCGTCGGCTGGATCACCCAGGCCCTCCTTGCCGCCGGGGCCGTCACCGTGGCCTGGGTCGTCTGCCGGCGCGGCCGCACCGAGGACCGCCCCGACCACCGCCTCGACCGGGCCGTGGTCAGCCTGCTGCCCGGCGCCGCCCTCGCCCTGCTCGCCGCCGTCCTGGTGCACGCCTGCTTCTCGCGCCCGGGCTGGACCTCCGCAGGACGCCTCCCCGGGGACTTCGCCTTCGGAGTGATCATGCTCGGCCAGGGTCTCTGCGTGCTCGCCCTCGCCGTGGTCGCCCGGTACCTCCACCGGCGGGCCCCCGATCCCGCGGCCGCCCTGCGCGGCCTCGGCGGTCCCGCCGTCGCCATGCTCGGCTGCGCCCTGGGCGGCGTGATGTCCGGCGGGGTCGCCCAGCGCGTCGCCGACTGGATGGACGGAGGAGCCACCCCGGGGATGGCGGGCGCACTGCTGCCCGGCCCACCCGTCCTGCTGTCCTGGCAGGCCTCCGTGCTGCCCCCGCTGCTCCTCGTACTGGCGCTGCTCACCGCCTGGTTCGCGGGGCGCGCGGCCCGGACCCGGCGCCGCCTTGCCGCGACCGTCGCGGCGGAGTACCCGGGGGAGCGCCCGGACGTGTCGCGCAGCCGCCGCATCGCCGGGGCGCGCACGGCCGCCGCGCTCACCGACTCCGCGCCCTGGTTCGTCGCGGCCGTCTCCGGGATCACCCTGGTGCTCGGCGCCGGCGCCCTGGCCGGAGCCTGGTCCACCGGTCAGGTCCCGGGCGAGGCCGCCCGCGCGGCCCCGCCGCTGGTGGAGGCCGCCGCCCGCGCCGCCCAGGACGCCGGTTCCTGGCTCATCGGCCTCGGCATCGCCCTCTTCGTCGCCTGGGGCCGGCGCGCCTACCGGGACCCCGCCGCCCGGCGGACCATAGGGATCCTGTGGGACGTCGGCACCTTCTGGCCGCGTGCGGCCCATCCCTTCGCACCACCCTGCTACGCCGAGCGGGCGGTCCCCGACCTGACCTGGCGGATGGCCGGCTGGACCGGCCGTACCGGCGGCCGGCTGGTGATCTCCGGCCACTCGCAGGGCAGTGTCCTCGCCGCGGCGGCCGTCTGGCAACTGCCTCCGCCCGTCCGCCGCCGCGTCGCGCTGCTCACGTACGGATCCCCGCTCGCCCGCCTCTACGGCCGCTGGTTCCCCGCCTACTTCGGCCCCGGACCCCTCGCCGCCCTGCACCGCGACGTCGACTGCTGGCGCAACCTCTGGCGGGCCACCGACCCCATCGGCGGGCCCGCGCTCCCCGGCCCCGCGTCGCCGGAGGTGGACCGCGGCCCGCTCGCCGATCCGCTCGCCTACGGGCGCAGCGCCCGCCATCCACTGCCCGCGCCGATCCTCGGCCACGCCGACTACCAGGCGGACCCCGCCTTCGCCGCCGAACGCGCCGCCCTGCTCGCCCGGCTGGAGCGGGCCGCACGGGCCGAGGTACCGGCTCAGCGCCCCGGCGTCAGCAAGGGGTGGGCAGCGTCGGCAGATCCGCCGGGAACAGCAGGGTGAGGTCGTCCGTGCTCGGCTCGGACAGCTGGGCCACGCGCCCCGCGTGCCGCTCCACCATCGACTCGAAGGTCTGGCGCGCGGTGCGGCCGTTGCCGAAGGCGGGCCCCTTGGGCAGCTCGGTGAAGTACCTCAGCAGGGCCTCGGCCGTGCCCTCCCCGAGGCGGTACTCGTGCTCCTCCGCCTGCTGTTCCACGATCCGCAGCAGTTCCCCCGGGCCGTAGTCGCCGAACGCGATGGTCCGGGAGAACCGGGAGGCGACACCCGGGTTGACGGTCAGGAAGCGTTCCATCTCCGCCGTGTACCCGGCGACGATCACCACCACCGCGTCCCGGTGGTCCTCCATCAGCTTCACCAGCGTGTCGATCGCCTCGCGCCCGAAGTCCCGGCCCGAGTCCTCCGGGGCCAGGGCGTACGCCTCGTCGATGAACAGCACCCCGCCGCGCGCCCGCTCGAAGGCCTCCTGCGTGCGGATCGCCGTGGAGCCGATGTGCTCGCCCACCAGGTCCACGCGCGACACCTCGACCAGGTGCCCGCGCTCCAGCACCCCGAGGGAGGCGAGGATCTCCCCGTACAACCGGGCGACCGTGGTCTTCCCGGTGCCGGGGGAGCCGGTGAAGACCAGGTGCCGGCGCACCGAGGCGGCCTTGAGGCCCGCCTGCTGCCGCCGGCGGCCCACCTCGATCATGTCGGTGAGCGCACGCACCTCCCGTTTGACGCTGTCCAGACCGACGAGCCCGTCGAGCTGCCCCAGCACGGCGCCGGAGGCCCGCCCGGCCATCGTCGCCGACGCCCCGTCAGCTCCGGGATCCGCGGGCCGCGGTACGGACACCCGGCCCGCCGGGACCGGCTGTGCCCCGGGGCTCCGCGCCGCACCGGCCGTACGGACCCCGGACTGCGTGCCGGTGGGGCCGCCGGCCGGGGCCGACTGGGCCGCCGACCGCATGCCCGACCCGTCGCCGGTGCACTCCTCGGCGACGGGGCCGTCCTCGGCGAACTCGTAGCCGCCGCGGGAGCAGCGCTCGGTGTGGCAGCGCGTCAGCGTGGTGCGGCAGCCGTCGAGGACGTGGAATCCGAAACCGGAACTGTCCGTCACCCGGCACGCCGTGAAGGTGCCGCGGCCGCCCGCCGACACGTAGAAACCGGCCTCGGTGGGAGAGGTGACCGTGCACCGCTCCAGGGCCGGGTCGGCACCCTTGGTGACGATCACGCCGGTCTGCACCGCGTCGATGGTGCAGTCGGCGAGGACGCCGCCGCTGCCGTGGTCGCGGAACCAGGCCCCCGTGGCCGCCTCGCGGATGCGGCAGTCGTCGAGCTGCGCCGTGGCCCCGTCGCTCACCGAGACCGCGGTGTTGCGGACCTGCGACAGGTCGCTGTCGGTGACGTCGACGCTCGATCCCCGGTCCAGTACGAAGAGTGCGTCCGGGACGTCGTGCACCCGGCAGGAGGCCAGGGAAGCGGTGGCCCCGTCGCTGACCCACACCGCCGGATAGTCGCCGGTGCTGTCGTGGATCTCGCAGGACTCGGCGTCCACCCGGGTGCCCGGGTCCCACACGGACAAGCCGTTGCGCCCGAACCGGCGCACCGTGGTCCGGCCGAGGGTGAGCACCGAACGCGACCGGAGGTCGACCGCGTTCTCCGGGATGTCGTGGATGTCGCACCCGGCCAGGGTGAGCACGGCGTCGGTGTCGAGCGTGACCCCGTCCGCCGAGGTGCGGTGCACCGCGCAGTCGGTGAGGCGGGCGGCGGCGCGCGCGGCGATCTGCACGCCGGTGCCCCGGACCTCGTACACCTCGCAGCCGAGGGCCTCCAGGCCCGAGCCCTCACCGGTCACCGCGATGCCCGCACCCGTGGAGTGGTGGATGCGGCAGCGCTCCAGCCGGGGCCGGCCGCCGCCGCGGACCGAGAACCCGGTCTGTCCCGAGGTGACGACCTCGCACTCCTCGAACACCCCGCCGCCGCCGTCCAGTACGGCGATCCCGACGCCGGCCGGATTCTCCACGGTGCAGCGGCGCACCAGGGGCCGGGCCCCGGAGCCGCGCACCTCGATGCCGGCCGCCGAGTGGGTGCTCACGCGCAGGTCGGTGAGCTCGGGAGAGCCGTCCTCCACCAGCAGCGCCGGCGCCGCCCGGTCCTGACCCTCCAGGTACAGGTCCTGCACCACGGCCGAGGCGCGCAACGTCAGCGCGACGCCGTCGAGGGGCGCGATCCGCACCGATCCCGAACCGTCCTCGGGCCCGCGCAGGGTGACGGCGTGCTGCAGCACCAGGTTCTCCCGGTAGGTGCCCGGGGCGATGGACAGCACGTCGCCGTCGCCCGCGGCGGCGAGCGCGGCGGTCAGTGTCGGATATTCACCGGAGCGGCGCCGCCACCGCGAAGAGCCGCCGTGCGTCACCTGGACCGTGCCCTGAACCATGGTGCTGTCGTGCCCCCACCCTCGTGCTCATGCTGCCGATGCGGCCGGAGCCGCCGATGTCCGAGGCCACTCGGGCAACTTCTGCCACGGGAGCGACCTGTCCGGCCGCTCCACCGTAGCGCGCGCGGAGCAGAAGGGCTGCCAGGTCAGCCACCGGCGCCCGCCCGGCCCCAGTCCGGCCCGGCGGCCGCCCACGCCCGGTCCAGCCGTATGTACCGACGGTGCATGAGCCGACGTACGACCAGGCGGCGGACCGTCACGGCCAGGACGGCCACCCCGGCCGCGGCCGCCAGGCCCGCCGTCCCCGCGTGGAAGGAAGCGGCGGACGGGTCGAGCGGCCGTCCCACCAGCCGGCCCCGCGCGTCGGTCCATATGCGGAACCGGTCGCCGGGGTGCGGCGGTTCCTCCGCGGCCGGCACCGTGCCCTCGTGGCTGCTGCCGTCGGGCGCGGTCCACGAGGCGACGATCTGCGTACGCCGGGGGGCCGTCCGCTGCGCCGCAGGGTCCTCGGACGGCTCCGTGTCCGTGGCCGGGGCGTGCCGGACCACCACGGCCGGCACGAGATGCCGCTCCTGCCGCTGCTCGTGCACCGCCTGCTGGAGCGTGCCGTCCACCCGCAGGCCGGCGACCCAGCCGACGGCCGGAGCCACCACCACGACGCACACCAGCGCGGCGAAGGCCACCCACGCCTCGAAGAGATCGGTCGGCCGGCGCAGCGGATTGCGCCGCCAGCGCCACACACCCATAGCTGTCCGCACGGTCCGGCTCCCCCTCCTTGGGCCAGTCTCCGCCTGTCTCCCGTTCCGACTGCTCCAACGGCCTGGTCACGCCGGTTGGTTCCAGCTCGGGGGCGGAGCCCCTCGAAGGTGTCATTCCTGTGGTCCGGCCGCCACCCGGAGGCGGCCCGTCAGGCGAGGACGCGGACCTCGTCTCCGACGTGCAGGGTGGCCGGCCGGAGCGGTACCAGCAGCCGCCCGAAGGCCAGCGACTTGCCGATCCGCCGGTGCCGGGCCAGGGTCTTCAGCGGTTCCCTGCCCCGCTCGGCCGTCCGCTGGTCGGTGGTGGTGACGACGCACCGGCCGCATTCGCGCGCGCCGCGGAAGAGGGCGTCACCGATCGCGACGCGCCGCCAGCCGTCCTCCGCCCAGGCCTCGGCCCCCGCCACCACCACGTTGGGACGGAAGCGGTCCATGGGCAGCGGACCCTCCTCGGGGTGGTCCCCCTGTGCGATCAGGGCGTTGAGGGCGTCGAGCGAGGCGAGCGTGGTGAGCAGCAGCGGGTAGCCGTCGGCCAGGCTCACCGTCTCGCCCGGCAATGCGTAGTCCGGATCGACCGGACGCCGTACGGCCGGGTCGTCCAGGTGTACCAGCCGGACCGGAACCCCGAGGAACGCGCTGAACCAGTCGGCCGCGGCCCTCGCCGCGACCACGGTCTCGACCTTCTTCCCGAACAGGGACACCGGCTCCAGCGGACCCGGCTCGGGCACCTCCACGACCAGCTCCGCCATGCCGGGAGCGGTCACCGCGATCCGGTCGCCGTCGCCCAGAGGGCGCGCCGAGGCCAAGGCCAGCCGGGGGTGGCGGCGTTGGGTGAGGACCGTGCCTTCCGGGTCGACCACGGCCCAGCGGCGGTCCCCGGACAGACCCCAGGGCTCCACGGCCACCGCATCGGGAGCAGTCCCCGCTACCGACTTGACGGGGTGGACGTGGAGCGCCTGAACGTACAACTTCGACATGGGGGCATAGTGCCAGCCCGCCCGGCCGTCCCGGTGCGCGCGAGGGGGCCCGTCAGTAGCCGCGTCCCTGGTAGGAGCGGCCGTAGGGGTCCTCGTACGAGGGGCCCGCCACCGGAGCGGGCACCTGCATGGGGCGCGGCGCGGCCGGACGCATCGCCTCGTAGCCGGTGGCCATGGCCGCCGGGCGGGGCTGCTGCGGCTGGGGCTGCGGCACGTACCCGCCGCGGGCCGCGACGGGCTGCTGCTGCGGAATGTAGGGGGCGGGCGCGTTCTGCAGCGGCATCGGCTGCGGAGCGGCCTGCTGCTGGTACGGGTACCCGTATGCCGGGGCCTGCTGCTGAGGGGTGGCAGGCGGCAGTGCGGGCATGGCCGACGCGAGGGCCGGCAGGTACCCACCGCTCGAATAACCCGCGCTCGGGGACTCGTAGGCGGCCGGTACGCGGATCGGAGCGATCTGCGGAGTGCCCCGTTCTGCGACGAGGGAGTCGTAGATGGGGGTGTCCGGGAAGGAGGGCGCGGAGTAGTAACCGCCGCCATAAGTGGAGCGGGGGGAGGTCATGAGACATAAGTTAAGCCCACGAATTCACCGGGTCCATAGCGAGGCGCCGTCAATACCGCGCTGACCTGCATATTCGCAGGTCAGGGCCACACCTTTCACTTGGCGTTCACGTGCACGATTTGGCCACTTCCATCCCGCCTTGCTCCAACTCGTACCCAACGGTTGTGCGTTGCACCGACTTCTTGCTGACGCAGCGTCACAACGCGATGACCTCGAATGACGCGGGCCCGGACGGTGGTCCGCCGGTTCACGCGCCGCTGGGCCGGGCGTAGGTGCGGCCCTTCCACGCCGCACCGCGCCCGCGGTAGTGCTGGACGGCCGAGTCGACGGTCATCAGGAGGTACAGCAGCGCGGTGAACGGAAGCAGCGGCGCGAGTGCCGGGGTCAGGCGGTAGTAGCGCAGCATCGGCAGGTAGGTGCCGGCCATGAGCAGCCAGGCGAGGCCGCCGGCCCAGGCGACGGCGGGGTGTCCGGCGGCGAGGCCCGCCAGGAGGGCGGCCGGGGGCACCAGGTAGACGAGCGCCAGCCCGGCGACCGTCCCGGCCAGCAGCAGAGGCCGGTGGCGCAGTTGCGCGTAGGCGCTGCGCGAGACCATCCGCCACAGGTCCGCGAGGGCCGGATAGGGGCGGATGCTGTCCACCCGCTCCGCGAGCCCCAGCCAGATGCGACCGCCGGAGTCCTGGACCGCGCGGGCCAGGGAGACGTCGTCGATGACGGCCTGCCGGATCCGGTCGGGGACCCCGGCGCGGACGGCGGCGCTGGTGCGCAGCAGCACGCAGCCGCCCGCGGCCGCGGCGGTGCGGGCGCCGGGCCGGTTGATCCACCGGAAGGGGTAGAGCTGGGCGAAGAAGTACACGAAGGCCGGTACGACGAGCCGCTCCCAGAGGCCGGCGACGCGCAGTCGGGCCATCTGCGAGACGAGGTCGAGGTCGGCGGAGGTAGCCGCCGCGACCAGTTCGCGCAGACTGTCGGGTTCGTGCGCGATGTCGGCGTCGGTGAGCAGGAGGAAGTCGGGCTCGGTGGGGTGCGCGGTGCGGGCGAGCGAGATGCCGTGACGCAGCGCCCAGAGCTTGCCGGTCCAGCCGGGGGCGGGGTCGCCGGGCGAGACGACGGTCAGCGGGAGCCCGGGCTGCTCGGCGGCGATCCGGAGCGCGAGGCGGCCGGTGCCGTCCGTGCTGCCGTCGTCGACGAGGATGACCCCGGCCTCGCCGGGATAGTCCTGCGCGATGAGCGAGGGCAGGCTCAGGGGCAGCACCCCGGCCTCGTCCCGGGCGGGGACGACGATCGCGACGGACGGCCAGTGGGTGGGGGCGGTGCGCGGGGGGAGCCGGACGTCGGTGCGCCAGAACATGCCCCGGGCGAGGGTGAGCCAGAGCCAAGCGGCGAGGGATGCGCAGGACGCGGCGACGGCGAGGGTGGCGACGGTGGGGAGGCCCATGGCGGCAGTGTGCCGCGCTGCCGCGGCCCTGTCGCGCACCCGTGCCACCCCGGTGCGGCGCCCCTCCGGGGAGGCGGCGGAACACGGTGGCCGCAGCCGGGCCCGGCCGGCGCGTGGCCCTCGGGGTGCGGACCTCGGGCG
>NZ_JOBX01000023.1:0-91539 GCF_000720645.1 Streptomyces sp. NRRL S-378
TCGTGGGCTCGGAGATGTGTATAAGAGACAGCTCCCGCACAGCGCAGCACACCACCGAGCACCCCCCGCAGGGGGACACCGCCGAGCAACCCCGCAGGGGACACCGCAGGGGCAGCCTCAGACCGCGGGCACGCAGCGGCCTTCCTCCGTGCGGTACTGCCACTTCGCGCCGTCCGCGACGAGTTCCTTCACCGCCCGCACGAAGCGCTCGACGTGCTCGTCCGGGGTGCCCGCGCCGAAGCTGACGCGGATCGCGTTCAGCGACCGCTCGCCCGGGGCGGCCTCCGGGGCCCCGCACTCGCCCTGCGCCTGCGGCTCGTTGCCCAGCAGGGTCCGCACCAGCGGGTGGGCGCAGAACAGGCCGTCCCGTACGCCGATCCCGTACTCGGCGGAGAGGGCGGCGGCGAAGTGGGAGCTGTTCCAGCCGTCCACGACGAAGGAGATGACGCCGACCCGCGGGGCGTCGTCCCCGAAGAGGGACAGGACCCGCACGGCCGGGACCTCGGCGAGGCCCTCGCGGACCCGCGCCACGAGCTGCTGCTCGCGCGCCACCAGGTTCTCGAAGCCCGCCTCGGTCAGGGCCCGGCAGGCGGAGGCGATGGAGTAGACGCCGATGACGTTCGGGGAGCCGGCCTCGTGGCGGGCGGCCGTGGTGTGCCACTCGACGTCCACGCCGCCGTCCTCGCGGCGGGAGACCTTGCGGGAGGCCCCGCCGCCGGCCAGGTACGGCTCGGCCTGCTGCAGCCAGTCGGCGCGGCCGGCGAGGACGCCCGAGCCGAAGGGCGCGTAGAGCTTGTGCCCGGAGAAGGCGACCCAGTCGACGCCGAGGTCGCGCACGGAGACGGGGTGGTGCGGGGCCAGCTGGGCGGCGTCCAGGACGATCCGCGCGCCGTGGGCGTGCGCGGCGGCGGCGAGTTCCTTCACCGGCCACAGCTCGCCGGTGACGTTGGACGCGCCGGTGACGCACACGAGCGCCGGGCCGTAGGGGTCGCGGTCGGCGAGCGCCCGCTCCAGGGTGGCGACGGCCTCGTCGGGGGTCCGCGGCGCGTTGAGGTAGCTGACCTGCGCGTTCGTCCACGGCAGGAGCGAGGCGTGGTGCTCGGTCTCGAAGACGAACACCTGGCAGTCGGCGGGAATCACCGCCGCGAGCAGGTTCAGGGAGTCGGTGGTGGAGCGGGTGAAGACGACCTGGTCGGAGGGGCGGCAGTCGAGGAACTCGGCGACCGTGGCCCGGCTCTGCTCGAAGAGGTCGGTGGACAGCTGCGAGAGGTACCCGGCGCCGCGGTGGACGCTGCCGTAGTAGGGGGCGTAGGCGGCCACGTCGTCCCAGACGCGCTGGAGGGCGGGGGCGCTGGCCGCGTAGTCGAGGGCCGCGTAGGTGACCTCGCCGCCGGTGACGAGCGGGACGGTGACGTCACGGCCGAGGACGGCGAGCGGCTCGGTACGGGCGGGGTCCTGGGCGGTGGTGGTGGCGGTGGCGGCGGCGGCGGCGGCGTTCAGGGACGCGGACATGGCGGTATCTCCCGGCAGGCAGGGCTGAATGGCTTCGGTGTGCCCGTACGCGGGTACGGCGCTGCGGCCGTCCGGGGTACGGGGGGGTCCTCGGACGGGACTGTCGGGGTACGCCGAAGTGACCCTGGTCCGAGGGTGAAGTAGGGGCGGCAGTCGCCCTATCGCATTCGCTTGCTCACGGAAAACGCTCCTCGAGAGACCAGGACCCCTGGTGTCGAGGGATCCGCGCTTGCCGTAGGCCTTGCTGCCTACGACCTGGTCATCACCCGGGGCACCCCGCCACGGAAGGAGGGTTGCCGGACAGCAAGCCGGGGCCTAAACGCTGTCACTCGTGACCTGGTCTGCATCCTGCCACAAGATCCTCCGAGCACAAGACCCCGGTCCGCATGGTGGACCGGGGTTTGGCTCGATCCGGGTGCCGGATCAGGCGTTGCTGGCCGTCACCCAGCGCTCCAGTGCGGCCCGGGCGGAACCGGAGTCGATCGACTCGGCCGCGCGGGTGATGCCGGCCGCGATCTGCTCCTCCAGGGTGCCCGTGCCCGGGTCCAGGGCGACCAGTGCGGCGGCGGAGTTCAGCAGCACGGCGTCGCGTACCGGTCCGGTCTCGCCGGCCAGCAGGCGGCGGGCCACGTCCGCGTTGTACGAGGGGTCACCGCCGGCCAGGGCGGAGACGTCGACCAGCGGGATGCCGACGTCACGCGGGTCGAAGGACTGCTCGGAGACCTTGCCGTCCCGGACCCACCAGACCCGCGAGGTCGCGGTGGTGGTCAGTTCGTCGAGGCCGTCGTCGCCGCGGAAGACCAGGGCGGACGAGCCGCGCTCGGCGAGCACGCCGGCCACGATGGGGGCCATCCGGGGGTCGGCCACGCCCGTGGCCTGGGACCGGACGCGGGCGGGGTTGGTCAGCGGGCCGAGGATGTTGAAGGTGGTCCGGATGCCCAGTTCCCGGCGGGCTCCGGCGACGTGCCGCAGGGCGGGGTGGAACTTCACCGCGAAGCAGAAGGTGATGCCGGCCTCCTCGGCGACCTCGACGACCCGTGCGGTGCTCAGGTCCAGGTTGACGCCGAGCTTCTCCAGGACGTCCGAGGAACCGCTGGCGGAGGAGGCGGCCCGGTTGCCGTGCTTGACGACCTTGGCGCCGGTTCCGGCCACCACGACCGCGGACATCGTGGAGATGTTCACCGTCTTGGCCCCGTCGCCGCCGGTGCCGACGATGTCGACGGTCCGGCCGGGCACCTCGATCAGGTTGGCGTGCTCGTACATGGCCCGTACGAGGCCGTTGATCTCCGCGACCGTCTCCCCCTTGGCCCGCAGGGCCACCACGAAGCCGGCGATCTGGGCGTCGGTGGCCTCCCCCCGCATGATCCGGTCCATGGCCCAGGCGGTGTCGTCGGCGCTCAGGTCCTGGCCGGTCAGCAGGGCGTCGAGGACGCCCGGCCAGCCACGGGCCGCCACGCTGTCGCCGCCTGCCGGGGTCGCAACGTTCATGGTCCGCTCCTGCTGTTGATGGGGGTTCCACGTCGGATGGGTCGGAGATCAGCCTATCCAGCCCCGGTTACGGCAAAGAGCCCCGTCCAGACACTGGACGGGGCTCTCGCCGTGGCGACACCAGGACTGACCGAAATCAGTCCCTCATGCGGTGGTGCAGGGGATCAGTGGTGGCCGTGGCCGGACTGGATCTCCTTGTACTCCTCCACCGTGGGCTTGGGGATCTGGTTGCCCTCGGCGTAGAAGCCCTTGCTGAGCTTCGCGCGCAGCTTCTCGGTGGCCTTCACCTTGCGCTCGACACCGTTCTCGTCGACCGTCGGGCCGATCTCGACCGGCTTGTACTGCTCGTGCGCGGTGAGGGTGTGCAGGGTGCCCTGCGGGAGCGGCTCGTGGACCTCGACGAACTCACCGTGCGGCAGGCGCTTGATGATGCCGGTCTCGCGACCGTGCAGCACCTTGTCCCGGTCCCGGCGCTGGAGGCCGAGGCAGATCCGCTTGGTGACGATGAAGGCGAGGACCGGGACGACGAAGAAGCCGATCCGGACGAACCACGTGATCGAGTTGATCGACAGGTGGAAGTACTGGGCGAACATGTCGTTGCCGCCGCCGATGAGGAGCACGATGTACTCCGCGATCCAGGCGACACCGAAGGCCGTACGGGTCGGGACGTTGCGCGGGCGGTCCAGGATGTGGTGCTCGCGCTTGTCGCCGGTGACCCAGGACTCGATGAACGGCCAGACGGCGATCGCGCCGAGGACCAGCGGGAAGAGGATCAGCGGGATGAACACGCCCAGGACGAGCGTGTGGCCCCACAGGTTGATCTCCCAGCCGGGCATGGCACGGATCAGGCCTTCCGGCATACCCATGTACCAGTCGGGCTGCGCACCGGTGGACACGTGGTCCGGGCGGTACGGGCCGAGGGCCCAGATCGGGTTGATCGAGGCGACCGCGGCGACGACCGAGATGACACCGAAGACCAGGAAGAAGAAGCCTCCGGCCTTGGCCATGTAGACCGGCAGCAGCGGCATGCCGACGACGTTGTTGTTCGTCTTGCCGGGGCCCGCGTACTGGGTGTGCTTGTGGTAGAAGACCAGGATCAGGTGGGCCACGAGGAGGCCCATCATGATGCCGGGCAGCAGCAGGATGTGCACCGAGTAGAAGCGCGCGACGAAGTCGCCGCCCGGGAACTCGCCGCCGAACAGGAACATCGACAGGTACGTGCCGACGACCGGGACGGACAGGATGGCGCCCTGCATGAAGCGGACACCGGTACCCGAGAGCAGGTCGTCCGGCAGCGAGTAACCGGTGAAGCCGGTGAACATGCCGAGGACCAGCAGCAGGAAGCCGAAGATCCAGTTGACCTCGCGCGGCTTGCGGAACGCGCCGGTGAAGAAGACGCGCATCATGTGCACGATCATCGCCGCGACGAAGATCAGCGCCGCCCAGTGGTGGATCTGGCGGATGAGCAGACCACCGCGGACGTCGAAGCTGATGTCGAGCGTCGAGGCGAAGGCCTCGGACATCAGCACGCCCTGCATGGGGACGTAACTGCCGTGGTACTCCACCTCGTTCATGCTCGGGTGGAAGAACAGCGTCAGGTACACACCCGTGAGGATGATGATGATGAAGCTGTAGAGGCAGATCTCACCCAGCATGAAGGACCAGTGGTCCGGGAAGATCTTGCGCATGTTGGCCTTGGCCAGGCTGTAGATGCCCAGGCGGCCGTCCGCCCAGTCCGCTACGCGCTCGCCGGCCGGCGCTTTGCGCGCCTTGGTGTCATTGGCGGTGCTCATCCGCGCTCCCAGAATGCAGGACCGACGGGCTCTTCGAAGTCGCCGAGCGCTTCGAGGAAGCCTTCGTCATTCACGCCGATCCGCAGCTGCGGAAGGGCGTGACCGGCCGGGCCGAAGATGACGCGGGCGCCGTCGGAGAGGTCGAAGGTGGACTGGTGGCACGGGCAGAGCACGTGGTGCGTCTGCTGCTCGTACAGGCTGATCGGGCAGCCGACGTGGGTGCAGATCTTCGAGTAGGCCACGATCCCGTCGTGGGACCACTCGAGTTCCTTCTTGTCCTTGATGTCGTCCGGCTGGATGCGGACGATCATCAGGGCGGCCTTGGCGATCTGCGTCTGGAAGTCGTGCTGGTGCTCGTCCAGGCCCTCGGGCATGGCGAACGTCAGCGAACCGACGAGCACGTCCTCGGGACGCAGCGGCTCCATCGTGTTCTGGTTGATGAGCAGCTTGCCCTTGGCCCACATGGTGTGGCGCAGCTTGTCCTCGGGCAGCGGGCCCAGGTCGCGCATGATCACGACGGCGGAGAGCGGCAGCATGGCCAGCGCGCCGAGCATCGTGTTGCGGATCAGCGGACGGCGGCCGATGCCGGACTCGTTGGCGCCGTCGGCGAAGTCCTGCAGGACCTTCGCCTTGACCTCCGGCGACGCGGCGATCTCGTGGCGGTCGTCGGCGACCTCGACGTCGGACATCAGGGTGCGGGCCCAGTGGACCGCGCCCGCGCCGATGCAGAAGAGGGCCGTGCCCAGCGTCATGCCCAGGGCGAAGTTGAGCGCGCTGACCTTCCCGAGCGGGAAGATGAAGACGATCTTGTCGACCGGGAAGATCACGTACGAGGCGATGAAGCCGATCGTGGCCAGCATCGACAGCGTGAACAGCATGGCGACGGTGCGCTCGGAGCGCTTCGCCGCACGCTCGTCGATGTCCTGGATGCGCGGCTTGTGGACCGGCAGGCCCGGGTCGGCGAACGGGTCGTCCGCCACTGCTACGCCACCGTGGTGGGCGTCGCCCTGCTCACTCGGCAGGTGCTTCTCTTCGGGAATCTCTTGGCTACTCATGACTTCTTGGCCTTAGCGGTGTGGGCCGCGACCCAGATGGCGACAGCGATCAGCGCACCCAGAGCGAAGATCCAGCCGAACAGACCCTCGGAGACGGGGCCGAGGCCACCGAGCTTGAGACCACCGGGGTTGGTCGACTTGTCACCGTTCACGTTCTGGAGGTACGCGATGATGTCCTTCTTCTGCTTCTCCGGCATGGTGCTGTCGGGGAAGGAGGGCATGTTCTGCGGGCCGGTCTGCATGGCCTCGTAGATGTGCTTCGGCGAGACGTCCTCAAGGTTGGGGGCGTACTTGCCGTTGGTCAGCGCGCCGCCTTCACCGGTGAAGTTGTGGCACTGCGCGCAGTTGTTGCGGAACAGCTCACCACCGTTGGCGATGTCGGCATCCGCCGGGTCGTACTGCTTCTCGGTCGGCGTGATGGGGCCGGCGCCGAGGGAGGCGATGTACGCGGCCAGCTGGTCGATCTGCGCCTGGGTGTAGATGACCGGCTTCTTCGGCACCTGGGCGCCGGGCTGCTGGGCGGGCATGCGGCCCGTGCTCACCTGGAAGTCGACGGCCGCGGAGCCGACGCCGACCAGGCTCGGGCCGTCAGAGGAACCCTGACCGCCGGTTCCGTGGCAGCTTGCGCAACCCACGGCGTAGAGCTTCTTGCCCTCCTCGATGGCGAGGGACTGGGCGGTTTCATCGGCCTGCGCCTTGCCCGCGGGAGCAAAGGCGGCGTACAGCCCCCCAGTGGCCGCCAGCGCGAGGAGTAGAACGACGACCGCCGCCAGCGGATGGCGTCGTCGTGCGGAGAGCTTTTTCACGGATTACCCCGGTGTCAGGATCTTCTGCGTCGGTGTGTCTGGATGGAGTGCCGGGTCGGACCCGGTGACGTGTTCGCTACTTGATCAGGTAGATCGTGGCGAAGAGGCCGATCCAGACGACATCGACGAAGTGCCAGTAGTAGGACACGACGATGGCCGACGTGGCCTGTTCGTGGGTGAACCTCTTGGCCGCGTACGTCCGGCCGAGGACCAGCAGGAAGGCGATGAGACCGCCCGTCACGTGCAGACCGTGGAAGCCGGTGGTCAGGTAGAAGACCGAGCCGTACGGACCGGACGAGAGGCTCATGCCCTCGTGCTTGACCAGCTCGGTGTACTCGAACACCTGGCCGCCAATGAAGATCGCACCCATGACGAACGTGATGATGAACCACGTCCGGAGCTTCTTCACGTCACCGCGCTCCGCGGCGAATACGCCGAGCTGGCAGGTGAGGGAGGAAAGCACCAGGATCGTCGTGTTCGTCGCCGAGAAGGGCAGGTTCAAGGCCGAGGCCTGCTCTGTCCAGTACTCGGGACCCGTCACGGATCGCAGGGTGAAGTACATCGCGAAGAGGGCCGCGAAGAACATCAGCTCGGAACTCAACCAGATGATGGTTCCGACGCTGACGAGGTTCGGCCGGTTGACCGTCGGGTGCGCGTGCCCGGTATCTACTGTCGTTGCTGTCGCCACGACCGACATTATGTCGGTCGCTTATCCCGCCCTCACCCCGGGGGGTGCCGTTCGGAGTGTCAGGGGCGTGTGCAAGGCCCGAACGGCCCATCAGATGACCTCTCCGAACGGCCCCGTGCACATGTCCGAACCGATGTTGACAGGGCGGCGGGAGGAGTAGCATCCCGCGCAACATCAACGTGATTCATGGGACACGTGGAGGATCGAAATGCGGGCGACTGCGCGGGTTCTGGTCTACAGCGACGACGCGGGCACCCGGGAGCAGGTGAGACTGGCGGCGGGCCGCCGTCCCGCCGCGGATCTGCCGCCGGTGGAGTTCCTGGAGTGCGCGACCCTGCCGGCTGTCCTGTCGGAGCTGGACGCGGGCGGCATCGACGTGTGCGTGCTGGACGGCGAGGCGGTTCCGGCCGGCGGCATGGGTGTGTGCCGGCAGATCAAGGACGAGATCTTCCGGTGTCCCCCGGTGCTGCTGCTGATGGGGCGTCCCCAGGACGCCTGGCTGGCCACGTGGAGCCGCGCGGACGCCGCGGTGACCCTTCCGGTGGACCCGGTGGAGTTCGCGGACGCCCTGGCGGGCCTGCTGCGGGCGAGGCTGTCCTCCTCGGCGGCCTGACGCCCGCGGTGCGCCCGCCGGGCCCCCGGACCGCGTCCGGGGGCCCGGTGGGTCAGACCGTCGGCCTGAGGCGCGCCTGGTCGATGTGGCTGCGGCCTTCCTGGGTGCCCTTGAGGAGGGCGCTGCCCTCGCGCCAGTCCTTCCAGTCCATGTTCCAGTCCCCGAACCCGTTGCCGAAGATGTCCATGTCGTCGCCGATGCTGTTGATCACCTGGACGATGTCGCCCTCGGTGATGTTCTCGTAGAACCAGGCGGCGTTGCCGGTGCTCATGCCGGTGCAGCCGTGGCTGACGTTGGCGTAGCCGTGCGAGCCGACGGACCACGGGGCGGCGTGGACGTATTCACCACTCCAGGTGACGCGGGTGGCGTAGTAGACGGGCAGGTTGTAGTACTCGCTGCCGCCGATGCCGACGGTGTCCCCGCGCATCTGTACGTAGTACTGCTTCCCCAGCACCACCTTGATGCCGTTCCGGGTGGAGAACCCGGGCTTGCCGGTGGTGACCGGGATGGAATTGATCACTTCTCCGTTGCGCTTGAAGGTCAGCCAGTGCGCGGAGGCGTCGGTGGTGACCTCGACGCGGTCGCCGATCTCCAGCTTCAGCGGCTTGGCGGCGGCCCCGTGGAGGTCGTCGGTGATCTTGATGCCCTCCAGGTTGCTCCGTACGGAGACGCTGGTGTTGGCGGGCCAGTAGTCCTTCGGGCGGTAGTGCAGCTTCTTGTCGTCGACCCAGTGCCAGGCGCCTTCGACCCCGGCCGGGGTGTCGACGATCAGGCCCCGTTCGACGACCGCGCGTGCGGCCTTGTCCTTGACGGGCTCGCTGAGGTCGGCGGTGATGGGCTGCCCGACGCCGTACTTGCCCTCCTCCGGGCCGAATTCGACCTTCAGGACGCCCTTGGACGGGGTGGTGTCGAAGGCCATCGTGCGCTGGCCCGGGGTGCCCCGCTGGTCCTCCGTGCTCACGGTGACGGTGTAGCGGACGCCTGCGGCCATGGGGACGGTGCTGTGCCACCGGTCCCCCTTGGCGCTGAGTTCGCCCGCCAGGCGGCGGCCGTGGGTGTCCACGACCGTCACGTCGGTGATCCGGCTGCCCCTGCTCTTGGCGGTGATCTCCAGGGGCCGGTTGGGGTCGACGGGGCGGCTGCCCGCGGTCTGGTTGAAGGCGACCTGCTCGCCCGCGTCGACCGGGCGGGCCGACAGCGGGTTGTCGCCGGACCCGCATGCGGTGGCGCCGGCCCCGAGGGACGCGACCAGCAGGGAGCAGCTGAGTACCGTCCAAAGACGCGGTGAGTGCTTCATGGGGCCAACGCTATGAAGATATGACAATTACGGCGCGCGGGGTGACTGCAAACGAGGGGCCCGGACTCCTCCGAAGAGGTGTCCGGGCCCCACGTGGTGCGCGGCCGGGCCGCGCGTCACTGCTTTCGACTACTGGTTCGCGTTCTCACCGCGGTAGTACTCGTACACCCAGCCCCACAGGCCGATCAGGATGATCGGGGCCGAGAAGTACATGAGCCACCAGCCGAAGATGACGCCCATGAAGGCGAGCGCGCCACCGATGCCCAGCGAGAGCGGCTGCCAGCTGTGCGGGGAGAAGAACCCCAGCTCGCCGGCCTCGTCGGCGACGTCGGCCTCCAGGTTGTCCTGGGCCATCTCGTCGACGCGCTTGGCCGTGAAGGCCAGGTAGTAGCCGATCATGACGCTCAGGCCGAAGGCCAGGAAGAGCGCGGTGGTTCCGACGGGCTCCTTCGACCACACGCCGTACACGACGGCCATGATCAGGATGAAGAAGGAGAGCCAGAGGAACATCTTGCCCTGGATCTTCACTTGCCGGCCTCCTTGCCACCGGTGACGGCCGCCTTGGCGCCGTGGTCCTCAAGGTGGTCGAGCGCAGCGATCTCCGGGTGGTGGAGGTCGAACGCGGGCGACTCGCTACGGATGCGCGGCAGCGTGAGGAAGTTGTGCCGCGGCGGCGGGCAGGACGTCGCCCATTCGAGCGAACGGCCGTAGCCCCACGGGTCGTCGACCTCGATCTTCTTGCCGTACTTGGCCGTCTTCCACACGTTGTAGATGAACGGCAGCATCGACAGGCCCAGCACGAAGGAGCTGATCGTGGAGATCGTGTTCAGCGTGGTGAAGCCGTCGGCCGCGAGGTAGTCCGCGTAACGACGCGGCATGCCCTCGGCGCCCAGCCAGTGCTGCACCAGGAAGGTGCCGTGGAAACCGATGAACAGCGTCCAGAACGTGATCTTGCCGAGGCGCTCGTCCAGCATCTTGCCCGTGAACTTCGGCCACCAGAAGTGGAAGCCGGCGAACATCGCGAACACCACGGTGCCGAAGACGACGTAGTGGAAGTGGGCGACGACGAAGTACGAGTCGGAGACGTGGAAGTCCATCGGGGGCGAGGCCAGGATGACGCCGGTCAGACCACCGAAGGTGAAGGTGACCAGGAAGCCGATCGTCCAGAGCATCGGGGTCTCGAAGGACAGCGAGCCCTTCCACATGGTGCCGATCCAGTTGAAGAACTTCACACCGGTCGGTACCGCGATCAGGAAGGTCATGAAGGAGAAGAACGGCAGCAACACACCGCCGGTGACGTACATGTGGTGGGCCCACACGGTCACCGAGAGACCGGCGATCGCGATCGTCGCGGCGATCAGACCGATGTAACCGAACATCGGCTTGCGCGAGAAGACCGGGATGATCTCGGAGACGATCCCGAAGAACGGCAGCGCGATGATGTACACCTCTGGGTGTCCGAAGAACCAGAAGAGGTGTTGCCAGAGCAGTGCTCCACCGTTGGCACTGTCGAACACGTGCGAGCCGAACTTGCGGTCGGACTCCAGCGCGAAGAGCGCGGCGGCCAGGACCGGGAAGGCGAGCAGGACCAGGACACCGGTCAGCAGCACGTTCCAGGTGAAGATCGGCATGCGGAACATCGTCATGCCGGGAGCGCGCATGCAGATGATCGTGGTGATGAAGTTGACCGAGCCCAGGATCGTACCGAAGCCGGAGAAGGCCAGACCCATGATCCACATGTCGGCGCCGATGCCCGGCGAGCGGACCGCGTCCGACAGCGGGGAGTAGGCGAACCAGCCGAAGTCGGCGGCGCCGTTCGGCGTCACGAAGCCGGCCACCGCGATGGTCGAGCCGAAGAGGTACAGCCAGTACGCGAACATGTTCAGCCGCGGGAACGCCACGTCGGGCGCGCCGATCTGCAGCGGCATGATCCAGTTGGCGAAGCCCGCGAACAGCGGGGTGGCGAACATCAGCAGCATGATCGTGCCATGCATGGTGAACGCCTGGTTGAACTGCTCGTTCGACATGATCTGCGTGCCCGGACGGGCCAGCTCGGCACGCATGAAGAGCGCCAGCAGACCGCCGATGATGAAGAACACGAACGAGGTGACCAGGTACATCGTGCCGATGGTCTTGTGGTCGGTGGTGGTGAGCCACTTCACGACCACGTTGCCCGGCTGCTTGCGCCGCACCGGCAGCTCGTTCTCGTACGAGTCAGCTGCGGCGGCACCCTGGGATTCGTTGAGGATGCTCACAGTTTGTTCACTTCCGCATTCCGGGCCGGGTCGGTCTGCTTGATACCGGCGGGGAGGAAGCCGGTCTGACCCTTCTCCGCCAGCTCCTTCAGGTACGCCTTGTACTCCTCGGGGGAGACGACCTTGACGTTGAAGAGCATCCGGGAGTGGTCGACGCCGCAGAGCTCGGCGCACTTGCCCATGAAGGTGCCCTCTTGGCTGGGGACGACCTCGAAGACGTTGGTGTGGCCCGGAATGACGTCCTGCTTGAACAGGAAGGGGACCACCCAGAAGGAGTGGATGACGTCGTTGGACGACAGGATGAAGCGGACCTTCTCACCCTTGGGGAGGACCAGGGTCGGACCCGGGTTGCCCGTCTGCGGGTTGCGGTCGCTCGGGACGCCCTTCTCGTAGACGCCCTCGGCGCCCGCCGGGAAGTCCTTGGTGAAGCGGTCCGGGATGGAGGCGAGCTCCTTGGGAACCGCACCCGCCTTCGGGGTGGCCGCGTCGCCGTCGACGTTCTCGATGTAGTTGAAGCCCCAGCTCCACTGGAAGCCGATCACGTTGATCGTGTGCGGCGGCTTCGGGGTGAGGGCGAGGAGCTTCGACTCGTCACGCGCGGTGAAGTAGAAGAGCACCGAGACGATGATGAGCGGGACCACCGTGTACAGCGCCTCGATGGGCATGTTGTACCGGGTCTGCGCCGGGACCTCGATCTTCGTCCGGCTGCGCCGGTGGAAGATGACGCTCCAGATGATCAGGCCCCATACCAGGATGCCCGTGACGAGCGCGGCCGCCCAGGATCCCTGCCACAGGGAGAGGATGCGCGGCGCCTCCTCGGTTACCGGAGTCGGCATTCCGAGGCGGGGGAAGTCTTTCCATGTATACGAGCAACCAGTGGCGGTCGCCAGGACCACGCCCGCAGTCAGCGCCTGCAGCAGCTTCCGCCGCATCGGGCGCCGCGGCGAGCGGTCGGAGCCGTAGGGACTCACGTAGCGCCTTCCCGAGAGTCTCGGCCCGCGCGGCCGGCCGCGGCCGTGTTCGGGTCGGTCGCCGGCCCTGACGCAGGCAGGGGTTTGGATGTTTATGCGGACCAAACCCTACTGGACGCTATTTGGGGTCGCGCGGGGAGGGTGCCCAACGCGCCGCTACTGCCCCCGAAGGGATGGATCCGCCGTACGGGGGACGGTGGACGCGGCCCTGAACGGCGGGCTCCGGGGCCCATCTGACGCCCCCTGACCTCGAACGCTCGGGGTCGGCGTTAGCGTGGCCGGATGCCGTACTTCGACACCGCTTCCGCCGCTCCCCTGCACCCCGTGGCCCGGCAGGCGTTGCAGGCCTCCCTGGACGAGGGCTGGGCCGATCCGGCCAGGCTGTACCGGGAGGGCAGGCGCGCCCGGCTGCTCCTGGACGCGGCGCGGGAGGCCGCCGCCGAGGCGGTGGGATGCCGCGCCGACGAGCTCGTGTTCACTCCTTCGGGGACGCACGCGGTTCACTCGGGCATCGCGGGCGTCCTCGCCGGGCGGCGACGTGTCGGCGGTCATCTGGTCGTATCAGCGGTCGAACACAGTTCTGTACTGCATGCGGCGGCGGCGCACGAGGCGCGCGGCGGAAGCGTGTCCGAGGTGCCGGTGGACCGGTCGGGCGCGGCGTCCGCCGCCGGGTACGCCGACGCGCTGACCCCGGCGACCGCCCTCGCCTGCCTCCAGTCGGCCAACCACGAGGTGGGCACCGTCCAGCCGGTGGCCGAGGTCGCCGAGGTCTGCGGGGCGGCCGGGGTGCCGCTGCTGGTGGACGCGGCGCAGTCGCTGGCCTGGGGTCCGGTGGAGGGCGCCTGGTCGGTCCTGGCGGCGAGTGCGCACAAATGGGGCGGTCCGCCCGGGGTCGGCCTGCTGGCGGTCCGCAAGGGGGTGCGCTTCTCGTCCCAAGGCCCCGCGGACGAAAGGGAGTCGGGGCGCTCCCCCGGCTTCGTGAACCTTCCCGCGATCGTGGCGGCGGCGGCCTCCCTGCGGGCCGTACGGGCGGAGGCGGACGCGGAGGCGGCCCGGCTGCGGGTCCTGGTGGACCGCATCCGGCGGCGGGTGGTGCGGCTGGTCCCGGACGTGGAGGTGGTCGGCGACGCGGACCGGCGGCTGCCGCACCTGGTCACCTTCTCCTGCCTGTACGTCGACGGGGAGGCACTGCTGCACGAGCTCGACCGGGCCGGCTTCTCGGTGTCCTCCGGCTCCTCCTGCACGAGCTCCACGCTGACCCCCAGTCACGTGCTGCGGGCGATGGGCGTGCTGTCGGAGGGGAACGTACGGGTGTCCCTGCCGCCGGGCACCCCGGCCGAGGAGGTCAACGCGTTCCTGGACGTGCTGCCGGGTGTGGTGGCGGGCGTACGGGAGCGGCTCGGCGTGTCGGAGGCGCCCGCGGTGGCTCCGGTGGCGGAGTCCCTGGAGCTCGACGCGCTCGGGCTGCGGTGCCCCCAGCCGGTGATCGAGCTGGCCCGGGCCATCGGCCGGGTCCCGGTGGGCGGCACGGTGACCGTCCTGTCGGACGACGAGGTGGCCCGGCTGGACATCCCGGCGTGGTGCGCGATGCGGGGGCACGAGTACGTGGGCGAATCCCCCCGCCCGGCCGGCACCGCCTACACGGTCCGCCGCCAGTCGTAGCGACGGGCCGGGCCGTTTCGGACGCGCCGGCGTTCGAGCGGGGGCCCCTCCCCGCGGTGGCCGGGGAGGGGCCGGGCGGAGCCCGGGAGACGGAGAAGCGGCGGGGCGGGGAGAGCTCGCGCCGTGGCGGCCCGGCCCCACCGGACCCCGCCCGGACCACGGTCGGCCCGGCCGGTGGGGTCCGGGCAGGGCCCGGGGGACTCACGCCGGCGTCACGCCAGGTGGGCGCGGACCTCCGCCGCGGCCTCGTCGCCGTAGGCCTTGGTGAAGCGCTCCATGAAGTGCGCGCGCGCCAGGGTGTACTCCTGGGTGCCCAGCGTCTCGATGACGAGGGTCGCGAGCATGCAGCCGACCTGCGCCGCGCGCTCCAGCCCGACGCCCCAGCCCAGGCCCGTCAGGAAGCCGGCGCGGAAGGCGTCGCCGACGCCGGTCGGGTCGACCTTCGCGTTCTCCTCGGGGCAGCCGACGACGATCGCGTCCTCGCCGGCCCGCTCGATCTTGACGCCGTTGGAGCCCAGCGTGGTCACGCGGGTGCCGACCTTGGCGAGGATCTCCTCGTCCGACCAGCCGGACTTCGACTCGATGAGGCCCTTCTCGTACTCGTTCGAGAAGAGATAGGTCGCGCCCTCCATCAGGGTGCGGATGTTGTCGCCGTCCATGCGGGCGATCTGCTGCGAGAAGTCGGCGGCGAAGGGGATCCCCCGCGTCCGGCACTCCTCCGTGTGGCGCAGCATCGCCTCGGGGTCGTCCGCGCCGATGAGGACGAGGTCGAGCCCGCCCACGCGGTCGGCCACGGACTTCAGCTCGATCAGGCGGGCCTCGCTCATCGCGCCCGTGTAGAAGGAGCCGATCTGGTTGTGGTCGGAGTCCGTGGTGCAGACGAAGCGCGCGGTGTGCAGCACCTCGGAGATGCGGACGGACTCGGTGTCGACGCCGTGCCGGTCGAGCCAGGCGCGGTACTCGTCGAAGTCGGAGCCGGCGGCGCCGACGAGGATCGGGCGGATGCCGAGCTGCCCCATGCCGAAGCAGATGTTCGGACCCACACCGCCCCGCCGCACGTCGAGGTTGTCGACGAGGAAGGAGAGGGAGACCGTGTGCAGCTGGTCCGCGACGAACTGGTCGGCGAAACGGCCGGGGAAGGTCATGAGGTGGTCGGTGGCGATGGAGCCGGTGACTGCGATGCGCACGGCGTGGACGCTCCTGCTGAGGACGGCGAGGGACAGTCAAAACTACCCGGTAAGTGGCCCCTGGCCGAACCCCGCACCCCACCTCGGAAACTACCCCTTAGTAGGCCTTTCTTCGCAAGAGCTCCGGTGCCTACGGTGCCTGCATGACCTATACCGACGGTTACGGCTACTCCGAGTACACCGCTGAGAGGCGCGGAGCGGAAGGCCCGGGACGGCCCGGCTTCGCCCGTCTGCTGGGGGACTGCGCCCGGATGGCCCCGCACTGGGGCGTCGAGGAGGGCAGCCGGCCGGTCCGGGTGGCGGCCTCGCAGATCCACGGGGTGCGGGTTCCGGCCGCCTCGGCCCGGCTGATCGCCTCCACCGCGGCGTACGGGGACCAGTAGGAGGCACGAAGGGGAACCGGTTGGGCCGCTGTTCCGTCACACCCGCATCAGACACTGCGGGACCAGTGAAGGAGCGATGCGGTGACCAGCGAAGAACCCGGCACGTCAAGCGGCACACGACGGCGGCCCGCCTGGGTCGTCGGCTCGATCGCAGCCGCCGTCCTCCTCGCGGGCGGCGGCACCGCCTACTGGGCGTCCGCGGCCCAGGGCGACGGTGCGGCCCGCCGTACGGGCGACAGCGCGGCCTCCGCGCCCCGTGACGCGGGAGACCCCTCGGGGCCGGGCATCGCCCCCGGGGAACCGGACCCGTCGGGCGCGGGCGTGGTCTACCGGGCCGACGTGAAGCTGCCCGAGGCCCCGGCCACGGCGCCCGCCTACAGCGTGTCCGGCGAGGTGGCGGAGGCCGATGTGGCCCGGCTGGCGGCTGCCCTGGGCATCACGGGCGCGCCGCGGCTGGAGGGGGACGTCTGGCTGGCCGGGGAGGCCGCCGACGGCTCCGGGCCGCGGCTGACGGTGGCCCGTACGGCCCCGGGGACCTGGAACTTCAACCGCTTCCAGGCGGGCGGCGACGGTGCCGGCAACGGCGCCGGGGACGACTGTGTGCGCGGCAAGGACACCTGCGGCCCCGCCACCCTGCCGCGGGACGCCGGCGGTGCGGGCGGGAGCGGGAAGCCGGTGTCCGAGGAGGCCGCCAAGGCCTCCGCGGCCCCGGTACTGAAGGCCCTGGGGCAGGAGGGGGCCAAGCTGGACGCCCGGCTCACCCAGGGTGCGGTGCGGGTGGTGACCGCGGATCCGGTGGTCGGCGGGCTGCCCACGCAGGGCTGGTCCACCAAGGTGAGCGTGGGCGCCGACGGCTCGGTGGTGGGCGGCAACGGGGAGCTGAAGGCGCCGGTACGGGCGGCCGACCAGCAGGTGGTCGGAGCCGTGGAGGCGCTGGCCAGGCTGAACGCGCGGTCGAACGGATCCGAGGGCGGGACCGGCCCCAGCGGCTGCGCGAGCGCGGTGCCGCTCGCTGCGGACACCGCGACGGGTTCGGCGGAGACGGTGCCGTGCAATCCGGAACCCCGGCCGATGAAGCCGCCGCGGACGGAGACGGTGAAGGGTGCGGTGCTCGGGCTGGCTCCGGGGACGGTCGACGGAGCGCGGGGCCTGGTCCCGGCCTGGCTGTTCGAGGTGGCGGGCCGGGACGGCGCGCCGGGGCACACGGTGGCGGAGCCGGCGTCCGCGAAGGAGAGCACGCCGGGTCCGAGCGGTCGCACCGTGCCCGGTTTCTCGTACAAGGAGGCCGACCGGAAGCTGACGGTGAACTTCTGGGGCAGCCCGTGCAGCACCTACGCCGTGGAGGCGCGGGAGCAGGCGGAGTCGGTCATGGTGAAGATCACGGACACGCCGAACAAGCCGGGTCAGGCCTGCATCATGCTGGCGGAGGAGAAGTCCGTGACGGTGACCTTGAAGGAGCCGCTCGGCGACCGGAAGGTGCTGGACGTCACGACGGGCAAGGAGCTCCCGCGGCAGTAGCGGCCACGGGCCCGGCGGGCCCGCCGGACATGCGCGAGGGCCCGCCCCCGGTCGGATGCGACCGGGGGCGGGCCCTCGTCGTGCGTGCCGTCCGGGCTCAGCTGAACGAGTCGCCGCAGGCGCAGGAGCCCGTGGCGTTCGGGTTGTCGATCGTGAAGCCCTGCTTCTCGATGGTGTCGACGAAGTCGATGGAGGCGCCGCCCAGGTACGGGGCGCTCATGCGGTCCGTGACGACCTTCACACCGTCGAAGTCCTTCACGACATCGCCGTCGAGGGAGCGCTCGTCGAAGAAGAGCTGGTAGCGCAGGCCGGAGCAGCCGCCGGGCTGGACTGCGACGCGGAGCGCCAGGTCATCGCGGCCTTCCTGCTCCAGCAGGGTCCTGACCTTTTCGGCGGCGGCGTCGGACAGGAGGATGCCGTCGCTCACGGTGGTCTTGTCGTCCTGTACGGACATCTGCATTCACTCCCGAAGTGGGCGGCTCCCCGCGGGGCGCGGGGAAACGTCGGACTCTTGCCGTCGGTGGCAACGAGCGGGACCGCGGATTCATTCCGGGACCCGACGCTTGTTTCAGACATTCATGCTCGCACACCGCGCGCGGGGGGTGGGCCCGACGAATCGAGGGCTGATGCGTCACATTGACACTATCGGCATCGTCAAACTGACGTGAAGCGGTTATGATAGATAGCGTCAAGTAGACGAGAAGTCGAAGCGATGATCCTGAAATCCCTCGTCGCAGAACAGAAAGGGTGCGTGTCGTGACCACCGCCCAGCCGTTGGACGTCCAGCCGACGCCCCTTGCCCTGCTGCTGCTCGGCCGTGAGGCCGACCCCAAGAGCGAGCGCGGGGTGGAGTGCCCCGGCGACCTGCCCTCGCCGTCGGACCCGGACCTCGTGGAGCGCGCCCGCGCGGCCAAGGAGAAGCTCGGGGACAAGGTCTTCATCCTCGGCCACCACTACCAGCGTGACGAGGTCATCGAGTTCGCCGACGTCACCGGTGACTCCTTCAAGCTGGCCAGGGACGCGGCCGCCAAGCCGGAGGCCGAGTACATCGTCTTCTGCGGCGTCCACTTCATGGCCGAGTCCGCGGACATCCTGACCTCGGACGACCAGAAGGTGGTCCTGCCGGACCTGGCCGCCGGCTGCTCGATGGCCGACATGGCCACCGCCGAGCAGGTCGCCGAGTGCTGGGACGTGCTGACCGAGGCCGGCGTCGCCGGTGCGACGGTCCCCGTGTCGTACATGAACTCCTCCGCCGACATCAAGGCCTTCACCGGCAAGCACGGCGGCACCATCTGCACCTCGTCCAACGCGAAGAAGGCCCTGGAGTGGGCGTTCGAGCAGGGCGAGAAGGTGCTCTTCCTCCCGGACCAGCACCTGGGCCGCAACACGGCCGTCCGCGACATGGGCATGTCCCTGGACGACTGCGTGGTCTACAACCCGCACAAGCCGAACGGCGGCCTGACCGCCGAGCAGCTGCGCGGCGCCAAGATGATCCTGTGGCGCGGGCACTGCTCGGTCCACGGCCGGTTCTCGGTCGACTCGGTCAACGACGTCCGCGCCCGCATCCCCGGCGTGAACGTCCTGGTCCACCCCGAGTGCAAGCACGAGGTCGTGGCGGCCGCGGACTACGTCGGCTCGACGGAGTACATCATCAAGGCGCTGGAGGCCGCCCCGGCCGGCTCCAAGTGGGCCATCGGCACCGAGCTGAACCTGGTCCGCCGGCTGGCGAATCGATTCGCTGCCGAGGACAAGGAAGTCGTCTTCCTCGACAAGACCGTCTGCTTCTGCTCGACGATGAACCGCATCGACCTCCCGCACCTGGTGTGGACCCTGGAGTCCCTCGCCGAGGGCACCCTGGTCAACCAGATCCAGGTCGACAAGGAAACGGAGAGCTTCGCGAAGCTCGCGCTGGAGCGCATGCTCGCCCTCCCGTAGCGGCGACGGCGCGGCCCGGCCCGGTCAGACCTTGGCCGGGGCCTCCTCCGCCTGCTCCTGCGGCGGGACCACCTTGAGGCGGGAGTCCTTCTTCGCGCGGCGGCGTTCCTTGCGGAGCTCCACCATCGTGTAGAGGGTCGGCACCAGGAGCAGCGTCAGCAGGGTCGAGCTGACCAGGCCGCCGATCACCACGACCGCGAGCGGCTGCGAGATGAAGCCGCCCTCGCCGGTCACGCCCAGCGCCATCGGGAGCAGGGCGAAGATCGTCGCCAGTGCCGTCATGAGGATCGGGCGCAGACGGTGCCGGCCGCCCTCGACGACCGCCTCGACGACGCCCAGACCCTGGGCGCGGTACTGGTTGACGAGGTCGATCAGGACGATCGCGTTGGTGACGACGATGCCGATGAGCATCAGCATGCCGATCATCGCGGGGACGCCCATCGGGGTGCCGGTGACGAGGAGCAGACCGAGCGCGCCGGTCGCGGCGAAGGGGATGGACACCAGCAGGATCAGCGGCTGGACGAGCGACCGGAAGGTCGCCACCAGCAGCATGAACACGATCGCGATGGCCGCGAGCATGGCGAGGCCGAGCGAGCCGAACGCCTCGTCCTGGTCCTCGGAGACACCGCCGATGGAGGCGGTGGCGCCGTCGGGCAGGTCCAGGGCCTTGAGCTTCGTCTGGAGTTCGGCGCTGACCGCGCCGGTGTTGTCGCCCTGCGGGCGCGCGGTGATCGTCGCGGCGCGGGCGCCGTCGATCCGGGTCATCGCGACCGGGCCGGGGACCTCCTTGACCTCGGCGACGTCACCGAGCCGGACCGGGCCGACCGGGAGCGCCTGCAGTTCGGCCAGGGTGGTGGCCGGCTGCGCGGACTTGATGACGATGTCCCGCTCGGTGTCGTCCAGTACGGCCTTGCCCGCCGGGTTGCCCCGTACGGCCTGGGCGACGATCGCGCCGAGCGCGGCCTGGTTCAGGCCCGCCTCCGCCGCCTTGGGGGTGGCGGTCACCGAGATCCGGGGCACGGACTGGGACAGGTCGCTCTGCACATCGGTGACGTTGTCCAGCTTCGCCACCTCGGCGCGGACCTGCTCGGCGGCCTTGGCGAGGACCTCGGCGTCGCCGGCCTTGACGACCACGCTGAGGTTCTGGCTGCCGAAGGCGTCGCCCGCCGCGATGCGGGTCTCGCCGATGCCGTCGAGGGCGGCGAGCTGCTCCTCGATCCGCTTCTTCACGGCCTCGGCGTCGCCGGAGTCCTTCAGGGTGACCTGGTAGGAGGCCTGGTTGGAGCCGGTGCCGCCGCCGAAGGCCGCGAGGAAGCCGGAGGAGCCGACGGTGACCTGGTAGCTCTTGACGCCGTCGACCGAGCCGAGGACCTTCTCGACCTTGCGGCTCGCCTCGTCTGCGGCGGCCAGCGAGGTGCCCGGGGCCAGTTCCTGCTTGACCGTCAGGAGGTCCTGCTCGCCCTGGTCGAAGAAGTTGGTCTTGAGCATCGGGGTCATGCCGAAGGTGCCGAGGAGGACGACCACCGCGATGGCCACGCTGGTCAGGCGGCGCCGGGTGGCGAAGCCCAGGACGCGTACGTAGAAGCGCTGGAGGCGGCTGCGCGATTCCTTCTCCTCGGCCTCGCGGCGGGCCTTCGCGGCGCTCTCGGCGTCCCCGGGCGTGACGCCCTTGGGGGCGCTGAGGAACCAGTAGGAGAGCACCGGAACGACCGTCAGCGACACGAGCAGCGAGGCCAGCAGGGCCGCGGTGACGGTGAGCGAGAAGGAGCCGAAGAGCTCGCCGATCATGCCGCCGGTGAGGCCGATGGGCAGGAAGACGGCGACGGTGGTGAGGGTGGAGGAGGTGACCGCGCCGGCGACCTCCTTGACCGCGGTGATGATCGCGGCCTCGCGCTCCTCGCCGTAGCCGAGGTGGCGCTTGATGTTCTCCAGGACCACGATCGAGTCGTCGACGACCCGGCCGATGGCGATGGTCAGCGCGCCCAGGGTCAGCATGTTGAGCGACAGGTCGCGGGTCCACAGCACGATGAGGGCGAGGACCACGGACAGCGGGATGGAGACCGCGGTGACCAGCGTCGAGCGCAGCGACGCCAGGAAGACCAGGATCACGATCACCGCGAAGAGCAGGCCGAGCATGCCCTCGGTGGTGAGGCTGGAGATGGACTTGGCGACGGCCGGGCCCTGGTCGCTGACGACGGTCAGCTCGGCGCCGGCGCCGAGGGTGGAGCGCAGCTCGGGCAGCTTGTCCTTGACGGCGTCGGAGATGGCGACGGCGCTGCCGTCCTTGTCCATGGTCAGGACGAGGGCGAGGCTGGGCTTGCCGTTGGTGCGGGTGATGGAGACGGCCTTGGCCGGCTCCTGCTTGACGACGGCGACGTCGCCGAGGCGGACGGCCGGCTTGCCCGGGCCGGGGCTCAGGCGCAGCTCCTCGACCTGGGCGAGGGAGGTGAAGCCGTTGCCCACGCGGACGGTGCGGTTCTTGCCCGCCTCGTCGAAGGAGCCGGCGGGGACGGTGGCGCCGCCCGCCTGGAGGCCCTGGGCGAGGGAGGCGCCGTCGAGGCCGGCGGCGGCGAGCCTGGCGTCGTCCGGGGTCACGGTGACCTGGAGGTCCTGGACGCCGTCGACGCTGACCTGGCCGACGCCCTCGATGTCCGACAGGACGGGCACGACGGACTTCTCCAGCTGGTCGGCGAGCGCCTGCTGGTCCTTGTCGGAGGTGACGGCCAGGATGACCGTCGGGATGTCGTCGGTGGAACCGGCCACCACCTGCGGGTCCACGTCGGCGGGCAGCCGGACGCGGGCCCGGTTGACGGCCTGCTGGACGTCGGCGACGAGCTGCTTGGTGCCGCTGTCGCCGTAGTCGAAGGTGGCCATGATGAGGGCGTTGCCCTCGCTGGCGGTGGAGGTGATGCCGGTGATGCCGTCGACGCCCTTGAGCATGGCCTCGATCGGTTCGACGACCTGCTTCTCCACCACGTCGGGCGAGGCGCCCTGGTACGGCGCGAGCACGGACACCATCGGGAGTTCGATGGAGGGCAGCAGCTGCTGCTTGAGCTGCGGGATGGCTATGGCGCCGAAGAGGAGCGCGACGATCGACACGAGGCCGACCAACGCCCTTTGGGCAAGGCTGAAGCGGGACAGCCAGGACATGGGTATGGGATCTCTCTGCAGTGACGAACCGAGGGCACTCCCACCCTGTCCCATGGGGCGGGGGCGTTTCGTCGCTCGCAGGTCCCGTCCTTATGTGCGGCATACCGCGTCTGTAGTACGCGGCACTACTCCGCTCCTGCCCCTCGCTCCTCGACGCGGGGCCGGACAAGTCCCGATTCGTAGGCGATGACCACCAATTGGGCCCTGTCGCGGGCGCCGAGCTTGGCCATGGCCCGGTTCACATGGGTCTTGACGGTGAGGGGGCTGACCTCCAGCCGTCCGGCGATGCCGTCGTTGGACAGACCGGCGGCGACGTGTACGAGGACCTCGCGCTCCCGGACGGTCAGCGCGGCGAGCCGCTCCGCGTGCATCCCGGCCGAAGCACCGGCGGCGGCGGCCGGGTCGGCGCCCCCGCCCTGGGCGAGGAAGGTGGCGATGAGCCCCTTGGTGGCGGCCGGGGAGAGCAGGGCCTCACCGGCGGCGGCGACGCGGATGGCGTTGAGGAGTTCCTCGGGCTCGGCGCCCTTGCCGAGGAAGCCGGAGGCACCCGCCCGCAGCGCGGAGACGACGTACTCGTCCACCTCGAAGGTCGTCAGCATCACCACGCGCACGGCGGCGAGTTCCGGGTCGTCGCTGATCATGCGGGTGGCGGCGAGCCCGTCGGTGCCGGGCATCCGGATGTCCATCAGCACGACGTCGGGGCGTTCCCGCCGGGCGAGCGCGAAGGCCTGCGCCCCGTCGGAGGCCTCCCCCACGACCTCCATGTCGGGCTCGGAGTCGACGAGCACCTTGAAGGCGCTGCGCAGCAGGGCCTGGTCGTCGGCGAGCAGCACCTTGATGGGCCCGGTCGACGTGCCGGGCGCGGCGGAGGGCAGATCCGTCGGAGTGTGGTCCACGGGGTGAGCGTACGCGGGCCGGTTCCGGGCCGGCCGGGGTCCCGCCGGCCCGGACGGGACTCAGCCGAGGGCGAGGACGACGAGCGCGGTGGTCGCCGCCACCTCGGCCAGGGCTCCGAAGACGTCGCCGGTGACGCCGTCGAAGCGGCGTACGCAGCGGCGGAGCAGGACCTCCGCGGCGAGCAGGGCGGCGAGGACCGCCGCCGCGGTGCGGGCCGCGGCGGGCAGGCCGACCGGGAGGGCGGCCGCTGCGGCGGCGGCGGTGACGAGGGCGGCGAGGGCTGCGGCGGCCGGGCGCGGGACGACCCCGGCGACCGCGGCACCGAGGCCTTCGGGCCGGGCGGACGGGACGCCTTCGCGGGAGGCGAGGGTCATGGCGAGCCGGGCCGTGGCGGCGGCGACGACGGCGGCGAGGCCACCGCGGACCCAGCTGTCGGCGTACAGCTCGGAGAGGGCGGCCGTCTGCACGAGCATGACGATCACCAGGGCGATCACGCCGAATGGTCCGATGTCGGACTGCTTCATGATGCGCAGTGCCTCGTCGGCCGGTTTGGCGCTGCCCAGGCCGTCCGCCGTGTCGGCGAGCCCGTCGAGGTGCAGGCCGCGGGTCAGGGCGGCCGGTACGGCGACGGTGACGGCCGCCGCGAGCAGCGGTCCCCCGCCGAGCAGCAGGAGCAGTGCTCCGGGGACGGCCGCGAGCACGCCGACGACCAGTCCGGCGAGCGGGGCGCAGGCCATTCCGGTGCGGGCCGCGGGGCGGTCCCAGCGGGTGATGCGGGCGGGCAGCACCGTGAGGGTGCCGAAGGCGAAGCGGACACCGTCGGGGAACGAGGCGCGTTCTGCGGGCGGCGTCGGGGGCGGATCGTCGAACGAATCTGTCATCGGCGCGAACGCTACCCGCTCGGGACGGACGGTAAATTACCCATTACGGTCCAAACAGGGAGTCAGTGGGATGGGTCACTGGTGGTATCGGAACATCATCGAGCCGGGAAAGCTGCCCATGCTGCTCGCCTTGGTCTCCTTCGTGATGTCGTTCCTGGTCACCCGTGTGATCACCCGCATGATCCGGGCCGGCCGGGGCCCCTTCAAGAACGTCACTCCGGGCGGCCTGCACATCCACCACGTGGTGCCGGGCGTCATTCTCGTGATCATCGGCGGGTTCGGGGCGATCGGCAGTGCCCGGCACAGCTTCGGCGCGGCCCTCTCGGCCGTGATCTTCGGGCTGGGGGCGGGTCTGGTGCTGGACGAGTTCGCGCTGATCCTGCACCTCGACGACGTCTACTGGAGCGAGCAGGGCCGCAAGAGCGTGGAGATCGTGGTGGTGACGGCCGCCGTGGTGGCGCTGGTCCTGGGCGGGTTCGTGCCCTTCGGGGTGAACGACCTGTCGGCCGAGGAGCGCCAGAGCCGCGGGCTGGTCGTCATGAACGCCGCCGGCAACTTCTGCCTCGCCCTGATCGCCCTGTGGAAGGGCAAGGCGCGCACCGCCCTCTTCGGCGTCGTCATCCCCTTCGTGGCACTGGTCGGCGCGATCCGGCTGGCCCGGCCCGGTTCCCCGTACGCGAAGCGGTTCTACGTGAACCGGCCGCGCGCCCGGGCCAAGGCCGGGCTGCGGGCCTTCCACCACGACCGGCGCTGGACGCGGCGGCGCCGCAGGTTCGAGGACTTCATCGGCGGCACCCCGGACCCGCGGCCGGTGTCCCTGGAAGAGCCGCCGGAGCCGGAGAGGCCGCCGGAGCCGGAGAAGCCGCCGCCCCCGCAGGACTGAGCACACGACGACGGGCCCTCCCCCTGCCCGGGGAGGGCCCGTCGTCGTGTCGGTGCGTCCGGTGGGTCCGGTCCGTCCGGTCCGGGACCGCCGGCCGTCAGCCCGGGATCAGGCCGTCGTCGCTGAGCATCTCCCGGACCTCGTCGAGGCTCGCGTCGGGCGCCGGCAGGATCAGCTCGGACGGCTCCAGGGCGTCGTCCGGGAGCGGCTCGCCCAGCCGGCGGACCGCCTCCAGCAGCGCCCCAAGGGTCCGCCGGAAGCCGTCCTCGTCACCGCCCTCCATCTCCGCGAGCAGCTCGTCGTCCAACGAGTTGAGCTCGGCCAAGTGACCGTCGGCCACGTCCAGCTGGCCTTCCCCCATGATGCGGACGATCATGACGGCCCCCGTCCTACTGCTTGTCGAACCGGTGCTGGGTCTGCGGCTGCTGGGCGTTGCCCTGGCCGCCGCCCTCGATGGCCTGCTGCTGCGCGGACGGGCCGCCGGCCAGCTCCGCCTTCATCCGCTGGAGCTCCAGCTCCACGTCCGTACCGCCCGACAGGCGGTCCAGCTCGGCCTGGATGTCGTCCTTGGAGCCGAGGCCGCTCTGGTCGTCGAGCGCGCCGGAGGCCAGCAGCTCGTCGATCGCACCGGCGCGGGCCTGCAGCTGGGCGGTCTTGTCCTCGGCCCGCTGGATGGCCAGGCCGACGTCGCTCATCTCCTCGGAGATGCCGGAGAAGGACTCCGCGATCCGGGTCTGGGCCTGGGCGGCGGTGTAGGTGGCCTTGATGGTCTCCTTCTTCGTGCGGAAGGCGTCCACCTTCGCCTGGAGCCGCTGCGCGGCCAGCGTCAGCTTCTCCTCCTCGCCCTGGAGGGTCTGGTGCTGCACCTCCAGGTCGCTGACCTGCTGCTGGAGCGAGGCGCGGCGGGACAGGGCCTCGCGGGCCAGGTCCTCGCGGCCCAGGGCGAGGGCCTTGCGGCCCTGGTCCTCCAGCTTGGCGGACTGCCCCTGCAGCTGGTTCAGCTGCAGCTCGAGGCGCTTGCGGGACGTCGCCACGTCGGCGACGCCGCGGCGCACCTTCTGCAGCAGTTCGAGCTGCTTCTGGTACGAGTAGTCGAGGGTCTCGCGCGGGTCCTCGGCCCGGTCAAGGGCCTTGTTCGCCTTCGCGCGGAAGATCATCCCCATACGCTTCATGACACCGCTCATGGGCTTCGCGCGCCCCCTTCTAGACGGACTGTGCTCCAGGTCACCGACAGAACCCACAGTACGGGCCCTGTCTCCATTACCGCACTGTTCGAGGACGGATGCGCTCCTCCTCCAGGACGACTACGCCCGCGCCGTATCAGGCGTGAGGAGTAGGTGGTCCCCGACCGTACGGAGGCGGGCCCGCCGCTCGGACCGTGCACAGGGAAGGACGCCCGCCGTTGCCGGATCGTTCCCCGCCGGGGTGGGGCCCGTGCCCGCAACCACGTACGCTTGGGTTTTGTGTTTGGTAGCCGCTCCTCCAAGGAAGAGAAGGCCGCCGCCACCGACAAGGTGAGCGCCGACCTCTCGCAGCCCCGTGACCCGCAGGCCCCGAAGGGCCGCCCTACGCCGAAGCGCGCCGTGGCGCAGTCGCAGCGCAAGACCGTGGTGGCCTCGACCGGCAACCGCAAGGAGGACGCGAAGCGAGCCCGTGAGCGTCGCCGCGCCGAGATGGCCAAGCAGCGCGAGGCGCTGGCCAACGGCGACGAGCGGTACCTTCCGGCCCGGGACAAGGGCCCCGTCCGCAGGTTCGTCCGCGACTTCGTGGACTCCCGCTTCTCGGTCGCCGAGATGTTCCTGCCGCTGGCCGTCGTGATCCTCGTGCTCAGCATGGTGCGCCAGCCGGCGATCCAGAACATCGCGCTGCTGCTGTGGCTCGCCGTGATCGCGCTGATCATCCTGGACTCCATCGGTCTGGTGTTCCGCCTGCGCAAGGCGCTCAACACGCGCTTCCCGAACGAGCCGCGCCGCGGCGCAGTCGCGTACGGCCTCATGCGCACCCTGCAGATGCGTCGGCTGCGCCTGCCGAAGCCGCAGGTCAAGCGCGGGGAACGGCCCTGAGCGGAGGGACGCCCGGCGCGTCGGGGGAAGGTTTTGCCGAGGGGGCACGGCTGTGGCTCGAGGGCCTGGGCGGACTGCGCAACGCGGTCCGTCAGGAGCTCGTGGGTCGACAGGTCGACGAGCAGATCGCGCAGCGCTTCCCCGTGGGGCAGCGGCTGCGCGTCCTCGACGTCGGCATGGGCCAGGGAACCCAGGCGCTTCGCCTCGCCCGCGCCGGGCACATGGTGACCGGTCTGGAGCAGGATCCGGGGATGCTGGCCGTCGCCCGCGAGGCGCTGGCCGTGGAGCCCGCCGGGATCCGTGACCGGGTCAAGCTGCTGGAGGGGGACGGGCGCGAGACCGGCGCCCATTTCCTGCCGGGCAGCTTCGACGTGGTGCTGTGCCACGGGGTGCTGATGTACGTGCCCGAGCCGGACGCCATGCTCGCCGGGCTGGCCCGGATGCTGGCCCCCGGGGGGCTGCTGTCCCTGCTGGTGCGCAACGGCGACGCGCTCGCCATGCGGCCCGGGCTGGACGGCGACTGGCAGGGCGCGCTGGCCGCCTTCGACAGCACCGACTACACGAACCGGCTGGGCCTGGACGTTCGTGCCGACCGGCTGTCGGGGCTGACCGCGACCCTGTCGGGGATCGGCGCGCCGCTGCAGGCCTGGTACGGCGTACGCGTCTTCACGGACGGCACCGAGGCCGGCGAGGTGCTGCCGCCCGACGAGGAGCTGGAGCGGCTGCTGGCCGCCGAGGACCGTGCGGGCCGCAGCGATCCGTACCGCGGTGTCGCCGCGCTGCTGCACCTCTGCGGAGTCCGGGGCTGACCCCGGTCCGTCCGGCCCCGCCGGTCTCCGGCGGGGCCGGACGGTCAGCAGGGCCGGCCGCCCCGCGGGGTCAGGCCTCCAGTGCGGAGCGCAGGCTCATCGTGTAGAGCTCGGTGCCGCCGTCGTCGGACAGCTTCACCTGTTCGGTACCGCCTTCCAGCAGGTCCTTCCAGTACTCGCCGATCCAGGACTCCGCGTCCCCCTGCGTGGTGAACTCCTCGGGTACCACCGACGGGCTCGTCTCCGTGCCGTCGGCCGTCTCGAACCGCCACGTCCACGCCATGTCCGCCTCCGTTGCTCGTCCGCTGCTCACACGCTTCTCGCCTTGAGTGTGCCCGCAGAGTAACCGGGCGCGCAGCAGTCTCCGCGACGCGGGAGGATCATCCTGTGGAACTCACTCTGCTCGGCACCGGTACCCCCGAGGGGCTGCCCCGTCCCGGCTGCCCCTGTGCGGCCTGCGCCGTCTGCGTCGGTACGCGCTCCCGCGCCGCCACGGCGGTCCTCGTCGACGGGGCGCTGCTGCTCGACCTGACCCCCGGTGCGGTACTGGCCGGCGCCCGGGCCGGGCATTCGCTGACCGGGGTGCGGCAGGTGCTGCTGACCCACCCGCACGACGGGCCCGCCGTGGAGCTGCCGCCGGGGCTGCCGACCGCCGGCCGGGTGCCGGACGGGCAGGAGCTCTCGGTGATCTCCGGGCACCGGGTGCGGGCGGTGCCGATGGACGCTCCCGGCACCGGGTACGAGGTGACCGGCCCGGACGGCGCCCGGCTGCTGTACCTGCCGCCGGGCGGGGCGCCCGCGGGGACCGCCGGGCAGAACGGGCAGCGCCCCTACGACGTGGTGCTCGCCGACGTGCTGGGCCGGCCCGAGGGGCTGGCCAGGCTGCGGGCGAGCGGGGCCGTCGGCCCGGCCACCGACGTGATCGCCGTCCACCTCGACCACGACGTGCCGCCGGGCCGGGAGCTGGACCGCCGGCTGGCGTCCGCGGGGGCACGGGCGGTGCCGGACGGGACGACCGTGCTCGTCGGGGAGTACCACGCGGTGCCGGACCTGCCGCGCCGCACGCTGGTGCTGGGCGGGGCCCGCTCGGGCAAGTCCGTGGAGGCGGAGCGGCGCCTGGAATCCTTCCCCGAGGTGGTCTACGTGGCCACCGGGGGCACCCGGGACGGTGACGCGGAATGGGCGCGGCGCGTCGGCCTGCACCGGGAACGCCGCCCGGCGACCTGGCGGACGGTGGAGACGTGCGACCTGGTCCCGCTGCTCGCCGACGACGGGCCGGCGCTGCTGATCGACTGTCTGGCGCTGTGGCTGACCGACGCCATGGACCGGGCCGGGGCCTGGGACGACGGGGTCTGGGCGGAGCGCGGCCGGCGGGAGCTGGGTGAGCGGACCGCGGCTCTGGTGGCGGCCGTGCGCGCGACCCGCCGGCACGTCGTGCTGGTGAGCAACGAGGTGGGCTCGGGCGTGGTTCCGGCGACCGCCTCGGGCCGGCGTTTCCGTGACGAGCTGGGCCGGCTGAACGCGCGGGTGGCGGGCGAGTGCGAGCACGTCCTGCTCGTCGTCGCGGGGCAGGCGCTCGTCCTCAAGGAGTAGGCCCCGCCGGGGTGTTCGCCGGGATGTCGCGCCTCCGGGAGGGGCCGGAACCGGCCCGACCCGCCGAGGCCTGAGGGAGGGCTTCACCGGCTGTACTCTCTGGCAGATGAGCACGCTGAATCTCGACGACTTCTCCGATCTGATCGAGCGCCCCGACGGGGGCGTCCGGCGTGATGCCGAGGAACGCCGTGAGCGCCTCGCCGTGCCGCCCGGGGCGCTGGGACGGCTCGACGAGCTCGCCGAGTGGCTCGCCGCCGCGCAGGGGCAGGTCCCGGTCAGGGCGATCGAGCGGCCCCGCGTGGTGCTGTTCGCCGCCGACCACGGGATCGCCGTCCAGGGGGTCTCCGCCCGGGCCGCGGCCACCGGTCACGAGCTGGTGCGGGACGTGCTCGACGGGTCCAGCCCCGTCGCGGTCCTGGCCGGCCGCTTCGGCGCCACGATACGGATCGTCGACGCCGGGCTCGACTGCGATCCCGGGCTGCTGCCCGAGGACGTCGTGGCGCACCGCGTCCGGCGCGGCAGCGGCCGCATCGACGTCGAGGACGCGCTGACGGTCGAGGAGGCGCAGGAGGCGCTGCGGCTCGGCGTGCGGATCGCCGACGAGGAGGCCGATTCGGGGACCGACCTGGTCGTCCTCGGCGACCTGAGCGTCGGCGGGACGACCGTGGCCGCGACCCTCGTCGCCGCCCTGTGCGGAACCGACTCGTCGGTGGTGACGGGCCGCGGCGGCCGGCCCATCGACGACCTGGCCTGGATGCGCAAGTGCGCGGCGATCCGCGACGCGCTGCGCCGGGCCCGTCCGGTGCTGGGCGACCAGGTCGCGCTGCTGGCGGCGGTCGGCGGTGCGGACGTGGCGGCCATCACCGGATTCCTGCTCCAGTGCGCGGTGCGCCGTACGCCCGTCATCCTCGACGGTGTTGTTTCGGCCGCGTGCGGACTGGTGGCGCAGCGGGCCGCTTTCCGGGCTCCGGACTGGTGGCTGGCGGGTCAGGCGAGCGGCGAGCCGGGTCAGGCGAAGGCACTTGACCGGATGGCGCTCAACCCCGTGCTCGATCACGGCGTCACAGTGGGGGAAGGCACCGGGGCATTGCTGGCTCTTCCCCTCGTCCAGGCGGCCGCCGCACTCGCGGCGGAGCTTCCTGAACGGGCGGCGGAGGAGCCGACGGAATGAGCCGCCGGGGGCCGCGGTCCTGACCAGGCCGTGGTCCCCGACCGCACCATCACGGACAGCGACGCCCCATATGATCGCTTTTTATGGGAGAGGTCCGTTTGACCAGCGCAGAGACCGACCGCACCGCCGTACCGGCGACCGGTCCGTCATCCGGCAGGAAAGAGACCGGCGCAGACCCCGCCGGCAAGGCGGCGGGGGGCGGCCGGGAGACCGGTCGGGGGAGCACCCGCTCACAGCGCGGTGCCGCCTTCGCGGTCTGGTACCTGCGCGTCGTCACCTTCATCAACTTCCTCAGCGCGGTGTGGGTTTCACTCGGGCAGGACCTGCGGCGCCACAACATCGAGGACTTCTACACCCCGTACATGCTCACTGCGGGCTTCGCGTCGGGCCTGTTCACGCTGCTGCTGGCCGTCACCCTGGGCCGCCGCAAGCGCGCCTCCTGGATCCTGAACCTCGTCCTGAGCGGCCTCCTGGCCCTGCTGCTCGCCTACGCCCTCTTCGCGTACGAGGAGATCCGCGAGCACCCGCAGAACTGGGTCTCGCTGGCCCTGACCACCGCCTTCACGGGCGCCCTGCTGCTGGGCCGCCGCGAGTTCTACGCCAAGGGCGACCGCTCCAACCCGGCCTTCGCCGCCGCCGTCGCCGCCGTGGGCCTGCTCGTCACCTCTCTGGTCGCGGCCCTGCTCGTGGGCGCCGCCAACACCGCCCCGGACGGCTCCGACGTCTCCTTCCTCGAACGCTGGAAGTACGGCGTGATGCGGCTGATCACCCTGGCCCCCGACGACCGGGCCTCCGCGGCGATCACCCCGCCCGGCTGGGTGGACGTCGTCATCAACGTCATGTCGATGCTGCTGCTCCTCGCCGTGCTGTTCGCCGCGTTCCGTTCGCGCCGTGCCGTCGACCCGATCAGCGAGGAGGACGAGGAGCGGCTGCGGGCGCTGCTGGCCCGCCAGGGCGACCGCGACTCGCTCGGCTATTTCGCGCTGCGCCGCGAGAAGTCCGTCATCTGGTCCCCCACCGGCAAGGCCGCCGTCACCTACCGCGTCGTCGGCGGGGTCTCGCTCGCCTCCGGCGACCCGATCGGCGACCCGGAGGCCTGGCCCGGCGCCATCGATCCGTGGCTGGCCGAGGCACGCGAGCACGGCTGGGTGCCGGCCGTCATGGGCGCGAGCGAGGAGGCCGGGCAGATCTACGCCCGGCACGGCCTGGACGCACTGGAGCTCGGCGACGAGGCGATCGTGGAGACCGCCGACTTCACCCTGGAGGGCCGTGCCATGCGCACCGTCCGGCAGGCCTACAACCGCGTCAAGCGGGCCGGGTACACGGTCCGCATCCGCCGCCACGCCGAGATCCCCGCCGAGGAGATGGCCGAGCTGGTGCGCCGCGCCGACGACTGGCGCGACGGTGCCACCGAACGGGGCTTCTCCATGGCGCTGGGCCGGCTGGGCGACCCGGCCGACGGCCAGTGCGTGATGCTGGAGTGCACCGACGGCAACGGCGATCTGCGGGCCGTGCTGTCCTTCGTGCCGTGGGGCCCCAAGGGCCTGTCGCTGGACCTGATGCGCCGGGACCGGGACTCCGAGAACGGCCTGATGGAGTTCATGGTCATCGAACTCCTCGAACGCTCCAAGGAGATCGGGGTCACCCAGGTCTCGCTCAACTTCGCGATGTTCCGGTCGGTCTTCGAGCGCGGGTCCCGGCTCGGCGCCGGTCCGGTGCTGCGGATGTGGCGCTCGCTGCTGAGCTTCTTCTCCCGCTGGTGGCAGATCGAGTCCCTCTACCGGGCCAACGCCAAATACCGGCCGATCTGGGAACCGCGGTTCATGCTCTTCGAGAAGAGTTCGGACCTGCTGCGGATCGGTGTCGCGGCCGGACGGGCCGAGGGCTTCCTGGAGGCCCCCGGCCTTCCGAAGTGGCTGCACCGCAGACACCTGGAGACCCGCCGTTGACAGCGCGGAACAGCAGCACCCCACTGCGGCGGTTCGCCCGCCGCGAGTGGGGCCCCATGTTCTGGACCGTCCGGGACGCCCTCGTCCGCGACAAGTGGCGGGCGATCCCGATGACCCTCGGCGCGGTCTGCCTGACGTCGGTCTTCCAGATCGTGCAGAACACCTCGTGGGGCTTCCAGCCGGTGCAGGACCTCGGGTCGGTCAAGGCCGTCGACCCGTTCTGGCTGGCCCTGCTGCGCACTCCCCTGTCGCTGTTCGTCCCGGCCCTCGACCTGCCGGTGTGGGGGGCGCTCGCGCAGATGCTGCTGGTGTTCGGCATCGCGGAGATCTGCATCGGCTGGTGGCGCACGCTGGTGATCGGCTACGCCGCCACCCTCGCCGGGACCACGTACGCGCGGATCGGCGTCGCGCTGGGCCCCGAGCACCCCTTCGGGCTGCCCCTCTCCGACCGCATCGTCAACGACACCGGGCCCTCGGCCGCGGTGGTCGGCCTCGCCATCTACCTCTGCTGGCGCTACCGGGCGTACCTGACCGGCGCCCTGGTGATCCTCGCGATGATCGGCGAGGTCCTGATCAAGAACAACCTCGCCGGCAAGGAGCACCTGGCGGCCATCGCCGTCGTCATGGCCGTGTGCGTGGTCCGGGCTCACTGGGGTCCGGTGCGCTGCCGCGTACCGCTGGGGCAGGGCCCTCCGCCCTGATGCCCGTCCCGGCAGGCCGTACCGTATCGGGGTGACGACAGACCTCGGGCGGTTCGCCCCCACCCGGCAGTGGATGCGGGCCCATCCGCTGGCCACCGACGCCGTGCTGGCGTTCGGCGCGCTCGTCGCCATGGTCGTCGGCTCCTTCGCCGACCCGCACGGCCCGCACGGGCCCACCTTCGGGACCCGCACCCCCGAGCCCTTCTCCCTGCTGCTGATGCTGCTCGGCTCGGCCGCGCTGGTGTTCCGGCGCCGGCAGCCGATCACCGTGCTGGCGGTGACCTGCGGGCTCTCGCTGCTGGAGCTGACCACCGGGGAGCCGCGGGCGCCCGTCGCGATGTGCACGGTGATCGCCCTGTACACGGTGGCGGCCCTCACCGACCGGCCGACGACCTGGCGGATCGGGCTGCTCACCATGGCGGGCCTGACCGGTGTGGCGATGCTCGCCGGGCCGCTGCCCTGGTACGCGCAGGAGAACCTCGGGATCTTCGCCTGGACCGGCATGGCCGCGGCCGCCGGGGACGCGGTGCGCAGCCGGCGGGCCTTCGTCGACGCCATCCGGGAGCGGGCCGAACGGGCCGAACGGACCCGCGACGAGGAGGCCCGCCGACGGGTGGCGGAGGAACGGCTGCGGATCGCCCGGGACCTCCACGACGTGGTGGCCCACCACATCGCCCTCGTCAACGTGCAGGCCGGGGTCGCCGCGCACGTCATGGACAAGCGCCCGGACCAGGCCAAGGAGGCGCTGGCGCACGTACGGGACGCGAGCCGGTCGGCGCTGAACGAGCTGCGGGCGACCGTGGGCCTGCTGCGGCAGTCCGGTGACCCGGAGGCGCCGACCGAGCCGGCGCCGGGGCTGGGCGTCCTCGACGAGCTGGTGGACACCTTCCGGCACGCAGGGCTGCCGGTGGAGGTGATCGTCCAGCTGGACTGCGGTACGGGGCCGCTGCCGGCCGCGGTGGACCTGGCGGCGTACCGGGTGATCCAGGAGGCGCTGACGAACGTGCGCAAGCACGCGGGGCCGGGGGCGCGGGCCGAGGTGAGCGTGGTCAGGGTCGGCCCGTCGGTGGAGGTGACCGTGCTCGACGACGGGGGCACGGAGCCCGTCGACACCGAGCCGGGCGGTGGCCACGGGCTGCTCGGGATGCGCGAGCGGGCCTCCGCCCTGGGCGGCTCCTGCTCCACGGGCCCCCGCTTCGGCGGCGGCTACCGCGTCCACGCCGTATTGCCGTGGGCCTGACCGCCGGCCGGCCCCACCTCGCCCCGAACTCTGGCTACGGGCAGGTTTTGCGCCATGCGTCGAGGTCGTACCTCTTCTGCAGGGAGCTCAGTTTCAGCTCGCGCGAGCGTTTGCAGAAGCGCGACGTGGACAGTTCGTACTCCGCGTGGAAGACGGCCTTGCCGGCTTCGATGAAGGGGGTCAGCCGCTCGCACTCGTCGTACTGCGCGCACTGCTCGTTGACCGCGAAGTCGAAGTCCCCGACGAGCTGCGGGATCTGGTCGAGGTCGTTCTTCAGGCCGACGGCCATGCCCCGGTCGTGGGCGAGCTTCGCGATCAGCCGGTTGTAGCGCAGCTGGTCGTCGGCGGTGAGCGGGAAGCCCGAGGTGTTCTGGTAGCCGTCCATGTTGTCCGGTTCGACCGCGTCGAAGCCCTTGTCCCGGCACATGTCGAACCGTTTGGCCATCAGCGGTTCCAGCTCCGCCACGCGCCGGATGTCGAGCCAGCGCTCCCCCTCCCAGCCGTTGCCCTTGCCCAGGAGGGCTCGCGGGAACGCTTCTGCGTCCGGCCGGAAGTCCTCCCAGGCGCCCGTGGAGAGGTAGCAGATGGTCTTGCGGCCGGCCTTCTTCAGCTCGGCGACCTGCGCCTTGGTGGTGTTGAAACCGTCGATGTCGTAGACCGGTGCCTTCACGGAGGTGTCGAGCCTTCCGGTGAGCTGCCACTGCCAGCCGGTGCCGGGCGGGGGCTGCCAGCGTTGTCCGGGGGCGAGTTCCGGCCAGCGGTGCGGTGCGTCGTCGCCCTCGTCGTCCGGTCCGGACGTGCAGGCGGCGAGCAGCAGGAGGGGCACGACCAGCAGGAGCCGCAGCGGCCGCAGGGCCCTCATTCCGCTGCCTCCAGTGGGTACGGGAGCGTCCCCCACGGGTGGGGGCCGCTCCCGGGGACGGCGCAGTGCACGCCCGCACCCCGCTGGGCGGCCAGTTCCCCGGCGAGCCGGGCGGCGAGCTCGCCGGGAGGGACGCCGTAGACGAGGTGGCAGAACCGCTGGGCGGGGTGCTCGGTCGTCCAGGGCGGTGGCGCAGCCGCGTCCCGGTAGGCGTCCCAGGGGCCCTCGAAGGTGACGAGCAGGTCGGCGAGTTCGGCGTAGCCGGGATGCGGGTGGGCGCCGTGGTTGAGGACGAGGGTGCGGGCGCCCGCGGCCCGGGCGGCGACCGTGAGCCGCCCGTAGTGCGGGAGGAGTTCGGGGTCGGCGGAGGCCTGGTCGAGGAAGGCCCCGTCGCTGGCGTACCAGTCGCGGTGGCGCAGGAGGTCCTGCACCACTGCGGTGTGCGGGCGCCGCCCGTAGTCGGTGTCGACGTATCCGAGTACGGGTACGCCGGCCTCCCGGAGCCGCTCGGCGACGAGGGCGAACCGCTCGTCGCGGGCGGCTCCGGGCCCGCTGTCGGGGTTGAGCACCACCGAGTGCAGCCGGTCCGCGGAGCGGATGAGCCGCTCCCAGGCCTCGGGCCGTTCGGCGGGATGCTCGTACAGGGGCACCAGCAGCATGGGGTCCTTCTTCTCTTCCGTCTCGTCCGTCTTGTGCGTCTCGTGCGTCTCGTGCGTCTCGTGTTTCACCGGTGGGCGGTCGCCCGGCCGAGGAGCAGGCAGACCAGGGTGGCCAGTGCGGCGGCGGCCGTGCCCGCCACGACCAGCTGGACGACCCGGGGCTGGCCCAGCCCGGTCAGCAGGGCCAGGCTCTGGGCGACGGCGGCCGAGGCGCAGACCACGGCGGCGGGCCGGACGGCGCCGAAGGACTGCAGGAGCAGCCCGCTCCACATCACCGCGCCGAGCAGCAGCAGGGTGGCGACGCGGACTCCGGTGAGGCCGGGGGCGCCGGGCCACAGCAGGGTTCCGGTCAGGCCGAGGGCCAGGAGCACCGCCAGGTACACGCCGAGGCAGCGGAAGAGGGTGGCGAGCATCCGGTGCCGGAACTGCCGGGGTGAGCGGGCTCCCCGGAGCCCGGAGAGGCTGCCGCTGCGGAAGCGGTGCAGCAGCCATTCGGCGGGACCCATGCTGAGGGTGAGGGCCACCGCCGAGGGTGCTGCGACGGCCTCGGCGGGGCCTCCCGCGAGGACCTCGCCCAGGGCGGCGTAGAGCACGAGGAGGCCGGTTCCGAGGCCGAACACGCCGAAGGGCACCGAGTCCCCGAGCCGGGGCCCGCGGGGCGTGTACTCCTCCTCGGCCCCGCGCAGCATCTGCCAGCGCACGGGGCCGACCCGCGCGGGGCGGCGGGCGGACCGGTCCCGGAGCCGGTGCACGGCCGTCCGGAGCCCGTCGGCCAGCGGGAGTTCCCGTACGGCCAGGGCGCAGGCGGCCAGCAGGGACACCACGAGCAGGGCCACCCGTACCGGTACGGGCAGGTCGACGAGGAGCACGGTCACGGCCCCGGCGGCCATCGGGGCGAGGGCGGCGAGGAGGACCCGCTCCCGGCCGAGGACCAGCAGGACGGTGGCGGCTCCGACGTAGAAGGCCTGTCCGGCGGCGAAGACGTAGGAGAACGGCGGCCCGCCGGGCACGGACAGCGCCGCGGCGGTGCCCAGCAGGGCTCCGACCGGGGCGCCGACGAGCAGGGTCCGCCCGGCGGCGGCCCGGTCGCCGAGGCCGAGCCAGGAGTAGGCGCGGTGGGACAGGGTCTGGTCCCAGACCCAGCCGATGAGCGCGCCGGCGAGCAGGGTCAGCGTCCCGGCCGGCAGGCCGAGACGGTCCTGGGGGCCTTCGAGGAGCGGCGCGCCCAGGAGGTAGGCCAGGCCGGGCAGGGCGAAGATGACCCCGCGCAGCAGGCAGGCGGTGAGGGGGACCTTCCAGGGGTCGGGGGCGGGCCCCGGCTCCGGGAAGGAGCGGGGCACGCGGGTGTAGAGCTCCTCGGCGAGCGCGAAGGAGTCGTGGCGGCCGTAGGTGAGCCGGATGTACTCGTCCGTCATGCCGTCGGATTCGAGGACGGCGGCGATCTCGTCGGGGTGGACGGCGGAGGCGATGAACGCGTCGAGGCGTTCGGCGAGTTCCTCCATCGGGTCGGCGGCGGGTCCGGGGTCCCCGGCGCGCTGCCGGGGGACCGCCGGGAGCGTTCCGGAGTCCGGGCCGGAGCCCGGACCGGGGGGTTTGAGCCAGAGGGATCCGCTCACCAGACCCTGCCTTCCCCGGACTCCGCCTGGGGGCGTCCCATCGCCGCGAGTTCGCGGTACCAGGGGTCGGCGAGCCGCTGGGTCCAGGCGTCGCCCGCGTGGACGGGCAGGACGGGCTGGCCGGCGAGTTCCCGGTAGATGTGCCGGAAGCCGTCGACGGACTGGTGGAGGGTGAACTTCTCCACGACCCGCCGGCGGGCCATCCGGCCGAGTTCGGCGCGGCGCGCGTCGTCGCGGAGCAGGGCGAGGGTGGCGCGGGCCATGGTCTCTGGTTCGCGGGGCGGGACGACCAGGCCGGTGTCCCCGACGGCCTCGCGGACCCCGCCGACATCGGTGGAGACGGTGGTGCGGCCGCAGGACATGGCTTCGATGATGCTGAAGGGGAAGCCCTCGCTGATGGAGGAGAGCATCACGATGCTGCCGGCCGCGTAGGCCCGGGCCACCTTCTCGATGCGTCCCTCGTAGGTGATCCCGTCGGTCACGCCGAGTTCGGCGGCGAGCTTCTCCAGGCGGAGCTTGTAGTTCTCGCAGCCGGCCGGGACGGGGCCGAAGAGGCGCAGCCGCAGGGCGGGCATCTCCTCGCGCATGAAGGCGTAGGCCCGGATCAGGGTTTCGAGGTCCTTGATCGGGTCGATGCGGCCGCACCAGCTGAGGGTGGGCACCTCCGGTTCGGGGCCGGCCTCGGGGAAGGCGTGCGGGTCCACGCCGTTGTAGACGGTGCGGATCCGTTCGGAGTCGGCGCCCCCGCGTTCCTCCCAGCGGCGGTTGTACTGGTTGCAGGGGGTGATCAGGTCGGCCTGGCGGTAGCCCTCGGTGTTGAGCTCGCGGTAGAAGCCGAGCATGAGCGCCTTGACGGGCCAGCGCTGTTCGGCGGTGCGGTAGCCGAGGTAGCGCTCGCGCAGGTAGATGCCGTGCTCGGTGAGGAGGAAGGGCACCCCGTCGAGGTGTTTGGCGGCGAGGGCCGGCAGGGTGGCGAGGCCGCTGCTGACGGCGTGGGCGACGCTGTCGGGCGGGATGCGTACCGCGAGCGGGCGCAGGGCGTGCTCCAGCAGGTCGGTCGCGGTGAGGGCGTCGTGGATGGTGGGCGCGGCCTCGGCGGTGGAGAGGCCGCGCCGGGTCCAGACGTTCATCAGGAGGCGCAGAACCGATTCGGAGCGCAGGGCCGGGGCGAGTTTCCCGGCGCGGGCCAGGACGGCCAGTTCGCGCAGGGCCTCGGAGAAGGTGCGGTCGGCGGGGTCGGCCGACGGCTGGAGCAGGGAGAGCAGGAAGCTCTCGTAGACCTGGGTGAAGCGGCGGTGGGCCCTGCCGCGCAGGGCCGACCGTCGGCCACGTCCGGGCGGTGGGCCCCAGAGCGGGACGGCCGTGTGCCGGTAGACGTTGCGGGGCAGTTCCCAGGTGACCGGCTCGCGGCCGGAGCCGGTCAGGGCTATGACGTTGAAGTCGACCTCCGGCATGCCGCGGACCAGCTGGTCGCACCAGGTGCTGACGCCCCCGTGAACGTGTGGATAGGTGCCTTCGGTGAGCATGGTGACATGACGCCCATGACTCATGCGGTGTGTCCCCCCAGGACGGAAAAGGGGCCGGCGCCCGTCGGGATCGCGGAGCGCCGGCAGTAGGTGTTACCAGTGGTGGCCGTGGCCGGTGGGTCAGCTGGGCAGCTTGAGCGTGACGGCGCTCTGCAGCAGCTCGGGGCCGGTCCAGGCGGAGCGGTTGCCGGCGTAGGCGGTGCCGAAGTCCGACGAGCCGAGCAGCATCTGCTTCTTGGTGCCGTTGGGGGCGGTGACCGGGGCGACGACTCCGGACGGCGCCTTGATGGTGACGTCGTTGCCGATGCGGTAGGCCGTGACCTTGCCGTCCGCGAGCGCCTTGTCCCAGGCGGCGCGGCGCTGGAGCTCGACGCCGGTGTCCTTCATGCTCTGGTTGACGATCGGCGCGCTGGGCGCGTAGAGGGTGCGGTAGGTGTCGAGGACCTGGTTGAGCACGGGGTAGAGGGTGCGGTCCTCGGCGAGGTTGGACTGGTGGACGTAGTGCGGCCGCGGGTCGTTGGCCAGGACGTGCCGCAGGGCGGTGCGGGCCTCGGCCGGGACGATGTGGTCCAGGTAGCCGGTGTTGACGTCCAGCGGCGCCGGCAGACAGGTGGAGGTCGCCGGGTTGTCCTCGCAGATGCCGCTTCCGCCGTGGGCGCGGCTGGTGTAGATCCAGTTGTACTCGTCGGCCATCTCGGCGTTGGTGCCCGTGTTGTAGTACACGTTCATGGGGTGCCGGGGGACGGTGAGGGTGGAGCCGATCGCCCGCTGTGCGGGCTCGCGGGAGTTGTCGCTGCCGGCCCACTTGACCCCGTTGTCGGCGAGGGCGCCGGCCAGGTTGGGGTTGTCCACGGGCTGCTGCGGGGCGGTCTTGAGGCCGGAGTGCTCGCCGGTGACGAGCTCCGACCTGTCGAGGGTGATGCCCTTGGAGGCGGCCCAGTTGTTGTTGTCACGGATCTGCGCGGAGATCTCGGCGCGGCTCATGTACTGGATCGCGCCCTGGGCGTTCTTCGTGCAGGTCCAGGGGGTGACGGCGGTGTTCTGGACGCAGCCGAGGAACGGGTGGGTGTAGGTGTGGTTCATCCACCGGTACTTGGCGCGGTCGGCGACGAGCTGGGCGGTCAGCGCGTCGACGCCGCCGTTCTCGGCCTTCCATTCCTCGCCGGCGCCGCCGTTGAAGAGCATGTCGAGCTTGAAGTTCTTGGAGGTCTGCCACTGCGCCGCGTACACGGCGTCGGCGGCGCTCATCCGGATGGTGCTCTCCTTGCCCTCGCCGCCCGCGCAGGCGTAGTCGCCCGGCGTGCAGTTCAGGTCCTTGTTCCACCGGGCGTCGGGGGCGAACACGTCGTCGACGTGGACCGCGAAGTAGTTGCGGCTCTGACCGAGGTGCACCCCCTGGGTCAGCCAGTCGACGATGCCGCGGGCGAGCAGCCGGAACTGCTGCTGGTACTGGTTGTAGCCGAAGGTGACGACCAGCTCGCTGCGTCCGTCGTGGACGTACTCGCCGACGAGCGAAGCCCGTCCGGAGCCGACGGGGGCGTCGACGAAGCTGGTGTAGCCGGGGCGCGGCTTGCCCATGTAGCCGTAGCTCTCGGGGACGAGGGCGGAGTTGTCCTCGAAGGTGACCTGTCCGCCGAGGTAGGCGAAGGGGCCGGCCTTGCCGGCGGTGGTGACGGCGGCCTGGGTGCCGTCGAGCTGTCCGCTGTATCCGCCGTTGTCGGTGTATTCCAGCCCGACGCCCGGGTGGGCCCAGGTGTAGGCGTCGACCTGGCGGATTCCGTACGCCGTCTCGTACGCGGTGAGCGCGGCCATCTCGGCGGAGCCCTCGCCGAAGGGGTTCTCGTTGGGCAGGACCACGCCCTGGTACTTGGCGCGCGGCCGGCCGTCGACGGTGTCGCTGAGGAACGCCGCGTTGATGACCGGGCGGCTCGCGCTGCCCAGCTGGACGCGGGTGAAGGGCACTCCGGTGTCCCGGAGCTCCGCGGTGATGGCCTCGACCGAGCTGCCGCCGTCGTCGACGACGAGCACCTTGAGGTCGATCCGCGGTGGTGTCGCGGCCGCCTGCGCGGTCGCGGCGGGTACTGCCACGGACACCAGGGCGGCCGCGGCCATGACGGCGGCCAGCCTGTTCATCCGGTTCTTGTTGACCATTTCGGCCTTTCCCCCCGCAGGCGTCCCTCGACGCGGCCCTGGGCGGTGTGCCGGGCCGTGGGAGGCTCTGTGGAAATCATGCAAAGGGACCCCGCGTCCCCTTGCGAGAGTGGACCGAGTCTTTCGGACCTCGTCAGGTCTACGAGGCAAACCTGGAGCAGAGTCCACGGATGGGTGAACCTGGTGGCTGCTTGATCGAACACCTTGCCAAACCTTCGAGTGGCGTACGGGCGAGTCGGTGCGCGTAGGCTCCTTCCAGGCGGCCGTCGGGCCCCGAATACGATCGCTACGGATGGCCGTCCACCCACTCGGCCCACACACACAAACGGAAGCGAGACTTCACCACCGTGACTGCTCTGACTCTCAGCACTGCCGGCGCGGCGACGCTGCGCGCCGACGCCCTCGTCGTCGGTGTCGCCAAGGGCCCCAAGGGCGCGATCGTCGCCGCGGGCGCCGAGGCCGTGGACAAGGCGTTCGACGGCAAGCTCGCCGGTGTCCTCGACGCCCTCGGCGCCTCGGGTGCCGAAGGCGAGGTCACCAAGCTGCCGGCCCCGGCGGGCCTCAAGGTCCCGGTCGTGCTGGCGGTGGGGCTCGGCTCCGTCCCCGAGAAGGACGAGTCGTTCGACGAGGAGGTACTGCGCCGCGCCGCCGGTGCCGCCGCCCGCGCGCTGCACGGCAGCAAGAAGGCCGGCTTCGCCCTCCCGCTGGAGGACGCCTCCGCCGTCACCGCCGTCGCCGAGGGCGCGCTGCTGGGCGCGTACGCCTTCACCGCCTACCAGGGCGGCGAGAAGAAGGCCGGCAACGGCAAGGACTCCGGTCCGAAGCAGCCGCTCGCCGAGGTGGCCCTGCTGGGCGCCAAGCCCCGCGACAAGGAGCACAAGGCCGCCGCCGAGCGCGCCACGGTCGTCGCGACCGAGGTCAACGTCGCCCGCGACCTGGTGAACACCCCGCCGAACGACCTGACCCCCGAGGCCTTCGCCGCGGTCGCCTCCGCGGCCGCGAAGGAGAACGGCGTCAAGGTCCAGGTCCTGGACGAGAAGGCTCTGGTCAAGGGCGGCTACGGCGGCATCATGGGCGTCGGCAAGGGCTCCGAGAACCCGCCGCGCCTGGTGAAGCTCACCTACACGCACCCCAAGGCGGAGAAGACCCTGGCCTTCGTCGGCAAGGGCATCACCTACGACTCGGGCGGCATCTCCCTGAAGCCGGCCGGCCACAACGAGACGATGAAGTGCGACATGGCCGGCGCCGCCGCCGTCTTCGCCTCCGTCGTCGCGGCCGCGAAGCTGGGTCTGCGGGTCAACGTGACCGGCTGGCTCGCGCTCGCCGAGAACATGCCGTCCGGTTCCGCCACCAAGCCCGGTGACGTCCTGCGCATGTACAGCGGCAAGACCGTCGAGGTCCTCAACACGGACGCCGAGGGCCGTCTGGTCCTCGGTGACGCGCTGACCAAGGCCTCCGAGGACAACCCGGACGCGATCGTCGACGTCGCCACCCTGACCGGCGCCATGGTGCTGGCCCTCGGCGACCGCACCTTCGGCATCATGGCGAACGACGACTCCTTCCGCACCGCGATCCACGAGATCGCGGAAGAGGTCGGCGAGTCCTCCTGGCCGATGCCGCTCCCCGCGGAGCTGCGCAAGACCATGGACTCCCCCACCGCCGACATCGCGAACATGGGTGTCCGCATGGGCGGCGGCCTGGTGGCCGGCCTCTTCCTCCAGGAGTTCGTCGGCGAGGGCATCACCTGGGCCCACCTCGACATCGCCGGCCCGGCCTTCCACGAGGGCGCGCCGCACGGCTACACCCCCAAGGGCGGCACCGGCTCGGCCGTGCGCACCCTGGTGCGGCTGGCCGAGCGCACGGCCACGGGCGACCTGGGCTGACGCACCCGGTGTGACGCGTGCCGCACCCCGGGGCCCGGTCGGGTCCCGGGGTGCGTTCTGCCGACAACGAAATCCGTAGGTTTCTACGCAGCGGTAACCCTCGCTTCGGAGAGAACGCCCTCTCACAACGTGGGCCCGGCGTCCCGCGTTCCCCCGACAAATGCGAAGATGGGTTCTCGGCAGGACAGGGCCCCCACCACAGGGCCGAAGAAACAGCGGCCGATTACCAGCCGCCGCCCGGTCACAGAGGACCGGTGCCCGGCGCACATGCATGGAGGACGTGACGTGGCGAACGACGCCAGCACCGTTTTCGACCTAGTGATCCTCGGCGGTGGCAGTGGCGGTTACGCCGCGGCGCTGCGCGCATCCCAGCTGGGTCTGGACGTTGCCCTGATCGAGAAGAACAAGCTCGGCGGCACCTGCCTGCACAACGGCTGCATCCCCACGAAGGCTCTGCTGCACGCGGGTGAGATCGCGGACCAGGCTCGCGAAGCGGCCCAGTTCGGCGTGAAGGCCACCTTCGAGGGCATCGACATCGCGGGTGTGCAGAAGTACAAGGACGAGGTCATCTCGGGCCTGTACAAGGGCCTGCAGGGCCTGGTCGCCTCCCGCAAGGTGACCTACATCGAGGGTGAGGGCCGCCTTTCCTCGCCGACCTCCGTCGACGTGAACGGGCAGCGCATCCAGGGCCGCCACATCCTGCTGGCGACCGGCTCCGTGCCGAAGTCCCTGCCGGGCCTGAACATCGACGGCAACCGCATCATCTCCTCGGACCACGCGCTGGTCCTGGACCGCGTGCCCGAGTCCGCGATCGTCCTGGGCGGCGGCGTCATCGGCGTCGAGTTCGCCTCGGCGTGGAAGTCCTTCGGCTCCGACATCACCGTCATCGAGGGCCTCAAGCACCTCGTTCCGGTCGAGGACGAGAACAGCTCCAAGCTGCTGGAGCGCGCCTTCCGCAAGCGCGGCATCAAGTTCAACCTCGGCACCTTCTTCGACAAGGCCGAGTACACGGAGAACGGCGTCCGCGTGACGCTGGCCGACGGCAAGACCTTCGAGGCCGAGGTGCTGCTGGTCGCCGTCGGCCGCGGCCCGGTCTCGCAGGGCCTGGGCTACGAGGAGCAGGGCGTCGCGATGGACCGCGGCTACGTCCTGGTCGACGAGTACATGCAGACCAACGTGCCGACGATCTCGGCGGTCGGCGACCTCGTCCCGACCCTCCAGCTCGCGCACGTCGGCTTCGCCGAGGGCATCCTGGTCGCGGAGCGTCTGGCCGGTCTCAAGACCGTCCCGATCGACTACGACGGTGTCCCGCGCGTCACCTACTGCCACCCCGAGGTCGCTTCCGTCGGCATCACCGAGGCCAAGGCCAAGGAGATCTACGGCGCGGACAAGGTCGTGGCCCTCAAGTACAACCTGGCGGGCAACGGCAAGAGCAAGATCCTGAAGACCGCGGGCGAGATCAAGCTCGTCCAGGTCAAGGACGGTGCCGTGGTCGGCGTCCACATGGTCGGTGACCGGATGGGCGAGCAGGTCGGCGAGGCCCAGCTGATCTACAACTGGGAGGCCCTCCCGGCCGAGGTCGCGCAGCTCATCCACGCGCACCCGACCCAGAACGAGGCGCTCGGCGAGGCCCACCTGGCCCTGGCCGGCAAGCCGCTCCACTCGCACGACTAGTTCGTCCGGGCGCGACGACCACTTCCGCACTTTCGTAAGGAGCAACAGAAACCATGTCGGTTTCCGTAACCCTTCCGGCGCTCGGCGAGAGCGTCACCGAGGGAACTGTCACCCGCTGGCTGAAGGCCGAGGGCGAGCGCGTCGAGGCCGACGAGCCGCTGCTCGAGGTCTCGACCGACAAGGTCGACACCGAGATCCCGTCGCCCGTCGCCGGCATCCTGGCCTCGATCAAGGTCGCCGAGGACGAGACCGTCGAGGTCGGCGCCGAGCTGGCCGTCATCGACGACGGCTCCGGTGCTCCGGCTGCCGCCGAGGCTCCGGCCGCCGAGCCGGCTGCCGCTGCCGAGGCCCCCGCGGCCGCTCCGGCCCCCGCCGCCGAGGCCCCCGCGGCCCCGGCTCCGGTCGCCGAGGCCCCGGCCGAGGCTGCCGCCCCGGCCGCCTCCGGCACCGATGTCGTGCTGCCCGCGCTGGGCGAGTCCGTCACCGAGGGCACCGTCACCCGCTGGCTGAAGCAGGTCGGCGAGTCCGTCGAGGCCGACGAGCCGCTGCTCGAGGTCTCCACGGACAAGGTCGACACCGAGATCCCCGCGCCGGTCTCCGGCACGCTGCTGGAGATCCGGATCAACGAGGACGAGACCGCCGAGGTCGGCACCGTCCTGGCCGTCATCGGCGCCGCAGGTGCCGCCCCGGCCGCTGCCGCTCCGGCCGCCGCCCCGGCTCCGGCCGAGGCCGCCCCGGCTCCGGCCGAGGCCGCTCCGGCGCCCGCCGCGGCTCCGGCTCCGGTCCAGCCCGCCCCGGCCGCCGCTCCGGCTCCGGTCCAGGCTGCCGCTCCGGTCGCCGCTCCGGCTCCGGTGACCCCGGCTCCGGCCGCTGCTCCGGCCGCCGCGCCGGCGTTCGCCGGTGACGAGGCCGCGTACGTGACCCCGCTGGTGCGCAAGCTCGCCTCGGAGTCCGGCGTGGACCTGTCCGCGGTCTCGGGCACCGGTGTGGGTGGCCGTATCCGCAAGCAGGACGTCCTGGCCGCCGCCGAGGCCGCCAAGGCCGCCGCTGCCGCCCCGGCTCCCGCCGCCGCCCCGGCCGCCGCGAAGGCTCCGGCCGCCGCGGTCTCCGAGCTGCGCGGTCAGACGGTCAAGATGACCCGCATGCGCAAGGTCATCGGCGACAACATGATGAAGGCCCTGCACTCGCAGGCGCAGCTCAGCTCCGTGGTCGAGGTGGACATCACCAAGATCATGAAGCTGCGCGAGAAGGCCAAGGCCGGCTTCCTCGCCCGCGAGGGCGTCAAGCTGTCCCCGATGCCGTTCTTCGTCAAGGCCGCTGCCCAGGCGCTGAAGGCCCACGCGGTCGTCAACGCCCGGATCAACGAGGACGAGGGCACCATCACCTACTTCGACTCGGAGAACATCGGCATCGCCGTCGACTCCGAGAAGGGCCTGATGACCCCGGTCATCAAGGGTGCGGGCGACCTCAACCTGGCGGGCATCTCCAAGGCGACCGCCGACCTGGCCGCCAAGGTCCGGGGCAACAAGATCACGCCGGACGAGCTGTCGGGCGCAACCTTCACCATCAGCAACACCGGTTCGCGCGGTGCGCTGTTCGACACGGTCATCGTGCCCCCGAACCAGGTCGCCATCCTGGGCATCGGTGCCACGGTGAAGCGCCCGGTGGTCATCGAGACCGCCGAGGGCACCAACATCGGCATCCGCGACATGACGTACCTGACCCTGTCCTACGACCACCGTCTGGTGGACGGCGCGGACGCGGCCCGGTACCTCACCGCGGTCAAGGCGATCCTCGAGGCCGGCGAGTTCGAGGTCGAGCTCGGCCTCTGAGCCGAACGGCTTGTAACCAGCCTCACTGTCGGCGCCCCCGCCCGGGATACTCCCGGGCGGGGGCGCCGCCGTATTGTCTACGCATCAGGCCCCGCGTGACCCTGCACATCCACCAGGAGATGAAGCCCCGATGATCACCCCACCCGTCGTGCACTCGCTGCGCGAGCAGATCCGCGAGCACATCGTGGAGGGGATCGTCAGCGGGCGCTGGAAGCCCGGTGAGCGGATCGTGGAGCGGCGCATCGCCGTGGAGCTGGAGGTCAGCCAGACCCCGGTACGGGAGGCGCTGCGCGAGCTGGAGACGCTGCGGCTGATCGAGTCCGCGCCGAACAAGGGCGTGCGCGTACGGAACCTCTCCGCCGCGGACCTGGAGGAGATCTACCCGGTCCGGGCCGGTCTGGAGCAGATCGCCGCCGAGCTGGCGGCGCCGAGGCTGGCGGCGGACTGCTCGGCGCTGGAGCCGCACGTGGCGGCCCTGTGGGAGGCCGACCGCAGCTCGGACGGCACGGCACAGGTGCGGCACACGGTGGGCTTCCACCGGGAGATGGTGCGGGCCGCCGGGAACAGCGTGCTGCTGCACACCTGGGAGAGCCTGGGCATCGAGGTGTTCACGGCCCTGTCCATCCGCTGGCTGGGCACCGTCCAGAAGTCCTACGCGGAGGAGCACGAGGCGCTCGTCGAGGCCTTCCGCAGTCGCGATCCGGACATCGGTGTGCTGGTGAAGCGGCACGTCCTGGGGTGCGCACCCCGCGCCTGAGGCACCGTTCGCCCCGGTTTGACCGGGCACCGCGTGCCCGTTTTCCTGGCACGCGGTGCCGACTTTTGTCGGATCGACGTTTCTTCGTCACTTTTATTTGATCGATCATCGATCAGGGATTTACAGTCGTCGCGGACCTCAACCAGGTCCATCGACCCTGTCCTGCCCGTCAGGGATTTTCTTCACCACCTCTCCTTTGTCCGGAAGGCGGCGCACAGCGATGTCCGACCCCGTAGGAAAGCTTCCGAGCGAGCTCGACCAGCTCCCGGACCGCGACACCGAGGAGACCGCCGAATGGGCGGCCTCCCTCGACGCCGTCGCACAGGCCGCCGGTACGCGCCGCGCCGAATACCTGCTCCGCCGCACGCTCCAGCACGCCGAGGCCGCCGGCCTGGCCCTGCCGAAGCTGCTGGAGACGGACTACGTCAACACCATCCCCACCGCCGCGGAGCCCGAGTTCCCGGGTGACGAGGCGATGGAAGCCAAGATCACCGCCTGGAACCGCTGGAACGCGGCCGCCATGGTGACCCGCGGCTCCAAGTACGGCGTCGGCGGCCACATCGCCACCTTCGCCTCCGCCGCGTGGCTGTACGAGACCGGCTTCCAGCACTTCTTCCGCGGGAAGGAGGCCGACGGATCGGGCGACCAGCTCTACATCCAGGGCCACGCCTCCCCCGGCATCTACGCCCGCGCCTTCCTCGACGGGCGCGTCTCCGAGCAGCAGCTCGACAACTTCCGCCAGGAGTCCGGCGGCAACGGCCTGCCGTCCTACCCGCACCCGCGGCGCCTGCCGTGGCTGTGGGAGTTCCCCACGGTCTCCATGGGCCTCGGCCCGCTCTCCGCGATCTACCAGGCGCGCTTCAACCGCTACCTGCAGAACCGGAACATCAAGGACACCGCCAACTCGCACGTCTGGGCCTTCCTCGGCGACGGCGAGATGGACGAGCCCGAGTCGACCGCCGCCCTGGCCCTGGCCTCCCGCGAGCAGCTCGACAACCTGACCTTCGTCATCAACTGCAACCTGCAGCGCCTCGACGGTCCGGTCCGCGCGAACTTCCGCGTGGTCCAGGAGCTGGAGGCCCAGTTCCGCGGCGCCGGCTGGAACGTCATCAAGACCCTGTGGGGGTCCGCCTGGGACGAGCTGTTCCAGCTCGACACCACCGGCGCCCTGGTGCGCCGCCTGCGCGAGGTACCGGACGCGCAGTTCCAGACGTACGCGACCCGCGACGTGGCCTACATCCGCCAGCACTTCTTCGGCGTCAACGCCGAGCTCGTGCAGCTGGCCGGTGTGCTCTCCGACGCGAAGATCGCCGAGTGCTTCCACACCTCGCGCGGCGGCCACGAGCCCCGCAAGGTCTACGCCGCGTACAAGGCCGCCCTGGAGCACAAGGGCGCGCCGACGGTCATCCTGGCGCAGACCGTCAAGGGCTACACGCTGGGTGCCGGGTTCGAGTCGAAGAACGCGAACCACCAGATGAAGAAGCTGACGATCGACGAGTTCAAGAGCATGCGCGACAAGCTCGGACTCCCGATCCCGGACAGCGCCTTCGCCGACGGCCAGGTCCCCTACGGCCACCCGGGCGCGAACAGCCCCGAGGTGCAGTACCTCAATGAGCGCCGTGCGGCCCTCGGCGGCCCGGCCCCGGCCCGCAAGGTCCACCACGTGGCCCTGCCCGCCCCGGCCGACCGCTCCTTCGCCCCGCTCATCAAGGGCTCCGGCAAGCAGGAGATGGCCACCACCATGGCCTTCGTCCGCCTCGTCAAGGACCTGATGCGGGACAAGGAGACCGGCAAGCGCTGGGTGCCGATCGTCCCCGACGAGGCCCGTACCTTCGGTATGGAGTCGCTCTTCCCGTCGGCCGGCATCTACTCGCCGCTGGGCCAGACGTACGAGCCGGTCGACCGCGACCAGCTGATGTACTACAAGGAGGCCAAGGACGGCCAGATCCTCAACGAGGGGATCACCGAGGCCGGTGCCATGGCCGACTTCATCGCCGCCTGCACGTCGTACGCGACGCACGGCGAGCCGATGATCCCCTTCTACATCTTCTACTCGATGTTCGGCTGGCAGCGCACCGCCGACCAGATGTGGCAGCTCGCCGACCAGCTCGGCAAGGGCTTCATCGTCGGCGCCACCGCCGGCCGCACCACGCTGACCGGTGAGGGCCTGCAGCACGCGGACGGCCACTCGCACCTGATCGCGTCCACGAACCCGGCGTCGCTCAACTACGACCCGGCCTTCGCGTACGAGATCGCGGTGATCGTCAAGGACGGTCTGCGCCGGATGTACGGCGAGCAGCCCGAGGACGTCTTCTACTACCTCACGGTCTACAACGAGCCGAAGGTCCAGCCGGCCATGCCGGAGGGCGTGGAAGAGGGCATCCTCAAGGGCCTCTACCGCTTCAACCAGGCCTCCGACCTGGAGAACGCGCCCGCCGCCGACGCCCCGAAGATCCAGCTGATGGCCTCGGGCACCGCGATCCACTGGATCCTGGAGGCGCAGCAGCTGCTCGCCGCCGAGTGGAACGTGGCCGCCGACGTCTGGTCCGCCACCTCCTGGGGCGAGCTGCGCCGCGACGCGCTGGAGTGCGACGAGGCGCTGCTGCGCGGCGAGGTCCGCACCCCGTACGTCACCCGCGCGCTGGAGGGTGCGGCCGGCCCGGTCCTCGCCGTCTCCGACTGGATGCGCCAGGTCCCGGACCAGATCAGCCAGTGGGTGGAGCAGGACTACACCTCGCTGGGCACCGACGGCTTCGGCCTGTCCGACACCCGTGAGGGCGCGCGCCGCCACTTCGGTGTCGACGCCCAGTCGATCGTGGTGGCCGCGCTGGCCCAGCTCGCCCGCCGCGGCGAGGTACCGGCCTCCGCGGTCAAGGAGGCCCGGGAGCGCTACGGCCTCTGAGCCGTGTGGATCCGGACGCGAAAGGCCGGTGTCAGCCCCCGAGGGGGTGGGCACCGGCCTTTCGCCGTACGAGCGGTGGCGGCGGCGGGGCCGACCCGTGATGCTGGAGCCGTGATGGACGAGACGGAGTTCTGGGAGATCGTCGACCGTACCCGCGAGGCCGCCGACGGCGACCCCGAGGAGCATGCCGAGCTGCTCGTGGAGCGGCTGGCGCAGCTCGATCCGGACTCCGTCCTGGACTTCGCCCGCCATTTCGAGTCCCGGTACAACCGGGCGTACACCTGGGACCTGTGGGGCGCGGCCTGGGTGCTGCTCGACGGGGCGAGCGACGACGCCTTCGACTACTTCCGCTGCTGGCTGATCGGCCAGGGGCGGGAGGTCTTCGAGGGCGGGGTGCACGACCCGGACCACCTGGCGGAGCTGCTGGGCGACTTCGACGAGGAGATCGACGGGGACGGCGAGGAGCTCGGGTACGCGGCCGACGAGGCGTACGAGCAGCTGACCGGGGCGGTGGCGCCGGATCTGGGGATCCCGCTGCAGGCGGCGGAGCCGGAGGGCGCCCCGCTGGACTTCGAGAACGAAGCCGTGCTCGCGGAGCGCTTCCCCCGGCTCTGGGACCGGTTCCGGGGCTGACGCCCCGGTTCAGCAGTGCGTGCCGCCGTCGATGCGGATCTCGGTGCCGGTGATGAAGGCGCCGTCCTCGGAGCCCAGCATGGCGACGACGCCGGCGACGGTCTCGGGGCCGGCGAAGCCCTGGCCGATGGCCGGGGCGAGCTTGGTGAAGAGGGACCAGTCGGTGTCCTCGGGCAGGCCGGGGCCGCTGCCGGTGGTCATGCCGCTCTCGATGGAGCCGGGCGCGACGCTGACGAAGCGCAGGCCCTGCTTGCTGTACTCGGCGGCCAGCGCGTGGGTCATGGACTGGATGCCGCCCTTGCTGGCCGCGTAGGCGGACATGTAGGGGTGGGCGAAGGACGCCGAGGTGGAGCTGAAGTTCACGACGACCGGCCGGTCCGCGGCCAGCAGGGCCGGCAGGGATTCGCGGATCATCAGGAAAGTGCCCGTCAGGTTGACCGCGATGACCTGGTTCCACAGCTCCAGCGTGGTCCGGTGGGTGTGCGCGGAGCGCAGGATGCCCGCCGCGTTGACCAGTACGTCGATCCCGCCCAGGGCGCGGGTCGCGGCGACCACGCCCTCCTTGACGGAACCCTCGTCCGCTATGTCGAGGAGCGCGGTGGTCAGCCGGTCCCCGTGGCCCGCGGCGGCGGCGTGTTCGGCGGTGGCCTTCAGGCCGGCCTCGCTGACGTCCACGGCGTGGACCCGGCCGCCCTCGGCGAGGAGGCGGTGGACGGTGGCGCGGCCGATGCCGGAGCCGCCGCCCGTGATGAGGACGCGACGTCCTTCGTAACGGTTCATGGCGTGAGCGTACCCAAGGACTGGCACGTTTTGTCATGCCGACAAAGAATGCCTTTATTGCGCCGGGCGGACGGTAGGCTTCACCCGTGAGATCCCCCCGTCCGTACGCCCCCCAGGCCGGCCCCGGAGCCCCCTCGCTGACCGAGCGCCGCAAGGCCGCCACACAGCTCGACATCGCCCGTGCCGCCTGCGGGCTGTTCGCCGAGCACGGTCCCGACGGCACCACCGCCGAGGACATCGCCCACCGCGCGGGCGTGGCGCTGCGCACCTTCTACCGCTACTTCCGCAACAAGCAGGAGGCCGTGGCCCCGCTGCTGGCGGGCGGCGGTGACGCCTGGCGCGCGCTGCTGGCGGAGGAGGACCCGGGCACCCCCCTCGCGGAGGCGCTGGAACGCGCCGTCACCCGGTCGCTGAGCGGCCCTCAGGCGGTCGCGGAGGGTCTGGAGGTGACCCGCGGCCTGCTGCGCGCGGCGGCGGACGACCAGGCGCTGCGCGCGGTCTGGTACCGCGTGAACCAGGAGTCCGAGGAGCGTCTGGTGCCGGTGATCGGCAGGCTGGCGGGGGCGGACGCCGACGTGCGGGAGGTGCGGCTGCTGGCCGCCGCGGCCACGGACGCGATCCGCGTGGCGCTGGAGCTGTGGTCGGCGACGGACGCCCCGGTCTCGGGGCCCGGCTCCCCCGCCGAGCTCGCGGTCCTGTGCCTGCGGGACCTCACAGGAGCGATGCCCCTGCTGCGCTGAACCAGCGCCGCAGGGGCATCGCCCCGGTCCCACGACCCTCCGTGGTCAGATCGGCCTCATCTCAGCGGCCACCACCCCAGCCGCCGCCGTTGCCGCCACCGCCACCGTTGCCGCCGCCGTTGCCGCCGCCCCAGTCACCGTTGCCGCCGCCACCGCCGCCGCCCCAGTCACCGTTGCCGCCGCCACCGCCGCCGCCCCAGTCACCGTTGCCACCCCGGCCGTTGCCCCAGTCGTTCCAGTTGCCGTTGCCGCCGCGGCCTGAGTCGTTCCAGTTCGCGTCGTCGTGCCAGTTGTTCCAGTTGTGGCGGCGCCAGTCGGAGTCGTTCCAGTTGCTGTCCCGCCAGTAGCCGCGGTCGCCGCCCACACCCGCGTTGTCCCAGCACCAGCTGGGCCGGTCGCGCCAGTCGCGGTTGCAGCAGTAGTCCCACCGCGCGTCGGAACGGTTCGAGGGGTACCGGTAGCAGTCGTAGCCGCCGTTCCCGCCGCCGCTGCCGGAGACGGCCGAGGCCGAGGCACTGGCGACGGGCAGCAGACCGATGGCGATTCCTGCGGCTCCTGCCATGGTTGCCGCAACGATCCTACGGCGCATTCTCATGCACCTCCGAACATGTCTCGCTTATCAGGCCTTTACGGTCCTTTCCACCCTCACTCCGCCCGACCGACCTGTCAAAGCGGAAAGGCCCCCCGCCTCGCTCCGTGGAGCGTGGCGGGGGGCCTCCCATCAGGCATTTTTAGAGGTCGAAGTACAGCTCGAACTCGTGCGGGTGCGGACGCTGCGCGATCGGGGCGATCTCGTGCGTGCGCTTGTAGTCGATCCAGGTCTCGATCAGGTCGGGGGTGAAGACACCGCCGGCCAGGAGGTACTCGTGGTCCTCCTCCAGGGCCTTGAGGACGTCCTCGAGGCTGGTCGGGACCTGCGGGACGCTCGCGTGCTCGTCCGGGGAGAGCTCGTAGAGGTCCTTGTCGATCGGCTCCATCGGCTCGATCTTGTTCTTGATGCCGTCGAGGCCCGCGAGGAGCAGGGCCGAGAAGGCCAGGTACGGGTTCGAGGACGGGTCCGGCGCGCGGAACTCGACGCGCTTGGCCTTCGGGTTCGAGCCCGTGATCGGGATGCGCATGGCGGCGGAGCGGTTGCGCTGCGAGTACACCATGTTGACCGGCGCCTCGAAGCCCGGCACCAGGCGGTGGTACGAGTTCACCGTCGGGTTGGTGAAGGCGAGCAGCGACGGGGCGTGCTTGAGGATGCCGCCGATGTAGTAGCGGGCGGTGTCCGACAGGCCCGCGTAGCCGGCCTCGTCGTAGAAGAGCGGCTCGCCGCCGGCCCACAGCGACTGGTGGACGTGCATGCCCGAGCCGTTGTCACCGAAGATCGGCTTCGGCATGAAGGTCGCGGTCTTGCCGTTCTTCCACGCGACGTTCTTCACGATGTACTTGAAGAGCATCAGGTCGTCGGCCGCGGCCAGCAGCGTGTTGAACTTGTAGTTGATCTCGGCCTGGCCGCCGGTGCCGACCTCGTGGTGCTGGCGCTCGACCTGGAGGCCCTGGGCGTCCAGCTCGAGGGAGATCTCGGCGCGCAGGTCCGCGAAGTGGTCGACCGGGGCGACCGGGAAGTAGCCGCCCTTGTAGCGGACCTTGTAGCCGCGGTTGTTCTCCTCGGAACCGGTGTTCCAGGCGCCGGCCTCGGAGTCGATGTGGTAGAAGCCCTCGTTCGCGGTGGTCGCGAAGCGCACGCTGTCGAAGATGTAGAACTCGGCCTCGGGGCCGAAGAACGCGGTGTCGGCGATGCCGGTGGAGGCGAGGTACGCCTCGGCCTTCTTCGCGATGTTGCGCGGGTCGCGGCTGTAGGCCTCACCCGTGATCGGGTCGTGGATGAAGAAGTTGATGTTCAGCGTCTTGTCGCGGCGGAACGGGTCCAGGCGCGCGGTGGTGATGTCGGCGCGCAGGGCCATGTCGGACTCGTGGATCGCCTGGAAGCCGCGGATCGAGGATCCGTCGAAGGCGAGCTCCTCCGCCGGGTCGAATGCCCGCGCCGGGATCGTGAAGTGCTGCATCACACCAGGCAGGTCGCAGAAGCGGACGTCGACGAACTTGACGTCGTTCTCCTCGATGTACTGCTTGACTTCGTCGGCGTTCTGGAACATCCAACTCCTCCTACTCCCGGCCCCGGGGGAGGGACGGGCTTTATAGCTCGTGGTGCGTCAGTGCGGTGCCGCACGCTGACCCGACCATAAGCAGACGGGATTTCCCAAGCATGACCCATTTGTTTCGCACAAGTTAACCAGGGTCCGGCCGGAGGGCCGTGAGGCGCCACCGGTACCGTGGTCGGGTGGACAACAGACAGGCAATCGGATCCTGGCTCTCCGGCCCCAAGGCGGCCGCCGAGGAGATGGGCGTCGACTTCGGCTATCCGGGCCAGCGGCTCGGCCTGCCGCAGGAGGGGCCCGGCTCCGTGGCGCGGTTCGGGCGCCGGATCGCAGCCGTGGCCCTCGACTGGATCGGCTGCCAGCTCATCGCGTACGGGCTGATCACCGGCGGGAACCTGGGCGCCGCGGGCAACTGGACCCTCGGGCTCTTCGTGGCCCTGACGATCCTGACGGTCGGCACCGTGGGCTTCACACCCGGCAAGCGGGCCCTGGGCCTGCGGGTGGTCGCGGAGGACGGCGGCCGCCTCGGCATCGTCCGGGTGGTCGTGCGCACGCTGCTGCTGGCCCTGGTCGTCCCGGCGCTGATCTGGGACCGCGACGGCCGCGGCCTCCACGACCGTCTCGCGCGCGCCGTCCAGGTCCGCATCTGAGACCGATGGGACCGAACGGGGGCGCCCCCCGAGCCGGCCGGCTCGGGGGGCGCCCCCGTCTCGTATACGAAAATCGGCTGATCGGGCCGGCGCGTCAGCGCATCTTTCCGCCGCGCGGCATCTTCATGCCCTTGGGCATGGGGCCCTTCGGCAGCGGCATGTTGCTCATGAGGTCACCCATGGCCCGCAGCTTGTCGTTGACCTGGGTGATCTGCGGGCCGGTCAGTACGCGCGGCAGCTTGAGCAGGGTGGTGCGCACCTTCTTGAGCGGCACCTCGCCCTCGCCCGTGCCCACGATGAAGTCGTGGACCGGCACGTCCGGCATGATCCGGGCCATCTTCTTCTTCTCGTTCGCGAGCAGCGGCTTCACGCGGTTCGGGTTGCCCTCGGCGATCAGCACGACACCGGCCTTGCCCACGGCACGGTGGACGATGTCCTGCTGCCGGGTCATCGCGATGGCCGGGGTGGTCGTCCAGCCCCGTCCCACGTTGTCCAGTACGGCCGCGGCCGCTCCCGGCTGCCCCTCCATCTGCCCGAAGGCAGCCCGCTCGGCCCGTCGCCCGAAGACGATCGCCATCGCGAGGAACGCCACCAGGAAGCCCAGGATGCCCAGGTAGACCGGGTGGTCGATCAGGAAGCCGATCGCAAGAAAGACACCGAAGGTGACGATTCCCACGCCCGCGACGATCAGACCGACCTTCGGGTCGGCCTTGCGCGTCATCTTGTACGTCAGGGCGATCTGCTTCAGTCGCCCGGGGTTCGCAGCAGTCTCTGCGTTTGACTTCCTCGCCATACCCAGAGTTTACGTGGCCTGCGGGGTTCGGGTAGCCGCGGCCTCAAGTACGTGTTCGGTTTCGACACGGTCCTTGGCCCTCTTGCGATCCTCCAGGACCGCCGTCCAGGCGTTGCGGCGGGCCCCGCTCATGAGGAGGGACTCGATGCCCCGGAAGGCGTCGGAGAGCGTCGGGATGGCGATGGCGCGTACGGGCGCGGCCTGCATGATGTCGATCCCTTTCACGATGCTCACGTCTGCGCGAGGTGGGCGGGTGGGTACGGTGCGTGGACCTAGCGTCACTGACTGGTGTTACCAGGGCGTGACCGGGTGGTCAAATGTGATGGACACGTTGCATACGCCGACGCGGCCCGCCGGGTTCTTTCCTCGGGAAAGAGCCTAGGGGCCGCGCCGATGCGGTATTACTCGTTGGTAGCACTTTGTGCGCGACTTCACACGTGCAGTCGCGCCCCACGTCACACGGTCGCGCGCTTCTCCATCGCCTGCTGGTACAGACGACCGGCTCGGTACGAGGAACGGACGAGCGGACCGGACATCACGCCCGAGTAGCCGATCTCCTCGGCCTCCTTCGCCAGCTCCACGAACTCGGCCGGCTTCACCCAGCGCTCCACGGGGTGGTGCCGCGGCGAGGGCCGCAGGTACTGGGTGATGGTGATGAGCTCGCACCCGGCCTCGTGCAGGTCCTTCAGGGCCTGCGAGACCTCCTCGCGCTCCTCGCCCATGCCGAGGATCAGGTTGGACTTGGTGACCAGGCCGTACTCGCGCGCCTTGGTGATCACCTCGAGCGAGCGCTCGTAGCGGAAGCCGGGGCGGATCCGCTTGAAGATCCGCGGCACCGTCTCGACGTTGTGCGCGAAGACCTCGGGGCGGGAGGCGAAGACCTCTTCCAGCAGCTCGGGCACCGCGTTGAAGTCGGGGGCCAGCAGCTCGACCTTGGTGTGGCCGGCCTCGCGGCCCGCCGTCTGCTGGTGGATCTGGCGCACGGTCTCCGCGTACAGCCAGGCACCGCCGTCGGCGAGGTCGTCGCGGGCGACACCGGTGATGGTGGCGTAGTTCAGGTCCATCGTGACGACGGACTCGCCGACGCGGCGCGGCTCGTCGCGGTCCAGCGCCTCGGGCTTGCCCGTGTCGATCTGGCAGAAGTCACAGCGCCGGGTGCACTGGTCGCCGCCGATGAGGAAGGTGGCCTCGCGGTCCTCCCAGCATTCGTAGATGTTGGGGCAGCCCGCCTCCTGGCACACCGTGTGCAGTCCTTCGCCCTTCACCAGGGCCTGCATCTTGGTGTACTCGGGACCCATCTTCGCCCGCGTCTTGATCCACTCGGGCTTGCGCTCGATGGGGGTCTGGGCATTCCGGACCTCCAGACGCAGCATCTTGCGTCCGTCGGGTGCGACTGCGGACACGACCGGCTCCCTGTGACTTCGATTGTTCGGGCGCCCACCAGGGTACGCCCGTAATTTCGTACGCTCTTACGCCGACCAACCTGCGAGCGGCCGGACTCATTCCCGTAGCCGGGAGGTCTCTATGCGGTCTCGATCTCGCGGGGCCGCAACTCGGCGTGCTCCAGTACGTCCTTCAGGTGGCGCTCGACGACCGGGAGCACCTCGGCGATGGTGACGTCGCGGCCCAGTTCGTACGAGAGCGAGGTCACACCGGCGTCCCGGATCCCACACGGGATGATGCGGTCGAACCAGGTGCTGTCCGGGTTCACGTTGATCGCGAAGCCGTGCATCGTGACGCCCTTGGCGACCCTGATCCCGATGGCGGCGAGCTTGCGGTCCTCGCGGCGCTGGCCGGCGTTGGAAGGGGCGTACTCGGGGCCGTTGAGCCGGGGGTCGAACTCCTCGTCGTGCAGGCGCGGGTCCAGCTCCAGCGAGAGGCCGCCGATCTTCGGGCGCTCCTCCACCGGGTCGCCGAGCACCCAGACACCGGAACGGCCCTCGACCCGGGTGGTCTCCAGGCCGAATTCGGCGGCGGTGCGGATCAGCGCCTCCTCCAGGCGGCGGACGTGGGCCACGACGTCCACCGGGCGGGGCAGCTTCATGATCGGGTAGCCGACCAGCTGGCCCGGGCCGTGCCAGGTGATCTTCCCGCCGCGGTCGACGTCCACCACGGGGGTGCCGTCCAGCGGGCGCTCACTGGGGTCGGTGCGCCGCCCGGCCGTGTAGACCGGCAGGTGCTCCACCAGCAGGCAGGTGTCCTCGATCTCGTCCGCGAAGCGGGCCGCGTGCACCCTGCGCTGCTCGTCCCAGGCCCGGGTGTACTCGACGGATTCCGCTCCGAAGCCCAGACGGACAAACCCAAGCTCAGCCACCGCAGCGCCTCCTCATTGAACCTGCTGTGTGCACGTACTTCACTGAGCAAGGGTACGGCTGCCCGTACGGGCCCCTTCAGGGCCCCGCGTGCGGCCCGGCGTGCGGACCCTCCTCCGGCTGCGGCCCGGGCTCCGGCAGGGGCCACGGCAGCTGCTTCGGCCGTCGACGGCCCTTCGGCGGGCGGTCGGGATCCTCGTCCGCGCGCGGCAGCCGCCGGTGGCCCTCCGAGTGGTCGTTCACCCAGCCGCACACACCACAGGCGTAACGCCCGTCGAGCCCCGCGATGTAGGTGCCGCAGCGCCGGCACTCGGCCTCGGTCAGCTCGGGCGCAGGCAGCGGAGCGGTGGATTCAGGCCGCTCCTCGGGCAGGTGCGACGGGTGGTGCCGGCGGGTCATGGCCCGCAGCGTACGCGGGAGCGTGGGGCGAGTCCGTAAAGAGCCCTACCGATTCTGCACACGATCGGATGAATGTGGGGCAGAGAGGGCGGCCCGGCCGGAGTTCGCCGCTACATTCACGCCGTTCAAGGGCCGGGACTCCGGTCCGTCACGTCAGGAAACCGTGGAGCCGATGACGGAACGACCTGCCCAGCGTGTCCCCAACCGGCAGCTCGCGGCGCTGATCGCGGAAGCCGGGTTCTCCAACGCCGGGCTCGCCCGCCGCGTCGACCAGCTCGGTCTGGAACACGGTCTCGACCTGCGGTACGACAAGACCTCCGTGACCCGCTGGCTGCGCGGCCAGCAGCCGCGCGGGACCACCCCGGCGCTGATCGCCGAGGTCTTCACCCGGCGGCTCGGCCGCCGGCTCTCCGCCCAGGACCTGGGCCTCGACGCCTGTGCCCCGGTCTACGCGGGGCTGGAGTTCGCGGCCACCCCGGAGGAGGCCGTGGACATCGCGAGCGGCCTGTGGCGCAAGGACTCCGGCTCCCACGCCGAGCTCCGGAAGATCGCCTTCACCCCGGCCGGACTGGTCGTGCCCAGCCGGGACTGGCTGATCGGGCGGCCCGACGAGCGCGTGGCCCGGGGCGCGGAACCGGCCGCGGCCCGCGTCCCGCTCCAGGGCCGGACCTCGGTGCCGCGGCAGCGGCAGATCGACCGCGGGCCCGGGCAGCGCGTGACGGCCGGCGACATCGCCGCGCTGCGGTCGGTGAGCGAGCTGTTCCGGACGCTGGACCACACCTACGGCGGCGGGCACGCCCGCCAGGCGCTCGTGCGGTACCTGGAGCACGAGGCCGAGCCGATGCTCCGGGGCACCTACGGCGAGACCACGGGGCGGCGGCTCTTCGCCGCCGCCGCGGACCTGACCCGGCTCGCGGGCTGGACCTCGTACGACATCGCCGCGCACGGCCTCGCCCAGCGGTACTTCGTGCAGGCCCTGCGGCTGGCACAGGCGGCCGGGGACCGCCCCTACGGCTCGTACGTGCTGGTCACCATGAGCCGGCAGGCGGTCTACCTCGGGCACGGCCGGGAGGCGGTGCAGCTGGCCCGGGTCGCCCAGCAGGGCGTGGGCTCCGGGCCGCCGCCCGTGGTGCAGGCGCTGCTGCACGCGGCGGAGGCGCGGGGGCACGCGGTCCTCGGCGAGGTCCGGGCGGCCACGGCCTCCCTGGTGCGGGCCGAACGCGCGCTGGGCGCCGCCCGGCCGGGGGACGACGTGCCGCACTGGGCGCGCCAGTACGACGAGGCGCAGCTGGCGGACGAGTTCGGGCACTGCCACCGGGACCTCCAGCAGTACCGGGCCTCGGCACAGCACGCGGAGCGGTCCCTGCAGCTCAGGGCGCCGGGGTTCGCGCGGTCGCGGCTGTTCTGCCGGGTGGTGCTGGCCACGGCCCGGCTGGGGCTGGGCGAGCTGGACCAGGCGTGCGCGCTGGGCGCGGAGGCGGCGCAGCAGGCGATGGAAATGCGGTCGGTGCGCGCGGTGGAGTACGTACGGGACTTCGAGCGGAGGCTGGAGCCGTACCGGGACGCCTCGGCCGTGCGGACGTACCGGGACCGGGTGGCGGCGCTGTCCTGAGGGCCGCCGCCCGGTCCCGGGTCGTCCTGTGCGCGGCAGGGGCCCGGTCCCGAGGCGGGAGGACCGGGCCCCTGGGTCGTGGGTGGTTCTCAGGCCGCCACCGGAAGTGCGGGCTCCGGGGCGACCGGGAGCGGGATGCCGAAGTCGCGCAGGACCGCGCCGGCGGCGCGGCGGGCCGAGTGCAGGGCGCCCTGCACGGTGTTGGTGTCGCGGTGGTCGCCGCACACGTAGAGCCCGGCCAGCACCCGGACGGGGCGGCGCCGGTCGTGCGGCGGGGGCATCGCGGGGACGGCGTCCGGGGTGTGGTGGACGGCCAGCAGCTCCCATTCGCGGGTGCCGGTGTCGTAGAGGCGGGCGAGGCGCGAGGCGACGGTGCGCAGCGGTGGCGGCGGGCCGAGCACAGTCGTGGTGACCAGGCTGCGGCCGGCCGGGGCCCGTGTGGGGTCGACCGCGCTCATGACGGCGGTGTGGCAGACGGGCCAGTCGGGGTCCCCGTCCACGATCAGCGAGCCGTCCCGGGGCAGTGGGGTGGCGGTGGCGTGGTGCAGGACGGTGAGCTCGTGGAACCCGGGCACGCGCAGGCCGGGCAGGAGTTCGGCGGCGGCGCGGGCGCCGGTGGCGAGCAGGACGGAGCGGCAGCGGAAGTCGCCGTGCTCCTCGGTGGTGACCAGGTTGGTGGCCAGCGACCGGACCGTGATGCCGGTCCGTACGGTGCCGGGCGGCAGGCCCGCGGCGAGCAGGTCGGGCAGGGCCGCCGCACCGCCTTCGGGCACGGCGAGACGGCCGCGGGCGAAGGTGCGCAGGGCCAGGTCGGCGACCCGGCTGGAGGTGGTGAGCTCCGGGTCGCGGAGCAGGGCGGACAGCAGCGGCCGGAGCACGCCGTGCAGGGTCCGCGCCGGCAGGCCGCGGGTGCGCAGGGCGGCGGCCGCGGTGCGTTCGGGCCGGGCGAGCAGCTTGTCCTCGGGCAGCGCGGCGAGCCTGCCGAGGGCGGCGCCGAGCCGGGCCTGGTCGAGGGAGCCGCTGGCCAGGGCGCGGGCGGGCGTGAGGGACGCGGCCCGTACCTGCTTGCCGTCGGTGTGGACCAGGACCCCGGGCGAGAAGGGGCGCAGGACCAGGGCCCGCAGGGCGTGGGTGCGTTCGAGTTCGCTGTACGCGGTGTTGAGCAACTGGGCCGTCCGGTCGAGCCGGAACCCGTCGGCCGATTCGGTGGCCATCCGGCCGCCGGGGTCGTCCGCGGCCTCCAGGACGGTGACCGTGACCCCGGCTGCGATCAGGTGGTGCGCGGCCGCGAGTCCTGAGACCCCGGCTCCTACGATGACGACGTCCGCATGGTGTGCGGCATTGGGTGCGCTGCTGAGCACGTGCCCCTCCCCGAGGTCGGCGCGGCTGTGTGGGGATCCTCCTTCCCCCAACCGGTTGCGCGGGAACCCGAGTTCGGCCGGGTATTGCGGACAACTCCGGTCGCACAACGGTCGCATCCGGGTCACGAACGGTCGCACACGGTCGCACGCCGTTTATTGGAGGGCGGCCCGGATGGCCTGCTCGATGCCCGGGTCGCGGAAGACGAAGCCGGACTCCAGGAGCCGGGCGGGACGGGCCCGCTGACCGCCCAGTACGTCCTGGGAGAACTCCCCCAGGACGACCCGCAGGGCCACGGCCGGCACGGGCAGCACCGCCGGCCGGTGCAGCACCCGGGCCATTGCGGCCGTGACCTGGCGGTTGGTCAGCGGCTCGGGGGCGGTGAGGTTGACCGGACCGCTGAGCGAGGGGGTGTCGATGATGTGGCGCAGGGCCGCGACCTCGTCCCGGAGGGAGATGTACGGCCAGTACTGGCGGCCGTCGCCGAGCCGGCCGCCGACGCCCGCGCGGAACAGCGGGAACATCCGCCCCCAGGCCCCGCCCTCCTTGGCGACGACCAGCCCGGTACGGGCGAACGCGGTCCGGATCCCGGCCTCCCGCGCGGGGGCGGCGGCGGCCTCCCACTCCACGCAGACCGAGGGCAGGAAGCCGTGACCGGCGGGGGCGTCCTCGTCCACGGGGCGGTCGCCGGTGTCCCCGTAGTAGCCGACGGCGGAGCCGCTGACCAGGACGGCGGGCGGCTCGTCGAGGCCGGCGAGGGCGTTCGCGAGCGCGGCCGTGCCCAGCACCCGGCTGTCGCGGATCTTCCGCTTGTACGCGGCGGTCCACCGGTGGTCCCCGATCCCGGCCCCCGCCAGGTGCACGACGGCTCCGCAGCGGGCCAGCCCGGCCGGGTCCACGTGGCCGCGCTGCGGATCCCACCGCGCCTCGTCCGGGGCGGCCGGCTCCCGCCGCACGAACCGCACCACCTCGTGGCCGTCCTCCCGCAGGGACCGCACGAGTGCACTGCCGATGAGCCCGGTCGACCCGGTGACTGCGATGCGCATGGCCCCATCCTGCCGGGTCGTTGCGCCGTGCTCGGGCGGATTCGGCGTGTGGCGTCGGCGGACGTCACGACACGGCGCACCCCGCGCCCGCGCCCCCAGCGCCGGCGGGCCGGAAAACAGCCCGCCGGGTCAGGCGGTGGCGGTGCCGAGCCAGGTGCCGACCGCGTAGGTGACGGCCATGGCCAGGGCGCCACCGGCCACGTTGCGGGCGACCGCCCTCGGCACCGGCGCCCCGCCCAGCCGTGCGCTGAGCACCCCGCACAGCGTGAGCGCCCCCAGCACCGCCACCACCGTCACCGGCACCCGCGCCGACGGCCCCGGCAGGATGATCGCCAGCAGCGGCAGCAGCGCCCCCACCGTGAAGGCGACGAGGCTCGCGAAGGCCGCGTGCCACGGGTTGGCCAGCTCGTCCGGGTTGATCCCCAGCTCCACCCGGGCGTGGGCCCGCAGGGCGTCCCGTTCCGTGAGCTGCTCCGCCGCCTCCCGGGCCACGTCCCGGCTCAGGCCCCGCTCCGCCAGCAGGTCGGTGAGCTCGTCGAGCTCCGCCTCCGGCTCCTCGGCGAGCTCCTTGCGTTCCATGTCGAGCGCGGCCCGTTCGGAGTCCCGCTGGGAGCTGACGGAGACGTACTCCCCCGCCGCCATGGACAGCGAGCCCGCCAGCAGCCCGGCGACGCCCGCCGCCAGGATCGTCGCGCGGGACGTGGTGGAGCCGGCCACGCCGACCACCAGGCCGGCGGTGGAGATGATCCCGTCGTTGGCACCGAGCACCCCCGCGCGGAGCCAGTTGAGCCGGGTGCTCATCCCCGCGCTCGCGGGGACGTCGCCGGTGCCGTGCGCCTCGACGTGGGCGCGGCCGAGCGCCCTCCCGGGGCCTTCGTTTCCCGTCACGCCACCACTGTCGCGGCCCGGAGCGCGGGGAGCCACCCGGCGGGCCGGTCCGGGGTGCGCGGGCCGGGCCCCCGTACCAGGGTGGAGGGATGAGACGCGGACGCGAGGATCCGGGCGGCCTGCGCGGCGAGCCACCGCCGCGCTGGGCCCGGATCGCGCCCGCGGCGGCCCTGGTGGCGCTCGTCCTCGCGCAGGCTCTGACGGACGACGTGGAGCTGGGCTTCTTCCTGGCGGGCCTGCCCCCGGTGGCCGCCTTCGCCTACGGGGCGGCCGGGACCGCGATCTTCGCCGCCATCGTCCTGCTGCTGCTGGGGGTGCACGACATCGGCGTCGCCCATGCCCGCGGGACGGACCTGGCGACGGTGGCCGTGGTCGGCCTGCTGAGCGTGGTCATCGCCTGGGTCCGCCAGCGCCGGGACGAGCAGCTGGTCAGCGTGCGGACCGTCGCGGAGGCGGCGCAGCTGGCGGTGCTGCCCCCGGTGCCGGAACGGGTGGGCGAGGTGCGCTGCTCGGGCCTCTACCGGGCGGCGCAGCGCGGCACGCTGGTGGGCGGCGACCTGTACGACGTACGGGTCGGGCCGTTCGGGGTACGGGCGCTGGTCGCGGACGTGCAGGGGCACGGCCTGGCGGCAGTGGCCACGGTGGCGGCACTGCTCGGGGCCTTCCGCGAGGCCGTGCTCGACGACCCGGAGCTGGCGGCGGTGGCCCTCCGGCTGGACCGCCGGTTGCTGGCGGACGCGGCCGACGCCCACGTGGACCATCCGGAGCTGTTCGCGACGGCGGTGCTGGTGGAGTTCCCGCCGGGGCTGGACCTCGTACGGTTCGTTTCCTGCGGGCATCCGCCGGCGCTGCGGCTGCGGGGGTCGGCGGTGGACGAGGTGCCGGTGGAACCGGGCCCCCCGCTGGGCCTGGGGCTGGCGGGGCCCGATCCTCCGAAGGCGGTGGAGCTGCCGGTGCTGCCGGGGGACCGGTTCCTGCTGCACACCGACGGGGCGACGGAGGCCCGGGACGCGGCCGGGCACTTCTACCCACTGGCGACCCGCGTGCCCGTACTGGCGCGGGACCCGGTGGGCCTGGTCGGGGCGGTGTGGCAGGACCTGGCGGCCTTCTCGAACGGCGGGCCGGGCGACGACGTGGCGCTGCTGCTGCTCTCCCCGGACGGCCGCGCATGACCTTCCCGCCAGGCCCGGTCCGGGGCCCGGCCGCCCGTGGAGGGCCGGCCGGGTCCCCGGCATGCGGTGATGAGCCGTCACGAGTCCTTGATGAACGCGCGCACCATCTTGCAGGTGACGTTGGACGGCCGGTGGATCCCCGTCCGGACGGCCATCGTCCGGATCTTCCGGTTGGTGGCCCGCTTGGCGTCATAGGTCCCCGAGTCGAGCAGGGATATCGCCAACCGCATCGCCTTCAGACGGCGGTTGTGGCTCTCGTACCACTCGCGGGGCAGGCCCGCCGGCAGCGGCTTCTTCTGGACGGGCCGGACGGTGCTGGCAGTGGCCATCTACAGCCTCCCAAACGGTAGTTGGCTTCCTGTCGTTCTCCTTCGATTTTACCGGTGACCACTGACAGAAGACCCTGGCCAGACGGGCCCTGGGTAGGGTTGGCGGCATGGAGATCTGGATCAATCCCGCGTGTTCCAAGTGCCGCAGCGCGCTCACCCTGCTGGACGCGGAGGGCGCCGAGTACACCGTGCGCCGCTACCTGGAGGACGTGCCGTCCGAGGACGAGATCCGCGAGGTGCTGGGCCGCCTCGGGCTGGAGCCGTGGGACATCACGCGCACCTCTGACCCGCTGGCGAAGGAGACCGGCGTACGGGACCTGCCGCGCGAGGAGACCGACGCGGCACGGGCCCTGTGGATCGCCCACTTGGCCGCGCACCCCAAGCTCATCCAGCGCCCGATCATCACCGCCGAGGACGGCACCGCCGTGGTCGCCCGTTCCGAGGAGGCCGTCCGCGACGCGCTGTCCCGCGGCGTCTAGTGCTGTGGCCGGAAAGGCCGGGCGTCGCGACCCGGTGAACCTTTCCGGTCACAGCACTAGGAAGCGAGCAGGCGGGCGATCTCGGCGGCGGCCGTCAGGGGCAGCGCGTGGTGCGCGACCCCGGGCAGTACGTCGACCCGCGCGCCCGGCAGCGCCTCGCGGGCGGCGCGGGCCGCCCGGCCGGGGTCGTGGCAGCGGGCCCGCCCGGCGAACAGCACGTCCACCCGGACGTCGGCCCGCGCGCCCGGTGGCCCTGCCAGCCGGACGAGGTCCGGCCGCGGGCCGGTGACCGGGCGGGCCGCGGGGAACCGGGCGGTCTCGTCCTGGAGCCGGAGCCAGGCCGGGTCGAGCGCCGCCCCGCCGGTCTCCCAGGCGAGGAAGGAGCGGATCCGCTCCGGGGTGGGCCGCAGCAGCACGGGCAGGGCGCGCAGGACGTAGCCGGGGCGGAGCCCGGCGAAGACCCCGGTCGGGTCGAGCAGGACGAGGCGGCCGGTCCGGGCCGGCCGCCGGGCGGCGTGGTGGGCGGCGATCCAGGCCCCGTACGAGTGCCCGCCGAGGGTCACCGGCCCGTGCGGGGCGAGCCCGTCGAGCACCGCGTCGAGCCAGCCGGTCAGGTCCTCGGGGGTCCGCAGGGGCCGGCCGGACGCCGGGACGCTGAGCCCCGGTTCCCCCACGAGGTCCACGGCGTGCACGCGGTGGGTGCGGGCCGCCCCGGCGGCGGCACAGGCGCCCCACACCGCGGAGGTCGCTCCCCCGCCCGGCAGCAGCACCAGCGGCGGGGCGCCCGCCGGGCCGCAGCTGTTGACGCGGGTGACCCCGTGGGGGGTCGGCAGGTCGACGGCCTCGACGGGCCCGGGCCACCCGGCGAGCACCTCGTCGTAGGCGGCGCGGAAGGCGGCGGAAGAGGTGGTCGGGGACACGGGCTGCTCCAATGTCTCGCCAGGCGATAATCTCGCTGAACGAGATATTAAGCAGGGGGCGATGTGCACGACAACCACGAACCGGGAGACGGACGACCGGAAGACGGACGACGGGAAGACGGCGAGCCGGGTGGCCGTGAGCCGGAGAACCTGCGGCTGGTACACCTGTTGCGGGCGGTGACCATCGATTTCGGCCTGCGCCAGACGGAGTTCGCCGCCCGCAACAGCATGCACCCCACCGACGTACGGGCCCTGATCTTCCTGCTGGACGCGGCCCGCGCCGCCGAGCCGGCCACGGCGGGCCTGCTCGGCGCCCGGCTCGGGCTCAACTCGGCGGGCACCACCGCCGTGATCGACCGGCTGGAACGGCTCGGCCACGTGGCCCGGGTCCGTGACGAGCACGACCGGCGCCGGATCCTGCTGCGGGTGGAGCCGGCGGCGATCCGGCTGGGCCGGGAGTTCTTCGGGCCCCTGATCGACGGGATGCTGGGGGTACTGGACTCCTTCGACCCCGCCGAACGGGACACCGTCCGCCGCTTCCTGACGGCCACGCACGCGGTCTTCGCGCCGGAGCCCCGCCCATGACCGCCGGAGCCCCGGGAGCGGACCCCGGACCGACCGCGCCATCCGGCCCGGGATCCAGCCCGGGATCCGGCCCGGGATCCGGCCCACGGTTCGACTCCGGCTCCGGCTCCGACCTGCACCTGGACCTCCCCGCCGAGGGCGCCCGGCGCACCGCCCTCGCCCAGGCCCTTCGCGACGCCGTCCGCAGCGGGCGGCTGGCTGGCGGGACACGACTGCCGCCCTACCGGGCCCTGGCCGCCGACCTCGGGCTGGCCCGCAACGCCGTCGCCGACGCCTACGCCGAACTGGTCGCCGAGGGCTGGTTCACGGCCCGGCAGGGCTCCGGCACCCGCGTCGCGGAAGGGGTGGCGGCCGCGCCGGCACCGGCCGCCGGCGGCGGACCGTCGCCCGCACACCCCCGGTTCGACCTGCTCCAGGGCAAGCCCGACCCCGCCTCCTTCCCGCGGGGCCCCTGGGCCACCAGCGCCCGGCGGGCGCTGGCCGGGGCGCCCACCGAGGCCTTCGGGCCCGGTGATCCGCGGGGCCGCCCGGAGCTGCGGCGGGCCCTGGCCGGCTATCTGTCCCGGACGCGTGGCGTGCGTACGGACCCCGAGAACGTCGTGGTCTGCTCCGGCTTCGCCAACGGCCTGCGGCTCCTCGCGTCCGTGCGGCCCCGGGACTGGGCCGTCGAGGCGTACGGACTCCCCTTCCACCACGGCATCCTCGACGCCGCCGGGGTCCGCCCGCACCCCGTGGCGGTCGACGAGGACGGTGCCCGGACCCAGGAACTCCCCTCCCGGGCGCGTACGTTGCTCCTCACACCGGCGCACCAGTTCCCGACCGGGGGCCACCTGCTGCCCTCCCGCCGCGCCGCGGCCGCGGAGTGGGCCCGCGCCACCGGTGGTGTGATCGTGGAGGACGACTACGACGGGGAGTTCCGCTACGACCGCAAACCGGTCGGCGCCGTGCAGGGCCTGGCCCCGGGGCACGTGGTCTACGCGGGCTCGCTCAGCAAGAGCCTCTCCCCCGCGCTCCGCCTGGGCTGGCTGGTCCTCCCGGACGCGCTGGTCGAGGAGGTGCTGGCGGCGAAGGGGCTGCGGGAGTCCTGGGCGAGCGCGCTGGACCAGCTGGCCCTCGCCGACTTCATCGACTGCGGGGCGTACGACCGGCACGTGCGGCGGATGCGGCTGCGCTACCGGCGCCGCCGCGACCAGTTGGTCTCCGTACTGGCCGCACGCGCCCCGCAGGTCCGGGTCACGGGCATCTCGGCTGGACTGCACGCCGTGGTGGAGCTCCCGCCGGGGCGCGAGGCCCGGGCGCTCGCGGCGGCCCGTGGGGCGGGTCTGGCCCTGGACGGCCTCTCCTCCTACCGGCACACCGCCGCCGATCCCGCGCCGCCCCGCGAGGGGCTGGTGGTCGGCTACGCGGCGCCCCCCGACGCGGGCTTCGCCCGTGCCCTGGACGTCCTGGCGGAGGTGGTCCGCCGGGCGGTGGGCGGGTAGCGGGGGCTGCTGGGTCTTCACATCGTCCCCACCCGCGGTTCTCGTAGGGTGGCCGGAGCGCGAAATAAGGACATAACGCACCGAAGGGCTCAGTCGTGACCGAGCAGCAGCCGCAGGAAGAGGGCCTGACCACCCGCCCGCCCCAGCCGTCCCACCGGCACGCCGACTGGATGTTCGGCGGGGTCTACGGGACGGTCCTGGCCAGCGCCCTGCTGGCCGCACTGAACCAGGACGGCGAGGACTTCACCCCGTTCTACGACGCCAGCTGGGTCCTGGTGACGGCGGCCACGGCCGGGCTCGCGCACGGCTACGCGCACCACATGGCCTCGCACCGGAAGGGCTCCGGCGGGCACCGCTGGCGGCTCCTGGCCCGGGCCCTGCGGGACGAGTGGCCACTGGTCGTGGCCACTCTCCCCACCGTGCTGCTGCTGACCGCCGCGGGGCTCGGCGACTGGGACGCCTACGACGTGACGGCCGCCGGACTCGGCCTGAACACCGCCCTGCTGTTCGCCTGGGGCGCGCTCGTGGCGCTCCGGGTCGGCCACCGCCTCGACCGGGCCCTCCTGTTCGGCCTGGCCGATGCCGCCATCGGCCTCGCCATCATCGTGGCCAACGCCCTCATCAAATAGGGAGCTGCGCCTCCGCCTGCGCCAGGATCTCCGTCAGCCTGGCCCCGAAGGCCGCGCCGCGCGGATCGGGCACGCCCGTGCGGGCGGCGGCGAGCAACGCGTCCAGGGCCCGCCCGTAGGCGCCCGGTACGTCGCTCCAGCCGGGCAGTGCGTGCACGCCCTCGGACCCGCGCAGTTCCAGCCCCACCCCGGCGGCCGCGGACGGCGCGCCCAGGCTGAGCACGGCGGTGCTGGCCGCACCGGAGGCGTGCCGCAGCGCGAGCTGGACGACGTCGGAGGGGCCACGGGTGGCGCTGACCTCGGTGACGTCGCCGAGGATCGGGATCAGGACCGACAGGGCGTGCGGCCCGACGTCCCACAGGCCGCCCTTGGCCTTGCGCCAGGGCGAGTCGGCGTAGGCGCTGGGCGTTCCGTCGGGCGGGAAGACGGCGCCGAGCCAGTGCGCGGCCGCGGTGAACCAGCCGGTGCGGGCGGCCTGTTCGGCGACCCAGCCGGCGGTGGGCTCGGCGAAGCGCAGGGTGAGGAAGACGACGGAGGCGACCCCGTGGCGGTCGACCGCGTCGGCGACGGCCCGGGCGTCCCGCGGCGTGGTCGCGACGGGCTTGTCGAGCAGCAGGTGGCAGCCTGCGGCGGCCGCGCGCACCGCCAGCGGGGCCTGCACGTCGGGCGGCAGGGCGAAGGCGACGACGTCACAGTCGGCGAACAGCTCGTCGGGGTCTTCGTACACCTTCACGCCGTGTTTCTGCGCCAGTTCCGCGGCGGCTTCGGGCCGGCGGCCCCACACTCCGGCGAACTCGGATCCGGTGTGCGCGGCGAGGGCCGGGGCGTGGGTGCGGTGCGCCCAGGGGCCGGTCCCGAGCAGCCCGACCCGGGGGCGGGTGCCTGCGGGCGCCTGACGGGCGGCAGTTGGGGCGGTGGTCTCGGCGGGATCTCCGGCGCGGTCTCCGGCGGGGCTCAAATCAGACGAAATGCTCACGCGGCCAGTCTGCCGCACCCGGACGGATGCCCGGCTGCCAACCCGCACACGCGGGGCGACCAGCGGCGTAAACCTCGGTAACACGGGGTTCACACACGGGCAACGGAAGAGAAATGGCGGGCGGGCACGCTGCGGTCAACACCGCAGCGATGAAGCGGCGGCCGGCAGCACCCGCAGAGTCTGAGGATGGGCCCGTGAGCTACAAGGCTGAGTACATCTGGATCGACGGCACCGAGCCGACGGCGAAGCTTCGCTCCAAGACGAAGATCCTGGCCGACGGCGCCGAGCTGCCGATCTGGGGCTTCGACGGATCGAGCACCAACCAGGCCGAGGGCCACGCCTCCGACCGCGTGCTCAACCCGGTGTTCTCCTGCCCGGACCCGATCCGCGGCGGGGACAACGTCCTCGTGCTGTGCGAGGTCCTGAACATCGACATGACCCCGCACGAGTCGAACACCCGCGCGCTGCTGCGCCCTGTCGCCGAGAAGTTCGCCGGCCAGGAGCCCATCTTCGGCATCGAGCAGGAGTACACCTTCTTCGACGGGGTCCGCCCCCTCGGCTTCCCCGTGGGCGGCTTCCCGGCCGCGCAGGGCGGCTACTACTGCGGCGTCGGCTCGGACGAGATCTTCGGCCGCGACATCGTCGAGAAGCACCTGGACCACTGCCTGGCGGCGGGCCTGGAGATCTCCGGCATCAACGCCGAGGTCATGCCCGGCCAGTGGGAGTTCCAGGTCGGCCCGCTGGGCCCGCTGGAGGTCTCCGACCAGCTGTGGATCGCCCGCTGGCTGCTCTACCGCACCGCCGAGGACTTCAACGTCTCGGCGACGCTGAACCCGAAGCCGGTCAAGGGCGACTGGAACGGCGCGGGCGCGCACACCAACTTCTCCACGAAGTCGATGCGCGAGGACTACCGCGCGATCATCTCGGCGTGCGAGGCGCTGGGCGAGGGCAGCAAGCCGCTCGACCACGTGAAGAACTACGGCGCCGGCATCGACGAGCGCCTCACGGGCCTGCACGAGACCGCCCCGTGGAACGAGTTCAGCTACGGCGTCTCGGACCGCGGCGCGTCGGTCCGCATCCCGTGGCAGGTGGAGAAGGACGGCAAGGGCTACATCGAGGACCGCCGCCCGAACGCGAACGTGGACCCGTACGTGGTGACCCGCCTCATCACGGACACCTGCTGCACCGGCCTGGAGAAGGACGGCCTGGCCTGACGCCCGCCGCTCCCCCGTACACCGACGACGCCCGCCGCGCCCCCGAGGCCCGGCGGGCGTCGTCGGTGCGGGCGGGACGACGTCCCCGTGTCGGCGGTCACGATCCACACGGAGCGCGGCGAGTCCTCCGACCGGCCCGCGCCGGTGCGAGTCCGAGGAGGACCTTGCGGTCCCGGTCGGGCGGGAAGCGGTGGCGGCGCCCGGCGCCGAGGGGCTTCGGTGGGCGTGGGGCGGATCTGTCCACGATGCGATACGCGTGACGGGACTGGACGGGCGCGGGTGGTCGACGGGTTGATGGATTGCCCCGGTTTGCCGGATGCTCGGACCGGATGGTGAGATCTTGATCCAGGATCCGAGACGCGGCCTGCCCCGGCGGCATTGCTTCTGCTTGAATGGGGCCATGGCCAGCCACTCGCACACCTCGTCAGGTCGCAGCGACCTCGAGCCGTTCTGGCCGTCCCGTCAGGACCACGACTTCGATCGTGAGTGTTGCCGCGCGAAGAACGCGCCGGCCCTCTAAAGCCTCCGGGACCTCCCCTCCGAGCTCCTCCGGGGCCTTCGGTCTGCGCGGTACGCCATCGATGACGCACGTACGTCTCCTGCCGACCACTCCGCGTGAAAGAGCTGACCACTCATGGCGAACACCCGCTCCCTGACCTCTGCTGCGACCGCTTCCCCGACCTATCCGCCCAGTCCCCGCACGCGGCTGCGCGCCGTGGACCGTGACGAGGTGGCCCGCGTCGTGGACCTCCTCCCGCCCGGTGCCACCTGGCTGCCCGCGCCCCAGCACACCCTTCCGGCACTGCCGGGCCAGCCGCCGATGGTCGGCTACCTGGTCCTCGTACCGGCGGACCAGCAGCCGCCGATCGGCTTCGCCCCGCAGGCCGTGGCCGCCGCGGTCCAGCCGGCCGTCGGCACCCCCGCCCAGCCCGCGGCCACGGCCCCCGGCCGGGACGACGCCCTGATCCACATCGACGCGGCGCAGCGCACCGCCGAGGTCGACGGCCGCGTACTCGACCTGACGTACCTGGAGTTCGAGCTGCTGGCCCACCTGGTGGAGCACCCGCACCGGGTGCACAGCAGGGACCAGCTGGTCACCACGGTCTGGGGCTACGGCCACGTCGGCGACGGCCGGACCGTGGACGTCCACATCGCCCGGCTGCGGCGCAAGCTGGGCGGGTCGCACCGCGGCGCCATCCAGACGGTGCGCCGGGTGGGCTACAAGTACGCCCCCTGAGACCGACGGTGGGCCCGTACTCCCCGGGGGAGTACGGGCCCACCGCTGTCACCGGGGCCGGACTAGGCGGCGGCCCCGGCCGCCGCCCGGCGGCGTGCCACCAAACCGAGCAGCAGGTCCACCACCAGGAAGGCGGCCAGGCTGATCCCGAGCAGCGGGATGAACCAGCCCACGAGCGCGGTCACCGCGGCCAGCGGCAGCACCACGGTCACGGGCAGCTTCCGCCAGGCACCGCGCGGCTGCGCGCGGCCCACGGACAGCGTGCGGTCCTTCGTGGGGCGGCGCAGCCACCACATGCGGTAGCCCCAGAAGACGAGGAACATCACGCCGACGGCCAGCGCGGCGAGCACGATCTGGTTGGCGAGTCCGAAGGTCTGGCCCATGTGCAGGTCGATGCCGAAGCGGGTCATCTTCGCGAGCACGGGGTAGTCGGCGAAGCGCAGTTCGTCCATCACGCGGGCGTCGGCCGGGTCGACGGCCACGGCGTCGAAGTGCACCGGAACCTGCTTGTCGTTCTCCTTGATCACATAGCCCTTGCCCTTGGCGGGCAGGGTCACGCGGATCGCCTCGGTGACACCGGCGTCCCGGGCGGCGGCCACGGCCCGGTCGAGACCGACGTCGGCGGTGGGCGCGGGCGGGGGCATCTCGGTGCCCTCGGGCATGGAGTGGCCCGCGTGCTCGTCGGCGCCGCCGGCCCCACCACCCGGCTTCAGCTTGGCGGAGACGGCGGGAGTGGCGCCGCCGAGGCTGTCCTGGAGCTGCCCGATGTTCTCACCGGCGTACTTCGACCAGGTCAGGCCGGTGGCGGAGAGCACGACGAGTCCGGCGACGGACCAGAGACCGACGACCCCGTGCCAGGACAGGGTCCGGCGCCGCCCGGTGGCCCCCCGGTCCGGGAGGACGAGCTGCGAGGCGCGCTTGCGACGGCGGCCGATCCACAGGGCGAGGCCGCCGAGCGCGACCACCCACATCCAGCTGGCGGCGAGTTCGCTGTAGACGCGGCCGAACTCCCCGAGCTGGAGGTTGGAGTGCAAGGTGCTCAGCCAGGCCCGCAGCGGCAGCGCGTCGCCGACGGTGGTGAGCTGTCCGCGCACCTCGGCGGTGTACGGGTCGACGAAGACGGTGAGCGTCTCGCCCTCCGCGAGGCCCGAACTCTCCATGACCACCCGGGTGGTGGCCTCGGCGTCGGGGCCCGGCCACACGGAGACGACCTCGCCCGTGGGCGCGGCGCCCTTGGCCGCCTCGACCTGGGCGCTGAGCGGGAGTGCGGCGTCGCCGACGCGGGCGACGGTCAGCTCGTCGGCGTAGACGATCTTCTCGGCCTGCCAGGAGGCGGCGTACAGCAGCCCGGTGGCGGCGGCGAGGAACAGCAGCGGGGCGATGAGCAGGCCCGCGTAGAAGTGCATCCGCAGGAGCAGCGGACGGACGGCGGCCCAGCCGCCGCCGCGGTTCCTGGAGGCGGCGGGCGGGTCGGAGTCCGGGGTACGGACGTCCTGGACTTCTTCAAGGGACATGGTGGTCCTAGGTGTCGGCGAAGGCATGGGGACGGCGGCCCCAGGTCTCGCCTCCCCTCGCACGGGTGCCGTGGAGGTGCGCCGGATCAGCGGATCAGGCGCGGGCAGGACGGCCGGGGGCCGCGGAGCGGAGGGCACTGCCGCGCCACGGCGGCCCGCGGCGCACCACGGCGTGGGCGTGGACCGCTCCGCACAGCCGGCGCGGCCGGGGGAACGGGGCGCGGAACACGGGCGGGGCCGGTGGCGCGGCCACCCGGGCCCGCACGAGGTCGAGCGCGCGGGCGAGCGGCCGGGCGGCGTGCAGGGCCGCGGCGCCCAGGACCCGGGCCAACCGGAAGACGGCGGCCTCGCCCCGCGCCAGCCAGGCGGCGCAGAGCAGCCCGGCGAGCACGTGCGCGGTGATCATTCCGGCGCCGCCGTGCCCGGCCGCTCCCGCCATGTCGGCCATGTCGGCCATTCCCGCCGCATCCGCCGTGCCGGCCGTGCCGGGTGCGGCGGCGGGCATGTGGTGGTGCCCCCGCGTCGCGGCGGGCCCGGCGACGGACCGCGCCGCCTGACTGCCGGAGAAGACGAGGTGCAGCACGCCCTGTACGGAGAGCACCGCGGCCGTGATGCCCAGGGGGCCCCGTCGCCGGCCGGCGACGAGCCAGGCCAGGCCGAAGGTCACCCCGAAGGCACCCAGAAGGCCGAAGACGGGGACATCCGTCCCGGACATGTGCGAATGCCCCGACGCGCCCAGGGCGACGCACATCGCCGCGAACATCGCGGCTCGGGTGGCGCGCAGTGGCGCGAAGGATTCGAACATGGCCGGGACATGTTCGCACGGGGCCCCTTGGTCTCCGCCAGAGGCTTATCCGATCATGAGCATGTGAATCCAATTCCATGGGGAGCGGTGTACGCCGGCGGGGTCCAGCTCGGGGCCTACGCCCTGGAGCGCACCGGACCGGCCGAGCGGGAGCGGCTGCTCCGGGACTGCTCGACGAATGTCGACAATCTCGCCGCCGGGCGCTGGGAGACGCTGCTGAGCAGCGCCCTCGTCGTCGAGGAACCGATGCCCCTGCCGTACGCGCTGCTGCTGGTCGCGGTGCTCGGCTACGCCGAATACGCGTACGGGGCCTGGTGGACGGCCGCGGTGTTCCTCTTCGGGCACGCCTCGGCGACCCTCCTGGTGTACGGCGCGCTGCGCAGGACGGCCGATTCCGCGACCCGGCACGCCTTGGACGTGGGCACGAGCTACGGGTTCAACGCCGTCCTCGGCGCCCTGACCTCCGCCCTGCCGCGCGGGGCCGTCCGCACGGCCGCCCGCGCGGGACTGCTCGCGCTCGCGGCCGCGCCCGTACTGAAGCGCGGCCGGACCTTCACGGACGCCGGGCACCTCGCGGCGCTCGGGATCGGCATAGGGGTCTCGCTGACCCTCGATTGCCTTTCCGGTACGAAGCGCCAGAAAATTACCTGAATCGCCCCACCGTCGCGCGACCGCAGCCCTGCACGGCCGCAGCCCTGCACGACCAGTCGCCTTCCCCACCGCACCATCACCTGCCTGCACCACCGCACCCGCACGACCACATCGCCGCATGACACGAGTAACTCGAGCCCCGCTGGAGCCGCCACGATGACCGCCACCCCTTCCACCACCGTCGCCAACCTCCGCGACCTCGGCGGCACCCCGCTCCCCGGCGGCCGCAGCGTCCGCCCCGGCCTGGTCCTGCGCTCCGGCCAGCTCGACCGGCTCGACCTCGACGCCGACGCGGTGGTGGCGGCGCTGGACGTGCGCACCGTCATCGACTTCCGCACCGACGCGGAACGCGCGGATCACCCCGACCGCATACCGGCCGGGGCCCGGCTCCTGGTCGCCGACGTCCTCGCGGACAAGCTGCGCGAGGCCGGCAGGAAGCCCGCCGCCGTCCAGCTCAAGGACCTGCTCGCCGACCCGGTGGTGGCCGAGGAACACCTGGGCGGCGGCAAGGCCCAGGCCCTCTTCGCCGACACCTACCGGTCCTTCGTGCACTCCGGTTCCGCGCAGGCCGCGTACCGCCTGCTGCTCACCGAGGCCGCCGACCCGCAGGCGGGCCCGCTGCTGTTCCACTGCACGGCCGGCAAGGACCGCACCGGCTGGGCCGCGACCGTGATCCTGGCGCTGCTCGGCGCGGACGACGGGACCCTGATGGCCGAATACCTCTCGGTGAACCCGGCGGTGAAGCAGGCCTTCGCCCCGATGGTCGAGGGCTTCACGGCGGCCGGCGGCAACCCGGACATCGCGCTCGCGCTGATCGGGGTCTTCCCCTCCTACCTGGAGGCCGCCCTCGACGAGGTCGAGACGCGCTACGGCTCCATGGAGAAGTACGTGCGCGAGGGCCTCGGCGTGCCGGACGAGACGGTCGAGGCGCTCCGCGCCCGCCTGGTGGCCTGAGCCGCCCCCGCCTGACGCCCTCGGGCGGCAGGCGGCAGGCGGCAGGCGGCAGGCGGCAGGCGGCAGGCGGCAGGCGGCGGGTGACCATCCGACGATTCGCTCGTTCTGCTGAACGTGACTGCGCCGGATACCACCACCCGCCCCCAGCCTCCCGTGGCCGCCGTGCCCGACGTCGAGCAGGCCGAGGCCGCCATCGTCGAGCACTACCCGCGGCTGGTGCGGCTCGCCTATCTGGTGCTGCCCCCCACCCTCGGCCGCAACCGGCGGGTGCTCACCGCCCACTCGCTGGTCCAGCGGGCGCTGCCGCGCGGGCGGCGGGACGCGACGGCGGGCGTCGCCGCCGTGCAGGGCGGGGTCCCGGGGCAGCGGGGCGGCCCGGACGACTCCGGCTACGCCTACGTCCGGCTGCGGGTGCTCCGCGCGGCCCTGGAGGCGGGACTCCCGCTGACGTTCCGGGCACTGCCCCGGCGCGCGCAGCTCCCGCCGGCGCTGCCGCAGGTGTGGGGCCTGCGGCTGTTCCCCCGCTCGGGCGGGGCCGAGGAGCTCGCCCTCGACCAGTGGCTGGCCACCCTGGACGGGCCGGGCCGGGCCGCCTGCGTGCTGCGCGCCCTGGAGCGGCTGCCGGAGCCGGAGGTGGTCCGGGTGCTCGACGAGGCCGGCGTCCCGGACCCGGCCGCCGCGGTCGCGGAGTCCGGGGACCCGGCGAACGACGCTCTGTTCGCCTCCCCCGAGTTCGACCCGTGCGTGCTCCAGGCCCGGCCCACCGACCTGCTGCGGCGCCGCCGCCTCTCGAGGGCCGCGCTGGCCGCGGGGGCCGCCCTCGCCGTGTGCGGGGCGCTGCTCGCGCTGCCCGGCGGGGGCTGGGGCTCGGACGGGGCCGCCGCCCCGCCGTACGCGCGCAACGCCGCGGCCGAACAGGCCCTGGATCCCGCCAAGCTGGTCCGGGCCGCGCCCGCGCTCTGGCACACCTCCTCCCGTACGGACTTCTCGACCTGGCCGGCCCGCGGGGACCGCGCGGACGACACGGCGCTGCTGCGCCGGGCGCTGGCGGTCTGGGCGCGGCCCGGCTCCTCCGTGGTCGTCTCGGCCACCCCGGGGACCCCGTCCGGGCCGCCGATGGGGCCGGCGCAGCTGCTGTTCGCGGGCGCCGTCGACCAGGCCGTGGTGGTCCTGCTGTACGACGGCCTGCGCGTGGTCCGCTACGCCGAGCCGCGCTCCGGTTCCGCGGGCGCGGCCCTGGACTTCGCCCGGACCGACGGCGCCTCGGCGGACACCGCGACCGCGCTGGTCGTCAGCCGCGTCGACGGCAACGTCCGCTATCTCACGGCGCCCTGGGTGACGGGGGCGGCCCTGCGGGACCTGCTCAAGCCCGGCGGTCAGCCGGCGGTGCTGAAGACGACCCCGGACGGGGTGACCCCGCCGGTGCCGGGACCCGCTCCGACGGGCGACTGCACGAGCTGGAACGCCCTGTCCCTGACCGGGGACGGCGCCACCCGGCTGATCACCGACCTGGGCGAGCTGACCCCGGCCCGGCTCACCTCGGGGGCGCCGGGGGCCGAGCGGAACGTGACGGAGGCCGCGGAGCTGGCGGACTGGTCGCGGATCGCCTGTCTGCTGCCCTCCGTCCGCTCGCACGGGGTCCGCACGGTCAACTCCTGGACGTACGCGAAGCAGCCGCTGCCGGAGGGCGACGGAACGGCGACCTGGCTCTGCACCCGGGCCGAGACCTGGCAGGGCGCGGCGGACCGCGTGCAGGCCCAGTTCCTGGCGCCGGGCTCGGCCACGGCGGCGCAGGCGGCGGCCGCGGAGGGGGCCGCCGCGTGCGGGCCCCGGGAACCGCGGGTGCTGGCGGGCGTGCTGTGGAAGTCGCGTGCGGGCCAGTGGTACGTCCTGGCGGCGGGCAGTGCGCAGTTCGCCTCGCTGTCGGTGTCGGGCGGCGGGGTGACCGGCTCGGCGAACGGCAACCGACTGGCGGTCAAGGCCCCCGCCGGCGCCCAGGTGGACCTGTCGGGACGGCTGACGGACGGCTCGAAGGCGGGCGTCCTGCGCTGACGCAGGAGGACGGGGAGGCCGGCCGTGAAGTCGTGTGAAGATTCAACGACCAAGCGGCCGAAGGGAGTTGGCGGGATCCGGACATGACGGTCACCGCGCACACATGGCATGATCGGGTTCCGGTTACCGATCGGTAATCCCCCACACCCCTGCCTCATTTGAAGGTCCACCACGTGCGCACGCTTGCCCGCAGCCTCCTCCTCCCCGGTCTGACCGCCCTCGCGCTCACCGCCACCGGCTGCGCCTCGACATCCCACACCGGCGCCGCCGAACCGGCCGCCCCCGCCCCCCTCACCCCGTCCGCGGGCGGCACCTCGCAGCAGCTGGACGTGGCCGCCGCACCCCAGGGCGAGCCCACGCCCGCGGCCGTCACCCGGGGCGGCTCGAAGGGCCGCACCGAGAAGTCCACGCTCAAGGTCGCCTCGTACGACGCCGCGACCGGCCGGGCCCTCATAGCCAAGGCCCCGCCGAAGGGGCCCTCCCAGGCGCCGTCGACAGACACGTCGCCCGAGGCCGACAAGCCCGTCGCCGTGGGCGACGTCATCGCCAGCGCCCCGGCGCCCGGCGCCCCGAACGGCCTGCTCGCCAAGGTCACCGAGGTCGTGGGCACGACCGACCGCGGCACCGAGGTCAAGACCGCGTCCACGACGCTGGCGGCCGTCCTCAACGACGACAAGGCCGACGGCAAGGTCCCCGTCGACCCTTCGACGGTCGTCGTGGAGCCCCTGATGAAGGGCGTCACCTTCTCCTGGGCCAAGGGCGACGGCCTGAAGTTCGGCCCCGAGGGCGGGAAGCTGCCGCTCGGGAACCTGCGGCTCGACGTGAACGCCTCCGTCGACACCGCGCCGGACGCGCCCGCCTCGGCGGGAGCCTCCGTCTCCGGCTTCGTCCAGCTCGCCCCGCAGGTCGAGTTCTCCTACGACGGCACCCAGGGCGGCGGCTCCGGCCCACGCGGCGCCTTCCTCGGGATGAGCGGCGACTGGTCCTCGCAGTGGAAGCTCCAGGGCCGCGCCGCCGCGAGCACCGGAGCGCCCAAGCGGATCCCCTTCGCCAAGCTGCACAGCTCCCCGGTCATCCAGGTCGGCCCGGTGCCGGTCGTCGTCAACCTCGGCCTGACCTGCTACATCCAGGTGGAGGCCGACGGCAAGGTCACCCTCGACGTCCAGCAGGACGTGAAGGGCGACTTCAAGGTCGGCGGCAGCTACGCCTTCGGCAAGGGCTGGACCCCGGTCAGCTCGTCGAACGTGAAGAGCACGCCGGTCCAGGCGACCGTCACCGCCGCCGGCAAGGTCAAGGGCGCGCTCGGCGCCGAGGCGTCGGTCGGCCTCTACGGCGCCGTCGGCGTCACCGGCGACTTCGCCCCGTACCTGCGCGGCGAGGCCGACGTCAAGGCGACCGCGTCCAGCGACGGAAAGGCCGCCGTCAGCGGCGCCTGGGCACTGTACGGCGGCTTCGACCTGAGCGGTCAGCTCCAGCTCCAGCTTTCCCTGTTCGGCACGCCCGCCTTCGAGCGCAAGATCCCGCTGGGCTCCCTGAACCGTGAATGGGCGCTCGCGAGCGGCAGCACCGGACGCTAGCCGAACCGGTCCGCCCGCCGGCCGCGGCGGGCGCGAGAAGTCGGCTCAGGGGTCTTCTCACCTCCTGTACCGATCAGTACATTGACGCCATGTCTAATACGCCGCTCGCGCCCGTCCCCGTGGCGTCGGAACACGTGGACCTCAGGCCCCGGAACGTGTCCTTCGGCTGGGAGGACACCCCGCTGCACTGGCTGCCCGGCGAACCCTTCGCCGGGCACATGATCAATGTGCTGCACCTGCTGCTGCCCGCCGGGGAGCGGTGGTTCGTGCACGTCTACAAGCAGGCGCTCCCGTACATCGAGGACGAGCGGCTGCGGGAGGACGTCGTCGGCTTCATCGGCCAGGAGGCCATGCACGCCGCCGCCCACGACGACGTCCTCCCGCAGCTGAAGCGGCTGGGTCTCGACCCGACCCCCTACACCGCCCAGGTGGACTGGCTGTTCGAGAAGCTGCTCGGCGACCGGACCCTGCCGCCGGGCCGCGCCCGCCGCTGGTGGCTGATGGAACGGGTCGCGATGATCGCGGCGATCGAGCACTACACGGCGTTCCTCGGCGACTGGGTCCTGAACGCCGACGCCCTCGACCGGCGGGGCGCCGACCCCACCATGCTGGACCTGCTGCGCTGGCACGGCGCGGAGGAGGTCGAGCACCGCTCGGTGGCCTTCGACCTGTTCATGCACGTCGACGGCGGCTACCGGCGCCGGGCCCGGACCTGGGCGACGGCCTTCGGCGCCCTGGTCTTCCTCTGGCAGCGCGGGATCCGCTTCTTCATGGAGAACGATCCCCACCTCGTCGACGGCAAGGCCTCCTTCGGGCAGTTCTTCCTGGCCGGGCAGCAGGGCGTACTCCCCTCGACGGGCTCCATGCTGAAGTCCATCCCCAAGTACCTCTCCCGTACCTACCACCCCTCCCAAGAGGGCTCCACCGCACAGGCCGTGGCCTACCTGGCCTCCTCCCCCGGCGCGAACGGCGGGGGGCGGGCATGAGGCGCGCCCTCGCCGTCATGACCGCCACGGCGGTCACCGGCGCCGCCTGGACGGCCCGGCGGGCCCTCAACCGCCGTATCAGGCGGTCCCCGCTGTGGCCGTTGCCGGCCCTGGAGGTGCCCGTCTCGGGCCACTCCCCGCGCCGCCCGCTGCGCGCGCTGATCGTCTCCTGTAGCCGGCCGGCGCAGGGCGTAATGGAACTGACCCTGGAATCCCCGGAGCTGCCCGCGTGGACGCCGGGCGCGCACGTGGACGTCACCCTCCCCTCGGGGCTGGTCCGCCAGTACTCGCTGTGCGGCGACCCGGCCGACGAGGGCCGCTACCGGATCGCGATCCGCCTGGTCGAGGACGGCCGCGGCGGCTCCCGCGAGGCGCACGCGCAGCTCGTCGAGGGCGTCGAGCTGGAACTGCGGCCCCCGCGCAACCGCTTCGAGCTGCTCCCGGCCCCGTCGTACGCGTTCGTCGCGGGCGGCATCGGCATCACCCCGATCCTGCCGATGCTCCGCGCCGCCACCGCGGCCGGCGCCGACTGGACCCTCCTGTACGGGGGCCGCTCCCTCGACTCGATGCCCTTCCTGGACGACCTCGCGGTCCACGGCGACCGGGTCACGGTCCATCCCGAGGACGAGGTGGGCCTGCCGGACCTGACCCCGCTCGCCACGTCGGCGCCGGGCACCCTGGTCTACTGCTGCGGCCCGGAACCCCTGATGGAAGCCGTCACCGCGGCGGTCCGTGACCCGGCGGCGGTGCACCTGGAGCGCTTCGCGCCGTCCGCGGCGCCCGGTCCGGCGCGGGCCTTCACCGTCGAACTGCGCCGCTCGGGAAGGGTCGTCGAGGTCGGCGCGCAGGAGAGCACGCTCGCCGCGGTGCGCAGGGAGCTGCCGGCCACCCCGTACTCGTGCGAGCAGGGATTCTGCGGGACCTGCCAACACCGGGTCCTCGCGGGCGAGGTGGACCACCGCGACGACCTGCTCACCGACCAGGAGCGCGGGGAGTCGATGCTGCTGTGCGTCTCGCGCGCGAAGGGGGACCGCCTCGCCCTGGACCTGTGAACGCTCCCCAGTAGGGTGTCCGCATGACGACCGGAGTACGGCGCAGGATGGGTGTCGAGGAGCGGCGGCAACAGCTGATCGGGGTTGCCCTGGAGCTGTTCAGCCACCGGTCGCCCGACGATGTGTCGATCGACGAGATCGCGGCGGCCGCGGGGATATCCCGGCCGCTGGTCTACCACTACTTCCCCGGCAAGCTCAGCCTGTACGAGGCGGCCCTGCGGCGGGCGGCCGACGAGCTGGCGCAGCGGTTCGTGGAGCCCCGGGAGGGGCCGCTCGGAGCGCGCCTGCTGCGGGTGATGGGGCGGTTCTTCGCGTTCGTCGAGGACCACGGGCCGGGCTTCTCCGCGCTGATGCGGGGTGGGCCGGCGGCCGGGAGCAGCCGCGCCAACGCGATGATCGACGAGGTCCGGCAGGCGGCGTACGAGCAGATCCTCACGCACCTGGGGATCGGGCTCGACGAGGTGCCGGCCCGGCTGGAGCTGGTGGTGCGCTCCTGGGTCTCGCTCGCCGAGTCCACGGCGCTGATCTGGCTGGACGGACGCCGGATCCCGCGGGCCGAGCTGGAGCTGCAGCTGGTGCACGACTTCGCGGCGCTGGCGGCGGTGAGCGCGGCGTACGACGCGGAGATGGCGGGCATCCTCGTACGGATCCTGGCCGGTGAGCCCGCGGACGGGCCCTTCGGGGAGCTGGTCGGGCGTCTGGTCGGGCTCGTCCCGGGCGCAGTGGCACCCGCGGTGTGACGGGGCGCGCATTGTGCGCACTCTCTTGATCACAACCGGTGGTGATCGCCGATAATGCCCGCGTGATCATTGACGACGGGATCTTGTTCCGGCCTGCCGTGGAGAAGGACGCCGGGACGCTGGTGCGGCTGTACGACGAGGCCGCCCGCTGGATGCAGAAGCACGGGATCGAGCAGTGGAAGCCCGGTGACAAGGACGCGGCGCACTTCCGGTCGAAGATGCACGACGGAGAGGTGTGGCTCGCCGGCGATGCCGACGGGCGGATCTGCGGGGCCTACGAGTTGTGGTGGTCCGACGAGGAGGCCTGGGGGATCCAGCCTCCCGTGGCGGGCTACGTGCACCGGCTGATGGTGTCGCGCGAGACCGCCCCCGCCGGGGCCGGGCGCCGCCTGCTCGAACATGCCGAGCGGCGGACGGCCAGGACCGGGCGGGAGCGGGCGCGGCTGGACTGCGTCTCCACCAACCCCCGGCTGCTCGCGTACTACCTGGACGCGGGCTACCGGGTGGTCGGGGAGCTCCCCGACAAGCGGGGGAAGGACGGCAGGGTCTACGGGGTGATCCTGCTGGAGAAGCGGCTCGACCGGCTCACCGTCGTGTGAAGACGGAGACGGTGCGGGCCGGGACGGTGAACTCTCCTGTCCGTGCGTCGTAGGCGGACTGCTTGACCGTGGCGTCGGAGCCGGCGGCCTGCACCGGGTGCAGGCGGTAGGCGGTGCCCGCGAGGGCGGTGACGCGCTGGGGCTGGGCGGTGGGGGTGGCGTTGAAGACGACCACCAGGTCGCCCAGGGTCATGGTGATCACGCCCGGGGTCTCCTCCCGGCCCGAAAGGGGGAAGGCCATCCGGGACTGGACGGCTTCCGCCGTGGTGAGGGCGAACTCCGGTTCGGTGCTGCGGATCTTGAGCAGGTCGCGGTGGGCCGCCGCGGTCGCGGTGATGTCGATGCAGGTGGGCGCCGGTCCCGTCAGCAGCGGCTTCGCGTAGGGCCACTTCGGGGCGTTGTCGGCGGCCGGGGGCAGCCCGCGGCCGAAGCCGTTGCCGGCGCGGCAGTCCCACTGGATGGCGTTGAACCAGTCGCCGCTGTCGTAGGAGTTGCGGTCCAGGGACTTCGAGCGCAGCAGGTCGGTACCGGCCTGGGAGAGGGCCGGGCCCTGGGAAAGGGTGGCCGTCGCCATGGCCAGGACCTGCATGCGGGCCTTGTCGCGGTTGCTGGTGGCGGGCGGGAGTTTGAAGGTCAGGGCGTCGGCGAGGGTCTCGTTGTCGTGGGCGTCGGCGTAGGCGAGGGCGTCGCCGGGGGCGGCCGCGTAGCCGGCCGGGGCGCCGTTGTAGTCCACCTCGGAGCCCTTGACGCGGCGCCCGGAGGTGTCGGTGAAGGCGTACGAGGCGAGGTTCCCGGAGAGGCCGACCTTGATCAGGTCCTGTGCGTGCAGGAGGCGGGCCCTCTGCTCGGCCGGGGTGCCGTTGGCCGGTGAGCCGTTGGGCTCGGTGAACAGGCCCGATGCGAAGCCCTGGACGCGCGGGTCCTCGTCGAAGGGGCCGCCGCCGCGGACCGCGTCGCGCGCCCGGTCGGAGAAGGTGGCGATGCCGGTCCCGGCCATGTTCTTCTGCGTGGCCTGCACGAAGCGGGCGTCGTCGGCGATCTCGCCGAAGTTCCAGCCCTCCCCGTAGAGCACGATCTTCTTGCCGTCGACGCCGTCCTTGGCGGGCGTCAGGGCGTCGAGGGCGGCGCGCACCGCCAGGATGTTGGCCTTCGGGTGGTGGCCCATCAGGTCGAAGCGGAAGCCGTCGACCTTGTACTCCTTCGCCCAGGTGACGACGGAGTCCACGACGAGGCGGCCCATCATGGCGTTCTCGGGGGCGGTGTTGGCGCAGCAGGTGGAGGTGGCGACGCTGCCGTCGGCCAGCAGGCGCTGGTAGTAGCCGGGGACGATGCGGTCCAGGACCGACTTGTCCGACTGACCTGCGGCGACCGTGTGGTTGTAGACGACGTCCATGACCGTGCGCAGCCCCGCGCCGTTCAGGGACTGGACCATCCTGCGGAACTCGACCGTGCGGGCCGTGCCGTTCGGGTCGCTGGCGTAGCTGCCCTCGGGGACGGTGTAGTGCAGCGGGTCGTAGCCCCAGTTGTAGGAGTCCTTCGCGGCGGCCGCCGCCACGCAGGCCTGCTGCTCCTGCGAGTCCGGCGCGTACACCGTGAGGTCGCAGGCGGGCTCGGTGCGGTCCGCCGCCTTCTCCGGAATGGTGCCGATGTCGAAGGCGGGCAGGAGGTGGACGTAGGAGGTGCCGGCGGTGGCCAGGTCGCGCAGGTGGCGCATGCCCGCCGAGGTGGTGTCGGTGAAGGCCAGGTACTGGCCGGGGTGGCCGCTGGTGCGGTCCGCGACGGAGAAGTCGCGGATGTGGAGCTCCTGGATCTGCGCGGAGGTGAAGGGCGTGGCAGCGGGCTTGCGCAGCTGCTTCCAGCCGGGCGGGGCGAGCTTGGGGTCGGCCAGGTCCACGGCCAGGCTGTGCGTGGAGTCGGCGGTCAGGGCGGTGGAGTAGGGGTCGGTGACGAGGTTGCGGACCACCTGGCGGGTGCTGGGGGCCCAGACGGTCACCGCGTAGAGGTACGGCTTGCCGGTCCAGGAGCGCTCGCCGCGCACCGACCAGACGCCGGTGGCGTCGTCACGGCGCATGGCGACGGTGCGGCCGTCGAGTTCGAGGGAGACCTGCTGGGCGGTGGGCGCCCAGACCGAGAGGGTGGGGCGGCCGTCCTTGAAGACCGGGCCCAGGGCCGCGGTCGTCGCGTACAGGTCGTCGAGGACGCCGGCGAGCTGGACGCCGGTCGCGGCGAGGACCGCTCCGTTGGCGGCGCGGGCGCTCGCGACGAGCTGGCCGCGCAGGGCTTCCCGGACCTGGTCGCGGTCGCGCGCGTCGACGCTGAAGGCGGTGTACGCGGCGAGGTGCGGGAACTTCTGCTTCTGGGCGGCGGTCAGCTCGGTCCGGTTCAGCCGAAGCCACTGGGCCGGGCCGGTGAGGGTGCCGTTCTCGGCCTTGACGGCGCCTTCGCGGGAGGCGAGGAGCTGTGCGGAGGCGGCGGCCGCGGGGGCGTTCCAGGCGACGGTGTCGCGGTCGATCCAGACGGCCTGGGACTTGGTGAGGTCCAGGGCGGCGGAGGAACCGGCGGCTTGCGGCAGGAGGTGCTTCTCCTGGCCGGCCAGCGTCCACACCTCGTGGCCGGTGCCCTTCAGGTCCAGGGACTGGTCGGTGGGCAGGTCCTTCTCGTCGCCCTTGTGGAGGATGTAGCTGAGGCTGGTGGCGCCGGCGGCGAGGGGGACCTCGTAGACCGCGCCGTAGGAGTCGATGCGGGTGGGGGGCAGCGGCTTGGACCAGTCGGTCGGGGTCGCGGCCCCGGTCCACACGTGCAGGCCCCAGCCGTCGTAGGCGCCGTCGGGGCGGTGGTGGTGCAGGACGGCCTTGCCCTGGTCCTGCGGCGGGTAGGGCGGGCGGTCGGTGCGGGCGGGCTCCTTGCCCTGCTCCAGCCAGACCTCGCCGGTCTTCGTCACGTCGATGGTGCGGTCGGCGGCGACGTCCTTGTTGCCGTCCTTGTCGATGACGAGGTAACCGACGGAGGAGGCGCCGGGCTTGAGCTTGACGTAGGCGAAGGCGCCGTACGCGTCACGGCCGGTGAAGGCGTGACCGGCCGGCCACGGCGTGGCCTCGCCGTCGGCGATGTCGCCCCAGGCGTAGAGCCGCCAGTCGGTGTAGTCGCCGTCGGGGCGGTTGTAGTGGACGACCGCGTAGTCGCGCTGGGTGGCGGTGGGCACCTCGACGGGCGGGGCCTGGCCGGTGACGGACTGGGCGAGGGCGCTCGCGGTGCGGCCGGCGGAGTCGACGACGACGGCCTTGTAGCGCAGGGCGGTCCCGGCGGGGGTCTTCGCGTCGACGTGGTGGGTGACCTTGTAGGGGGCGTGGTCGGCGGAGCCGAGGACCTGCCATGCGCCGTTGCCGGTCTGGGCGGCGAAAACGACCCGGTTCAGGCCGCCGCCGGTGACGTCGGCGGACAGCTCGACCGTGCCGGTGGCGCCGGGGGCCGGGGCCTTCAGCGTCAGCGCGGGCCTGGCGGTGGGGGCGGCGAGCGGCGCGACGGCCCGGAGGACGACCGAACCGAGGGCGGGGACGACGACGGTGAGTTTTCCGGCCGCGGAGGCGCGGATCAGCGCGGTGCCGCCGTACAGGGTGCGGTACTGGCTGCCGGCGGGGGCGTCGATCTCCACGGTGCGGGACTCGGCGCCGTTGTTGGCGGCGACCAGGTACTCGGTGCGGGTGCGGGCGTCGGTGCGCGCGAAGGCATAGACGGAGCCGTCGGAGAATCGTTCGCTCTGAATGCCGTCACGCAGGGCCGGGTGGGCCTTGGTCAGCTTCGAGAGAGCGCTGATCTCCTTGTAGAGCGGGTGCTCCGGATCGTAGGCGTCGCTCGCGTGCGTGCGCGCCGTTCCCAGCTGGTCGTCGTCGAGGTAGTCGGCGGCCTTCGACGCGAACAGCGGCTGACGCGAGTCCTTGTCGCCACCGGCGCCGGTGTAGCCCTGCTCGTCACCGGAGTAGACCACCGGGTTGCCGCGGGAGAAGAACATCAGCTCGTTGGCGAGCCGGTAGCGGCCCAGCAGCTCCTCTTCGGTCGCACCCGGCCGGTCCTGCTTCAGGAAGGTCCCGAAGCGGCCCATGTCGTGGTTGCCGAGGAAGGTCACCTGTTCGTAGGCGTTGGCCTTGCCCGAGGTGTAACGGTAGTCGTCGGCGAGGACCGAGCCCAGCCGCGAGGCCGCCGCGCCCTGGGAGGCGTAGGCGCGGATCGCGTCCTGGAGCGGGAAGTCGAGGGTGGCGTCGAGGCGCCCGCGCGTCACGTACGGGGAGGTGACGGCCGTGTCGGCGGAGTAGACCTCGCCGAACATGAAGAAGTCGTCGCGGCCGCGCTTCGCCGCGTACGCGTCGAGGGCGGTCGCCCACTGGGTCCAGAACTCCGTGTTGACATGCTTGACCGTGTCGATGCGGAAGCCGTCGATCCGGAAGTCCTTGACCCACTTCTCGTAGATCTTCTCCATCCCGCTGACGACCTCGGGACGCTCGGTCCACAGGTCGTCGAGGCCGAAGAAGTCGCCCTGCTCGGAGGACTCGCCGGCGAAGGTCGAGTCGCCCCTGTTGTGGTACATCGTCGGGTCGTTGAGCCAGCCGGGGACCTTGACGTTCTTCTTCGCGTCCGGCACGAACGGGGTCCTCGGGAAGGACTCCCCGTCCACCTTCGGGAACTTCCCCTTCCCGTCGGCGTAGTCCTTGTCGTCGAACGGCACCCCGTCCTTCGTCAGGTAGGGGAACGCCCCCTTCGACAGGTACGAGTAGGACGCCTCCCGGTAGTCGACCACGTCGGCGGTGTGGTTGGTGATGACGTCGAAGAAGACCTTCATCCCCTTCGCGTGCGCCTTGTCGATCAGCCGCTCCAGGTCCGCGTTGGTGCCGAAGTGCGGGTCGACCTGGGTGAAGTCGGTGATCCAGTAGCCGTGGTAGCCGGCGGAGACGTCGTTGCCCTTGCCCTGCACCGGCTGGTTCTTGAAGATCGGCGCCATCCAGATGGCCGTGGTGCCGAGCCCCTTGATGTAGTCGAGCCGGTCGGTCAGCCCCTTGAGGTCACCGCCCTGGTAGAAGCCCTTGTCGGTGGGGTCCAGGCCGGTCTCCAGGCGGGTGCCGGTCAGCCCGCCCCGGTCGTTGCCCGGATCGCCGTTCGCGAACCGGTCCGGGAGCACGAAGTAGAACTGCTCGCGGGTCAGGTCGTTGCGGGCCGGTTCGGCGGCCAGTTTCGCGTCCGAGGGCGGGGCGGGCGGCGCCTTGGCCTCGGCGGCCGCGGCGGGGAGGGCGGGCAGGAGCGTCACGGCCAGCGCGGCGGCGAGCACTCCTGCGGCAGGGCGTATCAAGGTGGGTCTCCTTGTGTACGTGTCGCATGGATGAGGGCCGCCCGGCGGGGGCGGGGCAGGTGGTGCCGGGCGGCCCTGGTCTGTGGGGCGGCGGCTCAGCTGCGCCAGGTGTCGGTCAGCGTGACCTTGCCGCTCGCGGGGACGGTGGCCGTACGGTTGGCTCCGCTCTCCCAGGTGACGTTCCCGGCAGCGTCCTTGCGGACGTACTTGTACGCGAAGGACGTGCCGGCCGGGAGGGTGACGTCGAGCTTCCACACGGGGTAGGCGGCCGGGTCCAGCTTGAGGGCGCCGCCGGTGTTCCAGTTGCCGAGCTCGGCGCGGTCACCGGTGACGTAGATGTTCTGTCCCGGCACGGTGGTGGCGTTGACGGTGAACGCGGCCCCACCGGGGCCCGCCGGGGTCCCGCTGCAGCTCCGGACGTTGACGTGCAGGGCGAGGGCGGTCCCGGAGCCGAGGGTGGCGGTGAACCTGCCGTCGGAGCCGACGGTGACGGTGCGCCCGCTCTGCACGTCGCAGTAGTCGCCGGCCGCGAGCGAGGTCTGGAAGGTCCGGGTCAGCGCCGAGCCCTCGTGGTTGATCGCGACGTACGCCTTGGAGCCGCGCCCGAAGGCGATCTGGTCGCCGCCGTTGTCCCACCAGTTGCCGACGGCCTGGCCGCGGGCCGCGTTGCGGAAGCCGACCATGGAGGCGATCTCCCGCCAGGCGTGCTGGCACTTCCACCCGCCCGAGTAACAGGCGCTGACGGTGCCGCCGTTCGGCGGGCCGGCGTCCTTGTCCGTCCACTCGTAGCCGGAGTGCACATCGGGGGAACCGTAGGGCCAGGCCAGGGCGAAGACGTTCGCGAGGGTGTAGGCGGACCCGTCCTTGTAGGTCAGGGTGTCCCCGACGCGCTCGGTGTCGTGGTTGTCGACGAAGACGCCGCTCTGGGCGGAGGGCATGTACCCCCAGGCCTCACCGAAGTTCTTCAGGTGGGCCAGGTTCTCGCTCTGGAAGACCCGCTTGAGGTCCCGGGCGTAGCGGAACTCCTGCACGTCGCCGTTGCCGAGGTACTCGCTGGGCGAGACGGCCTCCCCCGCCCCGAATATCGCCTCCTGCTTCCAGTAGACACCGGGGTTCGTCAGCCGGGACTTGATGTTGGCGAGGTCGGCGGCGGGCATGTGCTTGGCAGCGTCGATGCGGAAGCCGTCGACGCCCAGCGAGAGCAGGTCGTTGAGGTAGCCGGCGATCCGGCCCCGCACGTAGTCCTCGCCCGTGTCGAGGTCGGCGAGCTGCACGAGCTCGCAGTTCTGGACGTTGCCGCGGTCCTGGTAGTTGGAGATCGTCGCCCGGCAGTCATCCATGTCGGCGCCGGAGTAGATCCCCGGGTAGTTGTACTTCGTGTACGAAGTACCCCCAGTTCCGGTCAGGGTCGCGCCGGCGTCCGCCGGGCCGGCCATGTGGTTGATGACCGAGTCGACGACGACCTTGACGCCCGCGGCGTGGCAGGCACCGACCATCGCCTGGAAGGCGGCGCGGTCACCGAGCCGACCGGCGATCTTGTAGCTGACGGGCTGGTACGAGGTCCACCACTGGCTGCCCTGGACGTGCTCCTGCGGGGGCGAGACCTGCACGTACCCGTACCCGGCGGGGCCGAGGGAATCGGTGCAGGCCTTGGCCACGGAGTCGAAGCGCCACTCGAAGAGGACGGCGGTCACGTCCTTCTCGCCGGGGGGCGTGGCAGCGGCCTGCGGTGCGATGGCGGTGAGCGCGGCGGCGGCAAGTGCGGTGGCGGTGAAAAGAGTTGCAGCTCTGACGGCTCTGGCAGGCATGCGGGGGCCTCCTGGCGGAAGAGGTGGGGATTGGGGCGACCGTAGGTCCCAGGTGGAAGCCCTGCAAGAGTTTGCGCAAGAGATTGCAGGATTGTTTCCGAGGTGTGTCCTGCCGAACAGACCTGACCTGCGCCAACAACTCAACCCCATTTCCTGCCATTTGATGCCGAGCCAGACGGGCACCAGACGGGCAGGGGCCCAGGCGGACAGGGCCCCGGCGGAACAGGGGCCCAGGCGGACAGGAGGCGCGGAGGTGGCGCGGAGGTGGCGCGAGGTGGTGGGCGCACGGGATGCAGGCGGGCACGAGGCCCCGGCGGACACGAGGCCCGGAGATGGGTGAACGCACGGGATGCAGGCGGGCACGAGGCCCCGGCGGACATGAAGCCCGGAGATGGGTGAACGCACGGGATGCAGGCGGGCACGAGGCCCAAGCGGACACGAAGCCCGGAGATGGGTGAACGCACGGGATGCAGGCGAGCACGGGCAGGATCCACTTGGGCGGTGGTCAGAGTGGCGTATGGGGGTTTCCCGTCAGTCCCATCGTCTCTCCGGTTCGGGCCGGTCCCTCAAGGGCGCTCCTTCGTCGCGTCGCTGCGCGATGAAGGAACGGGCCGGGGGCAGAAAGAGACAGACGGGGGTGGCCGGAGGGTCCGGGCGGAGCCCGGTGCGCGTCACATCGCTACGCGCTCCTCCAAGACGGCGCCTGCAAGCCCCTTGGGCTGG